>NZ_JBNCNR010000007.1:0-198100 GCF_049847065.1 Gordonia sp. DT219 | reverse complement strand
GCTCTCGCACTACTTCGCCGGCGCCACCCCCGCCGACATCCGCGACCACGCCCGCACCCTCGGCAACCAGATCGCCGAGGCCGACGGTGGACTACCCGCGGGCGAAGACAAGACGATCAACGAACTCGGCTACCACCAGACCGACGACGGACGTCTGGACGTGCACGCCAACCTCGATGCGGTCGTCGGCGAGAAGCTGCACAGCCTCGTCGAAACACTCTCCGCACCAAAGCCTCAGCCCGACGGTTCGCTCGATCCGCGGAAAGCTGAACGCAGACGTGCTGATGCTCTCGAAACCATCTTGGAGCTCGCGGCGAAGGGGCTCACCGACGAGACCGTGTCGTGCAAACCCACCGGCGGAGTGTTACTGACCATACCCGCCGACACCCCGAAGCTGTCTGCGCTCGAGTTCATGGGGTCGGTCACGCCCGCCACCGCGAAAGCATTGTGTTGCGACACCTCGATCACCATGATCGTCCGCGACCACAACGGAGTCCCCTTGAACGTCGGACGGGAGAAACGCCTGTTCACCCCCGGACAACGCAAAGCACTCCTCGTACGCGACCGATGCTGCGTGAAATGCGGTGCGCCAGCAGCACGTACCCAAGCCCACCACCTCGCCCATTGGGCCGACGGCGGCGCCACCGACCTCGACAACGGCTGCCTACTGTGCACCAACTGCCACGATGATGTGCATCATCACGGGTGGGAAGTGATCATGGGATTCGACCGGCATCCATGGCTGATCCCACCCGCCACGATCGACCCACACCGCCGACCACTTCCCGCCTACCACCGACGCACCCTACGCCTCGACAACGTCGCCGCCTGAACACACTGCCCCACAACACTTTCCCGACCCGCACCCGGCCCACCGGGACCGCATCCGTACCTTGACAACTCCACAGAGTTCGGCGCCGGCGCCCGGTGACTGCCGGAACTACCGCTCGAGGGTCTTCTGCATCCGGGCGACGGCCTCGTCGTATTCGCTGACCATGTCGGCGATGAGCTCGGCGACCGGGGTGATCGCGTTGAGCCGTCCGACGATCTGGCCGGCAGGCATGGCGACGACGCCGGGATCGTCGGACGCCGAGATCCGCGCATGCGCCTCGGAGACCAGGATGTTCTGCAACGGCATCGGCAGCGGCTCGGGCGCACCCACCGCATCCCATGCGTCGGTCCAGGACGTCTTGAGCAGTCGCGCCGGCTTGCCCGAGTAGATGCGCCGACGCACGGTGTCGCGCGACGTCGCATCCAGCAGCGCCCGCTGGACCGTCGAGGGGCCCTCCTGGCCGTCGGCCATTCCCAGTCGGTACTCCGCGGCGGTCAGCCAGTACGTTCCCATCCAGACACCCTGCGCCCCAAGGGCTATCGCGGCGGCGATCTGGCGGCCGCTGCCGACGCCACCGGCGGCGAGCACCGGGGCGCGATCGCCGACGGCGTCGACGAGTTCGGGCCACAGGATCATCGACGTCACCTCGCCGGTGTGGCCGCCACCCTCGTATCCCTGCGCGATGACGATGTCCACGCCGGCCTCGACATGGTGTCGCGCATGGTCTTTCGCGCCTGCCAGCGCGGCGACGGACACCCCGTGGTCGTGTGCGGCGGCGATGACGTCGGCGGGCGGGGAACCGAGCGCGTTGGCGATGAGCTTGATCTGCCCGTACTTGTCGGCATGTGTCATGGCGACGTCGACGTGTGACCGGGCCACCGAATGCAGCCAGCCCAGCACGCCCGCGTTGACCCGTTCGCCGTCAGGTAGCGGCGGCACCCCGAGGTCGTCGAGGGTGCGTTCGACGAAGGCACGGTGCTCCGGCGGGATCATCGCATCGAGATCGGTGTGGCTGCCCTCCGTGGGAATCTTGGCGGGCATGACCACGTCGACCCCGAACGGCTTGCCGTCGGTGTTCTCGTGCATCCACTCGAGAACCTCGTCGAGTTCTTCGGGGTCGTTGAATCGCACACACCCGAGCACTCCGAACCCGCCGGCACGGCTGATCGCGGCGGCGACATGTTCACTCGGTGTGAAGCCGAAGATCGGATAGTCGATCCCGAAGCGGGCCGCCAGTTCGGTCTTCATCGCGTTGCCGCAGCGTTCGCGGGCCGGGCGGCCTCGGCGGTCTCGTCGGCCGGTCCGCCCTCGGTGATCGCCGCCGCCCACCGGTAATCCGGCTTCCCGGCGGGTGAGCGCTTGATCTCGTCGACAAACCAGACACTTCGAGGAGTCTTGTAGCCCGCCAGCTCTTTCCGCACGACGTCGGCGAGCTCACCGAGCGTCGGACGCGCGCCGTCGCGGGTGGCGACGACGGCGGCGACGCGTTGCCCGAACCGGTCATCTGCCACGCCGACGACGACGGTGTCGAAGACGTCGGGATGCGCCTTGAGTGCGGCCTCGACCTCCTCGGGATACACCTTTTCGCCGCCGGTGTTGATCGACACCGACCCCCGTCCGAGCATCGTGATCGTGCCATCGGACTCGACGCGCGCGTAGTCGCCGGGGATCGAATAGCGAATCCCGTTGAACGCCTTGAAGGTCGCCGCCGACTTCTTCGGATCGTTGTGATAGCGCAGCGGGATGTGCCCGGTGCGCGCCAGCACCCCGACCTCGCCGCTACCCGGCGTCACCTGCGAGCCGTCCGGCCGGAGGACGTGGGTTTGCTTGTCGGCGTTGACACGTGGCGCGCCCACGTGCGATTGCCCCTTCGCCACGACGGCCATCCCGCCGAATCCGGTCTCCGACGAGCCGATCGCGTCGATGATGATGGCGTTGGGGAACTTCTCCACGAATTGGTCTTTGATGCTCGGGGAGAACAGGCACGCCGACGACGCCACCGTGAACAGGGTGGAGGTGTCGTAGTCCCGCCGGCCGAGTGCCTCGATCATCGGGCGGCCCATGGCGTCACCGGTGATGAACACGACGTGGACGCCGTGCCGTTCGATGGCCGCCCAGGCCTCGTCTGCGTCGAAGTCGGGATAGACGATCGCCTTTCCGCCGCCGAAAAGTGCCTGCAACACCGCCCACTGAGAGCCACCGTGGATGAACGGCGGGATCGCGAACCGAACGAGCTGGCCGCCCGCTTCGCCAATACGCGCGTGTTCCCACTCGTCGGTGACCGGCTGCCCGGTACTCCAGTCGATGCCGCCGCCGAGCACCCGCCAGATGTCTTCCTGACGCCACACCACGCCCTTGGGCTTTCCGGTGGTCCCGCCGGTGTAGAGCATGTAGAGGTCGTCGTCGGAGCGTTCCTCGAAGTCGCGTTCGGTCGACGACGCGGCGATCGCCTCCTCGAAGTCGACCGGGGACGCCACCGCGCCTACTTCGGTGCCGGAGTCGGCGTCGGCGTCGGAGTCGGCGTCGGTGTCGGAGTCGATGACCACCCGGTGGGCGATGACCGGCCGGGCAGACTCGTGGCCGCCCCGGTCCGCTGAGCCCCCGTCCGCTGAGCCCCCGTCCGACAGGACGTTGGCCACCCGCGGCGAGTACTGCCGTTCGTGGAAGAGAACAGTCATGCCGGAGTCGGTGAAGATGTGGTCGAGCTCGGCCTCGACGTAGCGGTAGTTGACGTTGACCATCACCGCCCGCGCCTTGAAGATCGCCACCATCGCCTCGACCGATTCGATGGTGTTCCGGCTGTACAGACCCACTCGGTCGCCTGGCCGTACACCGAGGCCCCGCAGATGGTGGGCCAGCGCATTGCTGCGGGCCTCGAGCTCGGCGTAAGTCCGCGAACGGTCCCCCGATTCGAGTGCGATGCGGTCGGGCATGAGGTCGACGGCATGCTCGATGAGGTCCCCGATGGTAAATGCCATGGGACAAAACTAGAACGTGTTATCGTTTTCGGCAACCCTATGTTTCCGCCGAACCGCCTCACCGATCTTGGGGGTCGAGATGACCACGATGCCGCATACCGAGCCCACCACCGTCCCGGCACCGCACTGCCTCGTCGAACAGCGAGGGCACGTTCTCATCGTCACGATGAACCGTCCCGAGGCCCGCAACGCGCTGTCGGCGGAGATGATGGCGATCATGACGCAGGCCTGGGACCGCGTCGACGCCGACCCCGAGATCCGCGCCGCCATCCTCACCGGGGCAGGCGGCGCCTTCTGCGCCGGCATGGACCTGAAGACCATGTCGCGCAACGCCCCAGGTGACACCGTCAAGCAGGGCACCTGGAATCCGGAGGCGCTGCCGGCCCTGCTCAAGGGCCGGCGCCTGACCAAGCCGCTGATCGCCGCGGTCGAGGGCCCCGCCATTGCCGGCGGCACCGAGATCCTGCAGGGCACCGACATCAGGGTCGCCGGCCGCAGCGCCAGATTCGGTGTGTCCGAAGCACGTTGGGGGTTGTTTCCGCTCGGCGGCAGCGCAGTCCGCCTCGTGCGGCAGATCCCGTACACCGTCGCCTGCGACATCCTGCTCACCGGGCGTCACATC
Organism: Gordonia sp. DT219; assembly: GCF_049847065.1. Classification (NCBI taxonomy): domain Bacteria; kingdom Bacillati; phylum Actinomycetota; class Actinomycetes; order Mycobacteriales; family Gordoniaceae; genus Gordonia; species Gordonia sp. DT219. The sequence goes on along the minus strand of NZ_JBNCNR010000007.1, from coordinate 193,668 downwards.
GATGCCGAGGAGGCCAAGGAGTTCGGCCTCATCGGACACGTCGTCGACGATGGCACCGCGCTGGACAAGGCTCTGGAACTCGCACAGTCGATCTGCGACAACGGCCCCCTTGCCGTGCAGGCGATCCTGCGCACCATCCGCCAGACCGAGGGGCTCAACGAACTCGACGCCTTCGCGATCGAGGCGCCGATCGGCATCTCGGTGTTCCAGAGCAAGGACGCCAAGGTCGGGCCGAAGGCATTCGCCGCCAAGGAGAAGCCGGTCTTCACCGGCGAATGACCTCCTTGACAGTCCGGTCTGCGGCGAGCAGGGTCAGAGACGTGTTCCGACGCCCGCTGAACAACGACTGGTCCGGTCGGCAATTCCCGCACGCGGGCAGACGCCGCCGGATCGTCGGCGACCTCGGCGTATCCGATCCGCGCCAACCGGTGCTCAGCATTCTCGACTGGGGCGCCGACCTCGGGCCGATCTTCGAATTCCAGGTCTTCCGGCAGAAGTTCGTGTTCGTCGCATCGGCCGCCCTGACCGCCGAACTGTGCGACGAGACCCGCTTCTGCAAGGCGTTGCCGCCGGCGATCACCGCGCTGCGCCAGTACGCCGGCGACGGCTTGTTCACAGCATTCAATGACGAGTCGAACTGGCAACTGGCACACGAACTCCTGATGCCCGCATTCACCAAGGCGGCAATACGCTCCTACCATCCGACGATGATCGAGACGGCAAGCGAACTCTTCGCGTACTGGGATCGGCGCGACAACCGGGCCGACGTCACCTCCGACATGACGAAGTTGACGCTCGAGACGCTGACCCGAACGGCCTTCAGTCAGGACTTCGGGTCCTTCTCGTCGACCCAGCGGCACCCGTTCATCACGGCCATGATCCACGCCCTGCAGACCGGGCGGCGCAAAGGCGGCCTCGGCACCGCACCGGGCGGACGCTTCCTGATGGCCTACCTCGACCGGCGCAACGCGGGGGATCAAGGCTACGTCGACTCCATGCTCGACGAGGTCATCGCCAAGCGGGCCGGAGATCCCCGGCGCGACGACCTGCTCGGCATCATGCTCAACGTCGCCCACCCCGAGACCGGCGAGAAGCTCTCGATGCTCAACATCCGCCACCAGATCCTCACGTTCCTGGTCGCCGGACACGAAACGACTTCCGGGGCACTGTCTTTCACTCTGTACTACCTGTCGCAGAATCCGCACTGCCTGGCCCGTGCGCAAGCCGAGACCGACGAGATACTCGGCGCCGACCCACAGGCGATGCCCACCTTCGAGCAGGTTCCGCACTTCCGCTACATCCGGCGCTGTCTCGACGAGGCCCTGCGCATCTGGCCGACCGTGCCCGCCTTTGCCCGCAGCCCGCGGGCCGACACCGTGATCGACGGCGAGGTCCCGATGCGCACCGACGACTGGGCGATCATCGTTCTCGGCCTGGTCCACCGTGACCCCGCGGTGTGGGACCGTCCGGACGTCTACGATCCGGACCGGTTTCTCCCCGCGAACGTCAAGAAGCGCCCGGCCCACTCCTACAAGCCGTTCGGCACCGGCCTGCGGGCCTGCATCGGCCGACAGTTCGCGCTGCACGAGGCAGTCCTGGTACTCGCGAGTCTGCTCCACCGTTACGACCTCACCCCCGAGCCCGACTACGAACTCGCCGTCGACGAGCGGCTCACCATGGTGCCCAAAGACTTTCACCTCACCCTGACCCCACGACGCGTTCCGGCAGCCGCGCAGGTCTGAGCCCGAGCGCTCGAGCACTCAGCAGAGCGTGGCCAGCGTCTCGATGGTCTCGACGTCGCGGGCGGTGACCATCAGCATGTCGACCCCGGCCGCCTCCCATTGCTTGATCTGCGCGCGCACCGAGTCGGCAGTTCCGGCGATCAGCGTCTCGCACACCATCTCGTCGGGCACCGCCGCGATCGCCTCTGCCCTGCGCCCCGCACGGAAGTGCCTGCCGATGGCGTCGACGGCCTCGCCGTATCCCATCCGCCGGTACAGCTGGGCGTGAAAGTTCTTCTGCGCCGCGCCCATAGCGCCGACGTACAGGGCGGTCGAAGGTCGGTAGCGTTCGATGGCCGCCGGCACGTCGTCGGTGATGGCCACCTGGACGGTGGCCGCCACCTCGAACTCCGCGCGTGTGCGGCGCGCTCCCGGCCGGGCGAATCCGTCGGCCAGCCACTGCTCGTACTGATCGGCGAGGGCAAGGCTGTAGAAGATGGCCAGCCAGCCGTCGGCGATCTCCGCGGTCTGCGCCACGTTGCGTGGCCCCTCGGCGCCGAGCCAGATGGGGATGTCGGCACGCAGCGGATGCGTGATCGGCTTGAGCGCCTTGCCCAGTCCCGTCGAGCCCGGGGCGCCGGCCGGATACGGCAATGGATGGTGCGGACCGTCGCTGCGCACCGGGGCCTCCCGCGCCAGCACCGACCGGACGATCTCGACGTATTCCCGGGTGCGCGCCAACGGCTTCGCGAACGGCTGCCCGTACCAGCCCTCCACCACCTGCGGTCCGGACACGCCCAGGCCGATGATGTGCCGGCCGCCGGAAAGGTGATCGAGGGTCAATGCGGCCATCGCCAGCGTGGTCGGCGGCCGCGCGGACAGCTGTGACACCGCGGTTCCCAACCGGATCCGCGACGTCGCCGCGCCCCACCAGGCCAGCGGCGTGTAGGTGTCCGAGCCCCAGGACTCGGCGGTGAACACGGCGTCGAATCCGCTGGCCTCGGCCACCGCGACGAGATCAGGCGCATCGGGAATCGGGCCCGCTCCCCAATAGCCAAGCTGCAAAGCCAGTTTCACGGCAGGTGCCGTCCTCTCCCTGCGTCGGTCGGTGGCGCGACGACGTGCGCCTTGTATCCAATACTAGAACGTGTTCTACTCGATGGTGTGAGCACCATCGCAACATCCGGCCGCGCCCGAGTCCCCGATCCGACGGCGGACGTTCCGCCACCGCAGCACGCCGTCCTCACCGCCCCGCTGACCAATACCTTCGGATACACGCGGTCATTGGGGCCGGTGCTCTCGCAGTTCGCGCTCGCACTGCGCGACGGCCGGATCGTCGGTTCCAAGGGCAGCGACGGCAAGGTCGCGGTCCCGCCGGTCGAATTCGATCCGACAACCGGGGCGCACACCACCGAACTCGTCGACGTGGCCACGGTCGGCACCGTCACCACATGGACGTGGAATCCCGAACCCGCCGGCCCGCAACCGCTCGATGTGCCCTTCGCCTGGGCGCTGATCCGCCTCGACGGCGCCGACACCGCCCTGCTGCACGCGGTCCGCGTCGACTCGCCCGACGAGTTGCACACCGGGCTGCGCGTGCACGCCCGCTGGCGGGCGGCGCGAACCGGGCGCATCGACGACATCAGCCACTTCGCACCCGGCCAGTCCCCGACCCCGGCCGCGCCCAACGACACCGCCGACGACTCCGGTACCAAGGTCGGCGCCGACGGCAACGTCGTCATCACCACCCCGATCACCACCACGATCACCCATTCGGCGACCGAAGAGGAATCCTGGTATCTGGAGGGACTCAAGGCCGGAAAGCTCTACGGTTCGCGGATCGGCACGGGCGTCGACGCCGGCCGGGTGTACTTCCCGCCGCGCAAGGTCAGTCCGTCCGACGGCGCGCCGGCTCTCGAGCGGGTCGAGTTGCCCGACACCGGTACTGTCACCACCTTCTGCATCGTCAACGTCCCGTTCCAGGGTCAGCGCATCACACCGCCATACGTGGCGGCCTATGTGCTGCTCGACGGCACCGACATCCCGTTCCTGCACCTGATTCTCGACTGCCCGGCCGACGAGGTCCGGATGGGTATGCGGGTGCAGGCGGTGTGGGCGCCCGCCGCGGAGCGTGAACTGTCCCTGGGCAGCATCAGCCACTTCCGGCCCACCGGTGAACCCGACGCCGACTTCGCGTCCTACCGCGAATTCCTCTGAGCGCCTGCCGGACCCCGTCCCATCCAGACTCCGAATCACCAAAAGGACATCTCGCAATGACCCTGCCACGGATAGCGATCGTCGGGTTCGCACACAGCCCGAACGTCGTCGGGACGCACGGCACCACCAACGGCGTGGAGATGCTGATCCCCTGTTTCGCGAAACTCTATGCCGAGCTGGGGATCAGCCGCACCGACATCGAGTTCTGGTGCAGCGGATCGTCGGATTACCTTGCCGGACGCGCCTTCTCGTTCATCTCCGCCATCGACTCCATCGGGGCGATGCCGCCGATCAACGAATCCCATGTGGAGATGGACGGCGCGTGGGCACTGTATGAGGCGTGGGTCAAGATCGCCACGGGTGAGGTCGATCTCGCCCTGGCCTACGGATTCGGCAAGGCCACCGCGGGCGACTCGGATCTGACGCTGGCGTTGCAGACCGACCCCTACACCGTGGCGCCGCTGTGGCCGCGGGCCCGCGAGCTCGCCGCTCTGCAGGCACGCGCCGGCTTGGACGCCGGCACCTGGACCGAGGAAGACATGGCCGCGGTGGCCGCCCGGACCACCGGCGGTGCCGTCGACGACCTACTCGCCGCCGACTACGTCGCAAACCCGTTGCGCGCGCATGACATCGCGCCATACACCGATGCCGCGGCGGCGGTCATCCTCGCCAGTGAGCGGCGCGCCCGCGAGCTCGTCGCCAACCCGGCCTTCGTCACCGGCTGGGATCATCGCATCGACACCCCGAACTTCGGCGCCCGTGACCTGACGGTGTCGCCGTCGACCGTATTGGCCGCCGACACCGCCTTCGGCGGACTCAGCCGCTCCGTCGACGTCGCCGAGATCGCCGCGCCCTACACGCATCAGGAATTGATCGTCCGCAATGCGCTGGGCCTGCCGGATTCGGTGCGGACCAACCCGTCCGGCGGTGTGCTGACGGGCAATTCACTGTTCTCGGCCGGGCTGCAGCGGATCGGCTACGCGGCAACCGAGATCCTCGGCGGCAACGCCGGTACCGCCGTCGCCCATGCGACGAGCGGTCCCCTGTTGCAACAGAACATGGTGGTCACCCTGAGCGCGGACGCGACCGATGATGCGGGAGAACAGAACTGATGGCACACAACAATCGGGCGGCGGTGCTGGGCACCGGTCAGACGAACTACGTCGCCAAACGCCATGACGTGACCATGGCCGGGATGTGCCGCGAGGCGATCGACGCCGCGCTGGCCGACGCGAAGGTGTCCATCGACGAGATCGACGCCATCGTCGTCGGTAAGGCCCCGGACCTCTTCGAGGGATCGATGATGCCCGAACTCGCGATGGCCGAGGCGATCGGCGCGGTCGGCAAGCGGCTGATCCGCGTGCACACCGCAGGCTCGGTCGGCGGCTCGACCGCGAATGTTGCGGCGGCACTGGTCTTCGCGGGCGTCCACCGGCGGGTGCTGGCCGTCGCGTGGGAGAAGCAGTCCGAGTCGAATGCCATGTGGGCGTTGTCGATTCCGGTTCCCTTCACCAAGCCGGTGGGCGCCGGTGCCGGTGGATTCTTCGCCCCGCACGTGCGCGCCTACATCCGGCAGTCCGGGGCGCCGGAGTACATCGGCGCCATGGTCGCCGCCAAGGATCGCCGTAACGGTGCGCTGAATCCACTGGCCCACCTGCATCAGCCCGACATCACCACCGAGAGCGTCATGGCTTCGCAGATGCTCTGGGACCCCATCCGTTACGACGAGACGTGTCCGTCGTCGGACGGCGCGTGTGCGGTCGTCATCGGTGACGAGCAGGTTGCGGACTCCGCCGTCGCCGCCGGCGACCCGGTGGCCTGGATTCACGCCACCGCGATGCGCACCGAGCCGCTGGCATTCGCGCACCGCAACGTCGTCAGCCCGCAGGCCGGCCGCGACGCCTCGGCCGCACTGTGGAAGGCCGGTGGCATCGCCAACCCGATCGAGGAGATCGACGCCGCCGAGATCTACGTCCCGTTCTCGTGGTTCGAGCCGATGTGGTTGGAGAATCTGGGCTTCGCCGCGGAGGGCGAGGGCTGGAAGCTCACCGAGGCGCACGAGACCGAGATCGGCGGCCGCATCCCGTTCAACGCCTCCGGCGGCGTCCTCTCGTCCAATCCCATCGGCGCGTCGGGCATGATCCGCTTCGCCGAGGCCGCCATCCAGGTGATGGGCAAGGCCGGCGCCCACCAGGTGCGCGATGCCAGGAAGGCCGTCGGTCACGCGTATGGCGGTGGGTCACAATACTTCTCGCTGTGGCTGGTGGGTGCGGACAAACCGCAGCACTGAGTTCACCGGCCGACCGACCGGCCGACGAAAAGTGGGGGAAGATTCGTTCTTCCCCCACTTTTGGGTTCTTCCCCCGGAAGTTTCCCGCGGAAGGCCCTAAAAGTCGCGGAAGAAGCTCGACGGCAGCGGCAGTATCGCCCAACGATGCTCGGCCGGCAACGACGCTGTCCACAGCTGTGGACAGCGCAACAGCACCCACACCTCCAGCAGTACACCATCGCTGCATGGCAACACCCGACAAGTCCCGCACCGGCGCCGATGACCTGACCCTGCGGCGGGAGTTGTTGCGGCAGGGCAGCACCGACGCCGACATCCGGCGCGGGCTGCGGGAGCGCACCATCGAGCGCGTTTGGCGTGGCGGCTACGTTCCGGCCGGCGCCGACGACGCCGTCGACGACGTTGCTGCCCGGGAGAACCGGTATCGGGCCATGATCCACACCGCCGTGAGCGCGGGCGGGCCGGACCGCCATCTCAGCCATCAATCCGCGGCGACGATCCTCGACATCCCGTTGCTGCACAAGGATATCTCCACGGTCCACTTCACCGCCGAACGTACCGGCCGGGCATCGGCCGGCCTGGTGATCCATCAGGCGCGCATTCCGCCGGCCGATCTCGTCGCAGTCGACAGCTACACGCTGACCGGCATCGGGCGGACGATCTGCGACGTCGCGCGGACGGCGCCGCTGCACGAGGCGGTGTGCGCCCTGGACTCCGGGCAGTTCGTTGCCCGTCGACGAGGCGAACCGCTCGATCTCGGCCACCACGTCGATGCCATGCGCCGGCAGCATGGGATCAGCCGACTGCGCACGGCGGCCGCACTGTCCACCGATCTCGCCGAGAGCATCGGCGAGTCCCTGAGCCGCTGCGTCATCGTCGACGACGGCCGGCTCCCGGCACCCGAACTGCAGTCGGAGGTCGTCGTCGACGACGGTTCGGTGAAGCGCTGCGACTTCGGGTGGCGCGACGCGAACGGACGCCTGCTGCTCGTCGGCGAGTTCGACGGCCGATTCAAATATCACCGGCTCTCGGCGGCCAGTGGCCATCGCCTCGCCGAGGACGTCATCTACCAGGAGAAGTTGCGCGAGGATGCAATTCGCGATCGTGGGATCATCGTCGTCCGCTGGACGTGGAAGGAGCTGACGAATCCCGAGGCGTTCATCGGCCGGCTGTTGCGGGCACTTCGCCGCGCCGGAATCGTGAGGTAGCCGACCGCGCCGCCGCACCCGGTGGGGCAACTGACCACGCTCCCGCACCCGCCACCCCCGTTCTTCCCCCAGTTTCCGGTTCTTCCGCAGGAAACTTCCGGGGGAAGAACCGAAAAGTAGGGGAAGAACAGCTCTTCCCCTACTTTTCGTACAGCGCCCGGCCGGAGCGGGTGAGAGGGACCGCTACGCCGGCCGCACCGAGTTGATCGTCTTCTCGACTTCCCAGAATGCCCGCAGCGCAGACAGTTTGCCTTCCGCGTCGGCACGGTAAGTGAACACCCCGTGCGCCTCGGAGACGTGACCGGCGATGTGGGTGACGATCTTGCCCACGTAGGCCACCTCGTTGCCGCAGATGATCTCATCGCCGAAGACGAACTCGATCGACTCGGTGGTCGCGATGGAGAGATCCCAGAACTCCGAGATACGTTGGTGCCCGGTGAATCCGATCCCCTCGGGGTCGAACATCGACGGGCCGACGGGGTCTTCGACCTTCGCTTCGGCGGCGAAGTTGTCGATCCAGGCCTGCTTGTCGCGGGCCTCGACGCATTCCCGCGACCGCCGCCCCGCGATCACCGCCGGGTGATTCTCGCGGTCGATGGTCAGATACGCCGGTGACTCACTGGCCGTGGTCATCTCACTTCGCCCCGTCTCACTTCGCCCCGTCTCACTTCGCGCCATAGTCGACGCGGAGTTCCTTGACGCCATTGATCCAGCCGTGGCGCAGGCGACGGGGCGCGGCGAGCCGGCTGATATCGGGCACCAAGTCGGCCAGCGCGTTGAACATCAGGTTGATCTCCATCCGGGCCAGGTTCGCGCCGACGCAGAAGTGTGCGCCGTTGCCGCCGAATCCGACGTGCGGGTTGGGATCTCGCAGGATGTTGAACGAGTACGGATCGTCGAAGACGTCTTCGTCGTAGTTCGCCGACCCGTAGAACATGCCGACCCGCTGGCCTTGGGCGATGTCGACGCCGCCGACCTGGGTGTCCCGCTTGGCGGTGCGCTGGAAACAGTTGACCGGCGTGGCCCAGCGGACGATCTCGTCGACCGTGGTGGCCGGGCGCTCGCGCTTGAACAGCTCCCACTGATCGGGATGTTCGAGGAAAGCGTTCATGCCGTGGCTGAGCGCATTACGCGTGGTCTCGTTGCCTGCGACGGTCAGCAGGATGAAGAAGAACCCGAATTCGGCCTCGTCGAGGCTCTGTCCGTCGATGTCGGCGTTGACCAGGGTCGAGACGATGTCGTCGACGGGGTTCTTACGCCGGGACTCGGCCATGGTGTAGCCGTACCCGAGGATTTCCGCGGACGCCATCTCCGGGTCCTCGCCGAATTCCGGATCGTCGTAGTTCATCATGTTGTTCGACCAGTTGAACAGCTTGCTGCGATCAGCCTCGGGCACCCCGAGCAGGTCGGCGATCGCGAGCAGCGGGAGCTCGACGGCGACGTCGTCGACGAAGTCACCGCTACCGCTCTCGGCGGCGCGCGCCACGATGGTCCGCGCCGCGGTATCGAGCTTGTCCTCGAGCGCCTGGACCGCGCGCGGCGTGAACGCCTTGGAGACCAGTTTGCGCAGCCGCGTGTGATCCGGCGGATCATGGTTGATCAACAGCGCCTTGGTGACGTCGAGTTGCTCTTGCGTCATGCTGTCCTCGAAACGCATGATGACGCCGTCGGCCGCCGTCGACCAGTCCGCGTTGTTCTTGGAGATCTCGCGGATATGGGCGTGCTTGGAGATCACCCAGTAACCGCCGTCGTGGAATCCGCCGCCCTTGCCGGGCAGTTGCGCGTTCCACCACACCGGAGCGGTCTTGCGCAAGGTCGCGAATTGCTCCATCGGAATACCTTGTTCGAGCAGGGCGGGACTGGTGAAATCCCAGCCCTCCTGCATCATGAACCCGCGGTTGCCGGCATCCTCGGCCGACGCTGCCGCCCCGGTCGGCGACTCCCCCGCGGGAACGTTGACGGTCCTGACCACTGTCACACCACCTGTCGTTTCCTGTAGTGAGATGAGAACGGAAATCGGTCTCACATGTGATCTACGGTACACAAGAGACGGGCCGATCACGAGAACTCGTTCTACCTTTTTCTGGACGGTCGCCCCAGTCAGACGTGCGAATTCGGTGTGGGGCGACCGTCCCACTCCAGTATTTCTGGACCTATGTCCAGACAATTGCCGTTGATGCCCGATCCTGCGCAGGCGCCAGCGCACATCACCGTCACCAAGGCTGGACGCAAACGAGAACGTGTTCTAATTTGAGTTGATACCGAAGATTTCTCAGAGGAGAGGAACCACCATGGGCGTTCCGGTGATCGTCGAAGCCGTTCGGACTCCGATCGGCAAACGGGCCGGATGGCTGTCGGGCCTGCACGCCGAGGAATTGCTCGGCTTGACGCAGCGCGGCCTCATCGAGCGAGCGGGTATCGATCCCGCGCTCGTCGAGCAGGCTATCGGCGGATGTGTGACACAGGCGGGCGCACAGGCCGGCAACATCACCCGCAAGGCGTGGTTGTCGGCGGGACTGCCCGAGCAGACCGGGGCGACCACGATCGACTGCCAGTGCGGGTCGGCGCAGCAGGCCAATCACCTCATCGCCGGACTGATCGCCACCGACACCATCGAGGTCGGCATCGCGTGCGGTGTCGAGACCATGACCCAGGTACCGCTCGGCGCCAACGTCGGCACCAATGCCGGTCCGTACCACGCGGATTCGTGGCAGGTCGACATGCCCAATCAATTCGAGGCGGCCGAGCGGATCGCCCGCCGGCGCGGCATCACCCGCGCCGACGTCGACGCACTCGGCCTGCGCAGCCAGCAACGTGCCCGACAGGCCTGGGACGAAGGGCGTTTCGACCGCGAGGTCCTCACCTTCAAGGCACCCGAACGCACCAAGAATGGTGAGCTGACCGGCAAGATCCTCGACGTCACCCGCGACCAGGGGCTGCGCGACACCACCACAGAGACACTCGGCGCGCTCAACCCGGTCATCGACGGCGGCATCCACACCGCGGGAAACTCCTCCCAGATCTCCGACGGCGCCGCCGCGATCCTGCTGATGGACGAAGACCGCGCCCGCGCACTCGGGCTGACGCCGCGGGCCCGGTTACGCGCACAGGCGCTCATCGGAGCCGAACCGCATTTCCACCTCGACGGACCCGTCCAGGCCACCGAACGCCTTCTCGCCAAGGCGGGAATGTCGTTGGGCGACATCGATCTCGTCGAGATCAACGAGGCCTTCGCCTCGGTGGTGCTCAGCTGGGCGCAGGTACACGACGCCGACATGGACAAGGTCAACATCAACGGCGGGGCGATCGCGCTCGGACATCCGGTGGGCAGCACCGGTTCTCGCCTGCTCACCACGGCACTGTACGAACTCGAGCGCACCGACAAGCAGACCGCGCTGATCACGATGTGCGCGGGCGGCGCGATGGCCACCGGCACCGTGCTAGAACGTATCTGAGCCGCAGAACGTAGGTGAACCATGGACCCCGACAAGCGCCCGCCGCAGCTCGACTCCCCCGTCGTCGCCCGGGTGATGAAACTCGGGTCGCGAGCGAACACTGCGCTCTATCGGGCGAGCGGTGGCCGGCTGGGCAGCAAGTGGCGGATGGGTGCGGCCTTCGCCAAGCCCGTGCCGGTGTGCTTGCTGACCACCATCGGACGCAAGTCGGGCCGCCCACGAACGGCACCGCTGCTCTATCTGCGGCGCGGCGCGGACTTCGTCGTCGTCGCCTCGCAGGGTGGGCTGGCCCACCATCCGGCCTGGTATCTGAACCTGCAGGCGAACCCGCAGGTGACGATCGAGGTGGGCCGGGACCGGCACGAACTGACCGCCCGCACCGCCGCCGCCGCCGAACGCGCCGAACTGTGGCCGCGGCTCGTCGAGCTGTACGCGGACTTCGACGCCTACGACGCGTGGACCGACCGCGAGATCCCCGTCGTCATCTGCGAACCACGCTGAGACACAGTCGTTCCGGCGTCACCGTGCAGAGTCCTCACCGAGCAGGGCGTCACCGTGCAGCGGGCAGCGCCCTGATCGCCGCGCCCAGCCAGCGGTCCAGAAATGCTCTGCGCCCGGCAGCGGAATACGGCTCGAGACCCGGGTCGATGATCAGCGACTGAAGCGTGCGCAGGACGATCTCGACGAGGACCTCGAGATCATCATCGGTGTAGCCGCGTTCGGCCCAGTCGACGTCCATCCGCGCCACCATGGTGCGGGCGAACACCGCCGCGCTGTCGGAGGTGATCTGGCCGATCACCGGCAGGCTCTGATGCCCCGGACGTAGCAGGATGCCCATGTAACGGTCGTCGGCAACGGTCTCCAGCACCGCGCAAACCCCTTCGACCACAGCCACATCCGGGTCGGCCAGACCGAATACGCGCCCCGCGATCCCGTCCAGGAAGGCCCCCACCGCATCGATCGCGGTGGCCGACAGCAGTGCCTCGGTACTGGGAAAGTAGCGATAGATGGTCTGCCGGGTGACACCAAGGCGGCGAGCCACATCGGCCAGCCGCGTCGCCTCCCCGCATTCGTCGATCACCTCACGGGTGGTCGCGAGAATCCGCGCGATGGCCTCCTCGTCGGTGGCGGGCACCTGACCGGCCCATCCGTGCGTACGCATCAGTTCGCTCTGCGTTGCCGGGGCGCCGTCGAGGGCCGTCGTTTCATGGGAACCCAGCCTAGTCGGAAGTCCGAGCGAAAAACGATGACCATACGTGTCGGGGCGTGATGTATGGTGTGGTGACACGGCACACACGCCCGCCCTCCACATCGTTACGTCCATATCCCCATTCCGAGGAGCAAACGTGACCACCACCAAGACCTGCCCGTTCGATCCGGGTATCGACTTCACCGACCCCGACGTCCTCGAGCGCGGCCTGCCCAGTCGGGAGTTCGCCGAACTCCGGCGCACCGCTCCGGTGTGGTGGAACGCCCAGGAGCCCGGCATGGGCGGCGGATTCCACGACGGCGGATTCTGGGTGGTCTCCAAACATGCTCACGTCCGCGAGGTCTCGCGCAATCATGGGCTGTGGTCGACGAACGCCAACGGAGCGATCATCCGGCTGCCCGAGTACGTGACTGCCGATCAGATCGAGTTCACCAAGGCGCTGCTGATCAACCACGATCCGCCGTCACACACCCGCCTGCGCAAGATCATCTCCCGGATCTTCACACCGCGAGCGGTGGGTGCGCTCGAAGACACACTCGCACAGACCGCCCGCCGCGTCGTCGCGGAGGCAGCCGCCACACCGGGCGGCAACTTCGTCGACGACGTCGCCATCCACCTGCCGTTGCAGGCCATCCTCGACCTCATCGGAGTGCCCGAACCGGACCGGCCGCGCATTCACGAACTCGTCGACGCCATCATCAATTCCGACGACCCCGATCAGGCCATCGACCCGGCCACGGCCAATGCGGAACTGCTGGGATACGCGTATCAGATGGCCGAGGACCGCCGGAAGAATCCCCGAGACGACATCGTGACGACGCTGGTGCAGGCCGACATCGACGGCGAAGCACTCGACGAGATGGAGTTCGGCTTCTTCGTCATCCTGCTCATGACCGCCGGCAACGAAACCACCCGCAACGCCACCACCCACGGCATGAACGCCTTCCTCGAGCATCCCGCGCAGTGGGAGCTCTACCGGCGGGAACGGCCGCGCTCGGCGATCGACGAGATACTGCGCTGGTCCACCCCGGTCAATGCATTCCAGCGAACCGCGTTGGCCGACACCGAACTCGGTGGTGTCGCCATCTCCGCGGGGCAGCGCGTCGGGATCTTCTACGGTTCGGCGAACTACGACGAGGAGGTCTTCGCCGACCCGTTCACCTTCGACATCCTGCGCGACCCCAACCCGCACCTGGCATTCGGCGGCAGCGGCGCACACTATTGCATCGGCGCCAACCTGGCCCGGCTCGAGTTGAACCTCATCTTCGATGCGATCGCCGACGTGCTGCCCGACATCTCGCTGACCGGCGAGATGCGGCGGGTGCGTTCCGGCTGGCTCAACGGCGTCAAGGACCTGCCGGTGCGCTATGGGGGATGCCCGGCCTGATCGCCCTACCCGGCCTGATCCGAGGTGGCCGGGTCCCGCCCGGATACCTAGACTCGCGACATGTCCGACGAACACCTTTCCACCACCGATCGTTCCGAGTCCGTCGACGCCGCAGGTCCGGCCGTCGCGGTGATCGTCCCCGCATACAACGAGGAACACCTGATCGTCGACACCCTGCAAGCACTGCAGGAGCAGGACTTCGATTCCCCGTTGCAACGTGAAGTACTCGGCGGTTGCCGGATCGTGGTGGTGGACAACGACAGCACTGACCGGACACCCGAGTTGGTGCGTGAGTTCATCGAGTCCGGGCCCCGGTATCCGACCGAGCTGATCCACGAGAGCGACAAGGGGACCGGTTGTGCCGCCGACACCGGGGCGCGGTACTCGATCGATTCGGGCGCAACGGTCATCGCGCGCACCGATGCCGACTCGCGCCCCGCGTCGTGCTGGCTGGCGAACCTGATCGCGCCCTTGTTCGCCGGCAAGCGTCTCGTCGGCGGTCGGGTGAAAGCGCGCCCCGACGAGGATCTTTCGCCGATTCTGTTCAATGCGGTCGGCCGGTTGTGGCGCGTCGGGCACGGAATCGAATATCTCCGTACGTTGCGCGGGCCGGCCGCCGCGCGGCGCAGTTACGCCGTCGTGGGCAACAACATGGCCATCGACGCCGAGATGTACCTCGAGTCGGGTGGCTTTCCCCGGACCCGGGTCGACGACGCCGACGAAGACGCGGTGTTACAGGCCCGGGTGCGAGCACTGGTGGGCCCCAAAGGGATCGGACTGCAGAAGGACGCGCTCGTCTACACCTCGCAGCGCCGCCGGCAGGCCTTCGGGCTCCGGGGGACCGTGGAATGGTATTCGGGCGAGCGCACCGCATCCGGTCGCGCAGCCGACATCCGCTGATCCGGGCTCAGGCGCTCGCGCCCCCGGCGCGCGACATCGCAACCCGATCCACCGTCTGCTCCAGGATCGACGCGGTATCGGCGAGCACCGCGTCCATCACCGCATCGGCGCGTGCGGTCGCCGGGTAGCGCACCCGAACGTGGATACCGCGCGCATCCCGCCACAGCCACCACTGGGCGTTGTCGGTGGCGTGGTCGCCGGAGAGTTGCCGCACCTCGACCCCATCGACGGGCTCATACCATCGCGTGTAGTCGACATAGGACACCATGAACACGTCATCGCGCTTGCGGCGCAGGCGATCACCGAAGGTCTGATAGACCGGCGTCAATCCGATCTCGGCCAGCGGTCTCGCCGTCGCCAGCCGATCGGCATTGATCTTCAGCAACTCCAGCACATCACCTGCACATGCCACCCGCAGCGGGATGTTCTCGACCACCCATGCCACGAATCGCTCGTCCGAGGACGGCCCGGCCGGGATGATCGTCGCCATCTCCGACGGACCACCGTTGCGATGGACGGCCGCACCGATACAGGTCAACAGCGTCGGCAGGGTACGCCCGCCGTGCCGACGCACTCCCGTACCGAGTTGGCGACTCGCCTCCCGCGACAGCAGCGTCTCGACCCGGGTGCGCATCGGCACGCGGGTGCCCGGCGCGACACCGAGATCGAGCGGGAAATCCGGTATCTGCCAATCGGTTTGCTCGAGATACCGCTGCCAGCCGGTCAGGCGTGGGTCGTCGGCGGACACATTCTGGATCACGGTGTGCCCGCGCACCGCATCCAGACCCGAATCCGCGGTTCGCAACGGCCGGTCGGCGAGGATGTCGGAGATGTCCCCGGCGAGCACGGTCAGCGACCGCGCATCGACGTATGCATGGTCGAAGGCACAGATGACCGTCGTGGAATCGGAGCGCGCCACCGCCGAGAAGAAGTGGTCGAGCGGACGTAACGGGTTGCAGACCATGGCGATTCGACCCATCACCTCATCGGTGAATGCCGTTGCACTGGTCGAGACGCCATCGGCTTCGGCGACGGCGGTAGTGGTGATGTCGGGGCCACACTCATGCCGCTCATAGTCGCCGGCGCCGACGACGAAGTGGCTGCGTAGCGCGTCGTGGCGCGCCAGCAGGATCGGGACGAGCCGGTCGAGACGGTCGCGCTCGATCGCCCTGGAGAAATCGACGACCAGGGTCAGCCATCCGTGCCGGCCCGCCCGTACCGAATCGAGGTGAAACCGCTCGTTCTCCGACACGGCGACACCGGTGGGAACGGCGTCGGCGGTGGCCTGCGGACGCCATTGGACGAAACGCCCCGGTTCCACCGAATAGTGCTCCAGGCTGGCCAGTTTCATGCCGGCAACCCGGCGATCCGGTGACTCCTCGGTGGTTCGTCGACACCGGCGGCGAAGACGCCCAGCCAGTCGGCGATCGCATCGAAATATGATTCGACGTTCGCGCGCGCGGTCGCGTTGTCGGGTATCTGCGTCTCGATCGTCAGACAGTCGGTCATCCGGCTCACCCAGAGGTTGGCGTTGCGGGTTCGTCCCACACCCGGAAAGCCGACCGTGGTGGCGACCGTGGGGTCGGCCACTCCGGGCAGCCTGCGGTGATCGAGATAGGTGACCATCTGCGGGGAGCCGTTGATCGGCGGCAGCTCACCGGATTGGGCCAGCGCACCCAAGACCGCTCCCACCGGGGCCTGCGATGCGATCCGGGCGTCGCGTACGGCGGCGGTCGCCGTGGCGATCAGCGCCCAGCAGTCGCCGTCGGGGTCGGTGTCGAAGCAGATCGGGGCGAAGTTGCAGAGCCAACCCTGTGTTCGTTCGTGCCCCGGCATGCGCCTGGCCACCGCAGTCGTCGTGCAGAAGAGACCTTCGCCGGTCACGGCGAGCTGTGCCGATGCCAGGGCCGCATAGACACATCCGGTGAACGTGAGATCGGTGGACGCCAGCCGTTCGTCGATCCGGGCGGCCTGTTCCGCGGTCAACAGGTCCCGGCGGGCGCGCACCGCGGCCACCGGCGCATCGTCGGCGAGTCCGAGGTCGAGCGCCGAGGTCGGTATCCCACCCTTGGCGCGCAACGCTTTTCGCCAGATTTCCACGCTCTCGTCGGCGGCGCCGACGGCGGTCGCCGAGATCGATTCGTCCCGTATGTAGTCGGCGTAGAGTCCCACCGGCGGCAGGTCGGCGTCGTCGCCATGGACCCGGGCCCGGTAGAGGGCGACGATCTCGGCGAGCGCGAGCCACATCGAGTAGCCGTCGCCGTGTACGTGATCGGTGCCGAGATAGAAGGTGAATCCGTCGGCGTCGGCCGCCGCCCCGAAGTGCATGGCGGGCACGGAGTCGTAGTCGGTGTGGGCGGCGATGCGTTGGGCGGCATGTTCGCCGATCGACTCGCCGTCCACCCGTTGCCGACCGGCACCGCCCGATCCGGTGGTGACCACCTCGATGACGTTCGCGGGCGCGACCATCCGCGTGATCCCCGACTCGTCGATCACGTAGTGCGCCCGCAATTCCTCGTGCCGGCGCAGGAATTCGGTGAGTGCCTGCGCCATCGCAGCGTCGTCGAGGCTCTCGTCGAATCGGGTGAGCGAACCGATGATCGCGCGATGTGCATCCCCGCGCCGACGCCCGGCGACCGCGGTCGCGAGATGGTCGGACTGCAGAAATGTGCCTGCCCCCGACGGCACCGACTGCTGCCGGACCTGTTCGGGTGCACGCACCGTCCATTCGACGACGTCTCCCCCGGGAAATGGTTCGCGCAGCAGCGGACTCAGCTCCCCGGTGCCCGAGAAACGGACCGTCATCGGCGCTCCGAGGCCAGCGCGCCGCGTGCGGCGACCTCTACGGAGCAATCACCTTCGGCGACCACGTTGGTCAGGATCGAGTGGAAGCGCGACAGGAAGACCTCGACCGCTCGCCCCGCGGGCCCGGCCGGATAGCGCGCGGAAATGTTGAGTCCGTCGGGGATCCGGTTGATCCAGAAGTACACCTCGTCGGCGTCCGCGGTGGCGCTGCGCAACACCCGGGCCTCGCGCGCATCCCAACGTTCGGCGCCTTCGGCGCGACGCAGATCGATGTAGGAGACCACGAAGCCCGGCGGGGTGGTGTCGCCGCCGATCAGATCGGCGATCGGTGCGAACGGCGCGGCGCCGGCATCGCGATACTCCCCGACGCTCGCGGTGACCGCCGACAAGGCCTGCGTGAACGTCGCGGCACCACCGGACCGGACGTGCATCGGGATCACGCCCACGAACCAGCCCACCGCCTCACCCCACTGCGGGCCGGTGCGGGTGTGGATAGGGCTGACGAACCGCAGGTCTGCCTCGCCGGTGAGCGCCGTGTTGGCCATCGCGAGCGCGGCGTAGATCCCGGCCGCCAGCGACCCGCCGGCGGTCTTGCAGATACCGTCGAGGAGTTCGGTTTCCGTTCCATCGAGGAGATAGCGCGACAAGCTGGCCTGGAATCCGGTGGTCGGCGGTCGCCTGGACGCCACCGTGGCCTGTTCGTCGGGCACCTCGAATCGCGGAAACGTCGGCATCGCAACGGGTTGCGCGGTGTTCGTCGACGTGTCGAAGAATCTGCGCCACAAGGCGACCGCGGAGTTGTTCGCATCGATCTGCTCGCCGAGGCAGCGCTCGGCGTCGGCGAAGTCGAGGTAGCTGCCGTAGTCGATCAGATTGTGCGGTTGCTGGGCCAGCGCCGCCTCGTACAGGGTGGTGAGCTCACGGATCGCGAACACCTGGGTGTAGGCATCCATGACGGTGTGATCGGCCGCGAACATCAGCAGAAAGCAGTCATCGCGCCCCGCCGGCTCGACGGTCACCGCCACGCAATGGGGCCACCGCAGCGGCGACACCGTCGTGTTGAAGTACTCCTGAACCGCTGCATGCGCCTGCGCGTCATCGAGGTCCTCCCCCAGGGACGTACCGCGAACCGAGATGGCTTGCGGCGGCGCGGTGATACGGGTCAGCTCGTCTTCGGGCGTGATATCGGAATCGGTCCGGACCGAGGACCGAAATGCCTCATGTCTGCGGTACCACTCCTCGATGGTCGCCGCGAGCGCGTCCCGGTCGAGAGCGTGCTCGACGAGAAACGCCGTGCCGATCCACTCGCTGTACCAGCCGGCCCCCACCAGCTGTGCGCGACGTGCATGCTCGACATGCACATAAGACAGCCGACGTGGATCGTCGCGCCAGGCGTCCTGATGGGCAACCGGCTCCCAGGCGGTGAGCGAACCACCGGGTATCCGGTAGTCGGCGAGTTCGGTGTATTCCAACGAAACCTCCCCAGATGGTTTGGTGAATGTTGATGGTCTGGTGAACGACTGATTCAGTTATCCAAACCGCGTTCGATTATCGGCCAGCTCTCACGTTGTTGATCGCGCCAATACGGCCATGAGTGTGTTCCCGGATCGACAATGTGAATGGTTGCCGGAATGCGCTCGGCGGCGAGCCTGGACTGGAGTTCCCGGGTGCACATATACGTACCGAATTCGATCCCGCCACCGATGACCTGGCGGTTGACCGGGTCCGAATTGCCCGGATAGCCGGGCGCATCGTAGGCACCCGGACGACCGGTACCGCTCGAGACATACACCGTCGTACCCCGTAGGTTACCCGCCAGCCGGAGGACATCGTGCGCGGCCCAGTCGGGATCGCCGGGAGAACCCCACATATTGTTCGCATCGCCGCCGAACGCGGCGACGATACCGCGCGGATACGCCTGTCCCGCAACGCCGGTCGTCGTGTAGCAGCCACTGTAGGACGCCACCGCCCGATAGAAACCGGGATTACGTGCGGCCAGCACCAAACCCGAACCGGCACCCATCGAGATCCCCGCGATCGCGCGCTTGCCGTTACCGTCGAACGCCTCGTCGATCAACGGGGGCAACTCCTTGATCAGGAAGGTTTCCCATTGATACCGGCCAAGTTTCGGATCGTCGCGCTGCCAGTCGGTATAGAGGCTCCCGTTACCGGCAAGTGGCATCACCACATTGACGTTCTTGTCCGCGTAGAACTGCCGGGCCGCCGTCTCGCGCAACCACATGCTGTTCTCCGGGTCCTCCTCGCCGAGTCCGCTCAGCAAGTACAGCGAACCCCGGCTGCGATCGGCGTGCGCGGGCGTGAGGACCTGGACCTTGATGGTCTTGGCCATTGCGGGCGAATACACATACACCGCGGTCAGGCCGCTCCCCTCCGACACCGTGCGCTCGATCCTCGCCTGCGCGGCCGGTTGCGCGAGGGCGCCGGCCTGCCCACTCACGACGACGGCCGCAGCTGTCGCGACGACGCTCAGCACGCCCACACATGTACGAAATCCCCACCGGAAACGGCGGCCACCCCTGCTCGACAAATTCCACTCCCCTACACGAAGACTGCGGCGGTACCGACACAGAATGCCACCGACCCGCTAAAGATAACCCGGCACGACGACTTCGTCACAATTCGATTTTCCGGATGCACACATCACACTGACGGATTCGTCGGAGTGAACACCATGTTAAATCGCCGGTGAAGTAGCCGGAATCAATTACCGAAGCCGACTTCGTATCGGACTCCGGCTCCGGCATCGGTAGGCTACGGGCTGACGCGGATCGAGAAAGGAGCCCGGCATGGTCGTTCTGCCATCGACAGCGATCGAGGCCGAGTCCCTGCGAAAGACGTTCGGACGGGTGGTCGCGGTCGACGACGTTTCGTTGTCCATACCGACCGGATCGGTGTGCGGGCTGCTGGGCACCAATGGTGCAGGTAAGACCACGACGGTCCGGATGCTGGCAACGCTCCTGCGCCCAGACGGCGGCCGGGCCCGGGTCTTCGGGCGTGACGTCACCACCGAGGGCACGGCGGTGCGCTCTCTGGTCGCGCTGACCGGCCAGTACGCATCGTTGGACGAGGACCTGACCGCCCAGGAGAACCTGCGGCTCTTCGCCGAATTGCGCGGCCTGCGCAAACCGCGCGCCCGCTCCCGCGCGGACGAGCTGATCGGGCAATTCGGACTCACGCATGCGGCGCGACGCCCGGTGTCGGGATACTCCGGTGGCATGCGAAGGCGGCTCGATCTGGCCTGTTCGCTGATCACTGCGCCACCGCTGCTGTTCTTGGACGAACCGACCACCGGCCTCGATCCGACGACCCGGGCGCAGGTGTGGCAGGCGGTTCGCGAACTCGTCGCCGGCGGCACGACTGTGCTGCTGACGACGCAATACCTCGACGAGGCGGACAAGCTCTCCGATTCCATCGTCGTCATCGATTCCGGGCACGTGGTCGCCGAGGGCACCGCCGACAGCCTCAAGGAACGCATCGGCAGCAAATCGCTGCACGTGCTGATCAGCGACGCCGCCCGGCTCCACGACGCATCAACGCTTCTCCGACGTTGTCTGGCCACCGAGGTCGTCGAATTGCCCACCGAGGCCAGGTTGTCGGCAACCATCACCGATCCGGCGCTCGCCGCGCGTGCCGTCGCCGAACTCGAGTCCGCCTCGATCGACATCGTCGAATTCTCGGTGCAGCGGCCGACACTCGACGACGTGTTCTTCGCCTTGACCGGTGACGCGGACCCGCGAATGCAGGACGCGTCATGAGTGACGGCCGCACAACCGAACTCGCCGGCCACTTGTACCCGGCGGTCCGCGACACGGGCGGGCTCGAGTCAGGTGGGATCGGGTCAGGAGGGATCGAATGGCCGATCACCCCGACCGATCGGATCCCGCCCGGGGTGACGCTGCGGCAGATCGGCGCGTTGACGCGGCGTGGCCTGCTCCGGATGCGGCATTCTCCGCAAGGACTGATCGACGTCATCGTGGTGCCGATCGTGTTCACGGTGTTGTTCGCGAACATCTTCGGTGGCGCGGTGGCCGGTGGGGTCGGAAACTACTTGCAGCTGTTGGTTCCCGGCGTGCTCGTGTCGGTCTCGGTGACCACCTCCATCGTCACCGGCACCCAGCTGCGCGAGGACATCGACAGCGGGGTGTTCGACCGGATCGTGTCGATGCCCATCGCGCGCATCGCACCACTGGCCGGACTGCTGATCGCCGATACCTTGCGCTACGTCATCGCGACGACGGTCTCGTTGGTCGTCGGCCTGGCGATCGGGTATCGGCCGACCAGCCCGCTCGGCGTCATCCTCGGGATGATCTTGGTCGTGTTCTCGGCGTTCTCGTTGAGTTGGATCTTCGCCCTGATGGGTGTGTTGCTCAACAAGGTCTCGGCGATTCAGGGCATATCCATGCTGATCCTGATGCCGATGACGTTCACGTCCAACGCATTTGTACCGACCTCGACGATGCCGGGGTGGCTTCGGGTGATCGCCGACATCAACCCGATCTCCCATCTCATCTCGTCGTTTCGTGCGCTGGCAAACCACGGGCAGTTCACGGCCGACGTGGGCTGGACCCTGCTGGGAAGTTGCGCGATCCTGGCCATCTTCGCCCCGCTGACCCTGCGCGCATATCTCGCACGTCTCTGACCTGACGATCCCGGAGCACCCGGTAGGGAGACCGATCATGCCTGTCCCGGCCGCACACCACACCGCCGCGCGCGGCACCTCTGAACATGCTGCCGCGCAACAACAAAGGCCCGAGCGACTGACCACCGACGACGACCTGTTCGTGCGGATGGAACACGCTCTCGGTGTCGGTGTCATCAATCAGGCGGTGTGGCGGCTCGATGGCCGGCTCAGTGCCGAGAACTTTGCCGGCCTCGCCGATCGCCTGCGTCAGGGCCGCTTGTCCCGGGTGGTGCGGCGACGGCCCGCACCGTGCCGCGACGCCTGGCACTACACCGAGGCGGCCGGCACCGATGTGTTCGAGTCCGCGCCGGTCGGCGAGGGTGCCGCGACCGCCTGGGCACAACACCAGGCAGATCGCGGCGTCGACAGTGTGCGCGGACCGGCGTGGCGCCTGAGCGCCGCCTACTCCGCCGACGGGCGGGCAACCTATGTGTCGCTGATCGTGGCGCATGCCGTCGGCGATGGCTGGTCGGTGGTGACCGCCGTCGAAGAAGCCGTCCGCGGAACCGAATTCGACACCCGCATCGACCGGTCCCGGTGGACCGACGACATCGCCGACGGCATGCGGACCGCGACCGCGGCGGCTCTCGCCGCGGCGCGACTGACGGTGGCTGCACTGCGGAGTCGCCGGGATGGCCGCACCGCCGCGCCGACGACTGCCACCGGCGATCCGGTGCAGACCACCGGCGCCGACACCGCCACCGCCGCGTCCGCGGACCAGACACCCAGCGTGCTCCTCACCATTGCCGCCGACGAATTCATCGCAGTCGCCGACCGGACGAACGGCACCCCGAACGCCTTGTTCGTCGGCATCATGGTCGGCCTGCTCGAACGCGCCGGACTGGTCTCGCCGGGTGACGTCGTGCCGGTGTCGCTTCCGGTGTCGATGCATCCGGACGGCGACCGAAAGGCCAACGCCACCACCGGAACCAGTGCGGCCATCGAGATCTCCGACGGGCGGTACCTCGACCTCACACCGATCCGGGCGGCCTGTAGGTCCGCCTATGGCGGCGTCGCCGACCGCACGTCGACGCTGGGACACCTGTCGATCGTCGCCCAGTCGCTCGGCGACGGGCTGGTACGCCGGCTGGCCGCCAACCAGTCGACCCCGCTGTGTCTGGCATCCAATCTCGGGCAGTTGTCGGCGGACTTCACCGGCCTGGGCAGTGGTGTCGACGCCACGGTGGCGGTGCGCGCGGTCACCGACTCGTCGCCGGCCGAGCTGGCCTCGTTGGGCGGCGGGATCAGCGGCTGGTTCTGCCTCGGTCCGGAGACGGCCGGTCTTGCGGTGACCTCGCTCGACCCGGGCCGCATCCCCGACCAGCAGTCGCTGTCCACACTCATCCGGGATGAGCTGAAGAATTGGAGGCTCAACGGAAGGAGTTGGGGCGCATGAAGATCGCTTTCGCTCTTCATGGCAGCCGCGGGGACGTGCAACCGGCGGTGGCGGTCGCCGCCAAGCTGGTGCGCCGCGGTCACCGGGTCCGCCTGGCCGTTGCCGAGGACCTCGTCGAACCGATCGCGCGGACCGGGATCGCGACGTCGGCGCTGTGCCCCTCGACTGCCGATCTGTTGAGGAGTCCACTGATCCAGGAAGATCTCAAATCGAAGAATCCCCGGGTACGGCTACATGCATTGCGCGAGGTCGGCGCCTACGGGGCCGACGAGTCGGAACGGGTGATGGGCGAGTTGGCCGACGACTCCGATGTTCTCGCCACCGGCCTCCTCGCCCAGGATCGTGCCGCGTCCATTGCCGAGAGCCGCCGGATCGCCTTCGTCCCTCTGCACTATTGCCCCATCCGCCCGTCACACTCGGTATCGCCGCTCTACCACTCTCTGCCGCCGACGGTTTCACTGACGACGTGGACGCTTGCCGACCGCCTGATGTGGCTGTCCACCCGCGGCACCGATGGCGCGCTACGCGCACGTCTCGGGTTGCCGACCGACCGGCGGACCCTGCGCAGGCGATTGCGGGCCGCCGGGGTTCCCGAGATCCAGGCCTACGATGGATCACTGTTCCCCGGTCTGGCCCGCGAGTGGGGGCCGCGGCGCCCGGTGATCGGATTCCTGGTGCCGGACAAGGAGACCCGGTCGGCCATCAACTGCGGCACCGGACGCACCGACGAGGTCGTCGCCTTTGCCGACGCGGGGCCGGCCCCGGTGTACGTCGGCTTCGGCAGCATGCGAACCCCTGATGAGCGAATCGAATTCATCGTCGGCGACCTGCTGAGCCGTGGCCTACGGGTGATCGCGCACACCGACACCGAGCTCGCCGACCACCCCCGGCTATTGCGTGTCGCGGGAATGGTCGATCACGAGGAGTTGCTCAGACATTGCCGGGGCGCAGTACATCACGGCGGCGCCGGCACGACCGGCGCGGCGCTGCGCGCCGGAATCCCGTCGGTGGTCGGCTGGTTCAGCGCCGACCAGCCGATGTGGGCGGCCACGGTGCACCGCTGGGGATCCGGCGTCGGCACTCGATTGTCACGTTTGAGTGCCGCGCACCTCTCGGTACTGACCGAACAGCGTGCTCGGGCGGCGGCGCAGCGTCTCTCGGCAAAACTCACCGCGCCGGAAGCCGCCGTGGACACCGCCTGCGACATCATCACCGCGCGGTGACCGCCCGGCTCGGGTCGGCCACCTGATCGACGTCGGCCGGGTGTGATTGGAATCCGGTCCGTTGCGATGTTTGGATGACGGAATGTTCGGAGTCCTCTCGCCATGTCGTCATCGGCTCGGTGACGAACTCACCGCCCAGTGGCGTGCGCACATGTGCGGGCTGTGCCTGGCGTTGCGCGACGGCCACGGCCACCTGGCCCGGCTGACCACCAACACCGATGCGGTGATGATCTCGATCCTGACCGAGGCGCAACGCGGCATCGAGGCATCCACCACCCGAGCGGGCCGGTGCCCGCTGCGTGGGATGCGCCCGGCCACCGTGGTGGCTGCGGCCGACCCGGGCATCCGCCTGGCCGCCACCGCCTCGCTCA
The DNA here is from genome assembly GCF_049847065.1 of Gordonia sp. DT219. Classification (NCBI taxonomy): domain Bacteria; kingdom Bacillati; phylum Actinomycetota; class Actinomycetes; order Mycobacteriales; family Gordoniaceae; genus Gordonia; species Gordonia sp. DT219. The sequence continues at coordinate 168,786 of NZ_JBNCNR010000007.1, read as the reverse complement.
CGCTCGCCGCGGCCAAGGCCGGCGACGTCGGCGCCGAGCAACAGCTCGGACTGGCACCACCGTCCCGGATTGCCACGCTGGCTGCGCGCGCCGCGTCGCCGCTGCTGCGTCGATCGGCCGCCGCCGACGGGGGCCCAGACGTCGACACCATCCTCGCCACCCTGGACCGGCAGGCCGAGATCGAGTGCACCACAACCTGTCTCGACGAGCTCACCGGGCCCACCGCACAGGCATGCGCCGAGGTGTTCGCGGCGACCGCCGATGCCGCCGACGTGCCGGCGAACCGCGCGGACCTCGCCACCATGGGATCTGACTTCGGCCGGATCGCACATCTGCTCGACGCTGTCGACGACTACCATTCCGACGCGCTGGCCGGCGCGTTCAATCCGTTGCGTGCCAGCGGTACCGACGTCGATTCGGCACTATCCGACTGCCGTCGCCTCGTCACTGCGATCGGCACCCGGTACACCCGTTTGCATCTCGGTGACGACCGACTGCTGCGGGCGGTGCTGCTCGACGGGTTGCGGCACGCGATCGCGCAACGGACGCATGCCCGGACGCAGTGGCCCCCGTACCGCCCACCGGAGTATCCGCAGTCCTGGCCCTATCCCCCGCCATTCCCGCCGAACCGCGGATTCGCCGACCGGATCGGCCCGTTTCTGGCCTCCGCATGTATGGGAAAGGCATGCTGCGCCGATCATTGGAACCATTGCAGCGACAAGTTCAAGGAGCCGTGCTGCGATGGCAGCGATTGTTGCGACTGCGACTGCGGCGATTGCTGCGACTGCTGCGGTTGCGACTGCTGAACGGATCGCCGGCGGTTGCGGACTCAGCCCACCGAGCGCCCGGCAGATTCCCAGAACTGCGCACGCAGCGCCTTCTTGTCGGGCTTGCCCAGACCGGTCAACGGCAGTGACTCGGCGAAGATCACCTGCTTGGGGGACTGCACCGCACCCTTGCGGCTCTTGACCGCGTCCTGGATCTCGCCGGTGATCGTCGCCTTGGCGTCGTCGTCGGCGCCGGCGTCGGCACGCAGCACGACGACGGCGGTGACCGCCTCCCCCCACTTCGGGTCGGGCACTCCGATCACGCCGACCTGCGCAACCGAGGGGTGTTCGGCGACAACATCTTCCACCTCACGCGGAAAGACGTTGAAGCCGCCGGTGACGATCATGTCCTTGGTGCGGTCGACGATGTAGTAGAACCCGTCTTCGTCCTCACGCGCGATGTCGCCGGTTCGCAGCCAGCCGTCGCGGAAGGTCTCGGCGGTCTGCTCCGGCAGCCCCCAATAGCCGCCCGCGAGAAGCGGTCCGGCGACGCAGATCTCACCGGGCTCGCCTTGCGCGACCGGCGTGTCGTCGGGTCCGAGCAGCGCGGTCCGCAGAAACGCCGACGGGCGGCCACAACTGGAGAGACGACGCGGGTCGTCACCCGGCTGCGGGTGGTCGTGCTTGCCGAGATAGCTGATCGCCATCGGCGCCTCGGACTGCCCGTAGTACTGCGCGAAGATCGGCCCGAATCGTTCGATGGCCTCGGCGAGCCGGACCGGATTGATCGGTGACGCACCGTAATACACGGTTTGCAGCGAGGACAGGTCGCGCGTCCTCGAGTCCGGATGGTCGAGTAGCGAATACAGCATCGAGGGCACCAGCATCGTCGCGCTGATCTTCTTCTCCTCGATGGTCGCGAGCACCTGCGCCGGATCGAACTTTCCGAGCACGATCATGGTGCCCCCCTTCATGAGGGTGGGCACGAAGAAGGCCGCACCCGCATGCGAGAGCGGGGTGCACATCAGAAACCGCGGACGCTCCGGCCACTCCCACTCCGACAGCTGGATCTGGGTCATCGTCGCCATCGCCTGCGCGGTTCCGATGACGCCCTTGGGTTTTCCGGTGGTGCCGCCGGTGTAGGTGATCGAGACGACGTGGTCGGGCGGCAGCGGCGCGGCGGCCAGTTGCACCGGCGCGAAGGTGTCGGCCTCGGCGATGACGTCGCGGCCATAGGCCGATAGTTCCGCCGGTACGGGCCCGAGGGTGAGGACCTGCTTGAGACTGTCCACGCGCTCGATGAGGCCCACCGCACGCTCGACGAACATCGGTATCGGGTCGATCACCAAGGTGGTCACCCCGGCGTCGGCGAGGACGTAGGCGTGGTCGTCGAGTGAACCGAGCGGATGCAGGGCGGTGCGGCGCCAGCCCTGGGTCTGCCCGGCGCCGATCACCAGCAGCACCTCCGGTCGATTGAGTGCAAGCAACCCGACCGCGGTCCCCGCTCCCGCGCCAAGCGAATCGAACGCCTGCACATAGCGGCTGACCGCATCGGCCATCTGGCCGCCGGTCAGTTCGGCGTCGCCGATCTCGAGCACCTTGTGGTTGCGGTGCCGTCGCAGAGCCGCGACCATGAGATCGCCGAGGTGTACCCCGCTGCGCAGGGGGTCATATTCGGTCTCAGAGTTGTCCACAGTCATGGCAACAGACTAGAACGTGTTACAGAACCGCGAAAGGGTGCTTCCCATAACTCGTGGTTGACGTGCCATTACGATGCCCCATCGGGCGATCACCGAAACTCGAACGTGTTTCACACACGAACCCTATTGCTCCGCCCGAACGAGAACTAGGATCGGACCATGACTGATCTGGACCAAGCGACCACTCGCCGCGACATCACCGACGCGTTGCTGACCGCGCTGCAGCGGCGCCACGAGGTCCTCGACACCATCGTCGACGCCGACAACCACGACGACGCGGTCTCGGCGATCGCCGAGCTCCTCGGCAAATCCCGGCTCGGCGCCGAGGCCGTACTCGACATGAAGCTCGATCAACTCACCAAGGACGAGCGGCGCCGCAATCAGGCCGAACTCGACGACCTGAACTCGGCACTGACCTTCACGCTCGCCGAGCGCCCCGCCAGCAGTGGCGACACGCTTGATCTGCGGCCGTTCTCCCGCGAGGACGATGCCGACCTGTTTTCCGTCCGCACCGCCGAACTCGGGGTCGCGGGCGACGGTTCGGGCGCACCGGCCGGCGATCTCGACGAAGAACTACGCAAGGCCATCGCCCGCGTCGACGACGAGGAAGCCGTATGGTTCGTCGCCATCGAAGGAGATGCCAAGGTGGGCTTCGTGTTCGGCGAACAGAATTCCGGCGAGGTGGACGTCCGGATCTGGATTCATCCGGAGTACCGCAAGCGCGGATATGGCACCGCGGCCCTGCGCAAGTCACGCACGGAGATCGCCGCGTACTTTCCCGGTGTACCGATGGTGGTGCGCGCGCCGGGCGCCTGAGATCTGCTCGGCCCGCCTGAATTCAACCAACACGGCCCGCCTTGATTCAACCGACACGGCTCGCCAGAATTCAACCGACACGTCGGGGCGGCCCGAACCGGGCCACGATCGCCCGGATGCGGTTGTCCTCGTCGATGACGAAAGTCTCCGACACGGGCGCGGCCAGCTTCAGCGTCTTGGGCCGCACGTGCACGAGGTAGCGCGTGGACACGCTGTGCCCGTCGACCGTCGCCTCGAAGCCGCTGACCCGGTAGATCAGCCGGAATTGCGGCCCACGCTCGAGGCTGCGCGCGATATGCGGGCCGTTGCGGCCGGTCTTGACGCCCAATTCGACACGCGTGCAGTCGGGATGCAGCGACACTGCGCTCGCATCGTGGCTCACCAGCGCGTCGACATAGGCCTTCGCGGCGGCCACCCGGCCGCCCGCCACGGAATCGGACTCCACGGAATCGGTCATGGCACTCCCCCAGGCTTTGATGTACGAGATCGTGGGCTCAGCGCGCGCCGTACACCGGCATCGGAACCGGCGCCTTGGCGATGATCTCGGCGATCACCGGACCGAGCTCGGACGGTTCCCAGCGCTCACCCTTGTCACGCTCGACGCTACGCTGCCAGCCGTCGGCGATCGAGATCTTGCCGCCCTCGACCTCGAAGACCCGCCCGGTGACCTCGACCGACTCCGGCGAGGCCAGCCACAGCACCAGCGGCGAGACGTTGGCCGGATCCATCGCGTCGAACGAGCCGTCGTCGGGGGCGGCCATCTGCGCGGCCATCGCCTCGCCGGCGCCGAGTGTCATCTGGGTGCGGGCGGCCGGCGCAATAGCGTTGACGGTCACGCCGTAGCCGGCCATCTCGGCGGCCGCCTGCACGGTGAGCGCGGCGATCCCGGCCTTCGCGGCGACGTAATTGCCTTGTCCCACCGAACCATAGAGGCCGGCACCGGATGCGGTGTTGACCACGCGCGCCGCGCGCGGCGCACCGGCCTTCGCCTGCGCACGCCAGTACGCGGCGGCATGCCGCAGCATGACGAAGTGGCCCTTCAGGTGCACCCGGATCACGGCGTCCCACTCGTCCTCGGACATCGAGACCAGCATGCGGTCGCGGACGAATCCGGCGTTGTTGACCAGGATGTCGAGCGCCCCGAACTCCTCGATCGCCGCGGCGACGATGCCCTCGGCGCTCGCCCAGTCGGCGACGTCGCCGGATACGGCGACCGCGGTACCGCCGGCCGCCCGGATCTCTTCGGCGACCGCCTCGGCGGCGTCCGGGACGAAATCGTTGACCGCCACCTTGGCGCCGTCGGCGGCGAAGGCCAGGGCGTGTGCCCGGCCGATGCCCTGCCCGGCTCCGGTCACCACGACCACCCGGCCGGCGTTGGACGCGTTGTCTCCCACTGTTGTTGCTCCTTCTACGAATTCAGATGTCGTTGCCGGCATTGGCCGCATCCAAAAAGGCCGGTTTCTCGCCGCCTCCGTCGACCGTCAGCGTGGCGCCGGTGATGTATGCGGCCAGCGGTGACAACAGGAATGCCACCGCGGACCCGATGTCGGCGGGCCGTGCCATCCGGCCCATCGGGATGGTCGCGCCGACCGCGGCCACGCCGGCGTCGTCGCCGTAGTGCAGGTGTGCCTGCTCGGTCTCGACGGGTCCGGCGACGACGGAGTTGACGCGAACCTGCGGCGCCCACTCGACGGCGAGCGAGGCGGTCAGGTTGTCGAGTCCGGCCTTGGCCGCTCCGTAGGCCGAGGTGCCCGGTGACGCGCGGTGCCCGCTGACGCTGGAGACGTTCACGATCGCCCCGCCGGATTCCTGATCGCGCATGATCGCGTGTGCGGCGCGGGCCACGATCAGCGGGGCGAGCAGGTTGAGTTCGACGATCTTGCTCGTGAAGCGCGACGAGGCGTCGGCGGCGAGTGCAAACGGCGACCCACCGGCGTTGTTGACGACGCCGTCGATGCGGCCGTGGGTGTCGACGATGCGCTCCAGGGTGGCGGTCACGGCTTCCTCGTTGCGCACGTCACACGGGAGAAATGTTGCTGCCGTGATCGTTTCGATCCCATCTCCGGAATGTCGCGCGCACGCGACCGGGATGGCACCGAGGTCGGCGAGCGTCCGCACGATGCCGAGTCCGATGCCGCGTGCGCCACCGGTCACCAGCACGACCCGCCCGGCCAGCCCGAGGTCGAACCCGCTCGGGAGGCCGGCAGGCCGCTCGGGGACCTGCGCCGTCGTCGTCATGGGTGCTACTCTACCAAACAACCAAGCAATTGCTTGGTTGGTTCATTGGACGCCTTGCCGAGAGGAGCACGCGTGCCGATCACCACTTCCCGCACCGACACCGGAGTCGTCACCGTCACCGTCGACTACCCGCCGGTGAACGCACTGCCGTCGACGGCATGGTTCGAGCTCGCCGACACCATCACCGCCGCCGGGGCCGACCCGGCGACACATGTGGTGGTGCTGCGCGCGCAGGGGCGCGGGTTCAACGCCGGCGTCGACATCAAGGAGATGCAGGCGAGCGAAGGATTCGACGCGCTGATCGCCGCCAACCACGGGTGTGCCGCCGCCTTCGGCGCGGTCTACGACTGTGCGGTGCCGGTGGTCGTCGCCGTCAACGGATTCTGTGTCGGCGGCGGGATCGGCCTGGTCGGCAACGCCGATGTGATCGTCGCCGCCGAGGGCGCGGTCTTCGGCCTGCCGGAGGTGGACCGCGGAGCTCTCGGTGCGGCAACGCATCTCGCGCGGCTGGTCCCCCAGCACATGATGCGCACGCTGTACTACACGGCGCAGAACGTGACCGCAGAACAGTTGCTGCACTTCGGATCCGTGTACCGCGTGGTGCCGGGCGACGAGCTCGACGACGCCGCCGCCGAGGTCGCCGAACAGATCGCCGCCAAGGACACCCGGGTGATCCGGGCCGCGAAGGCCGCGATCAACCACATCGACCCCGTCGACGTGAAGACCAGCTATCGCCTCGAACAGGGCTACACCTTCGAGCTGAACCTGGCCGGGGTGGCCGACGAACACCGGGACGCCTTTGTCGCCACCGGAAAAGCACTCAACACAGGGGGACGCGCCTAGATGACCGCAACAGTGAATCCCGTTGCACCCAAGGACAAGACCAGCACGCTCGACGATGTGATCGGCGAGCTCGCCGACGGGATGACGATCGGCATCGGCGGCTGGGGGTCGCGACGCAAGCCGATGGCCCTGGTGCGCGCGCTGGCCCGCTCGTCGGTCACCGATCTGACCGTCGTCACCTATGGTGGGCCGGATCTCGGATTGCTCTGCGCCGCAGGCAAGGTACGCCGCGCCTACTACGGATTCGTGTCGCTGGATTCCGCACCGTTCTACGATCCGTGGTTCGCCCACGCCCGCACCACCGGAACCATCGAGGCGCGCGAGATGGACGAGGGCATGATCCGGTGCGGGTTGCAGGCCGCCGCGTCCCGCCTGCCCTTCCTGCCGATCCGGGCGGGACTCGGCTCGGATGTGTCGAATTTCTGGGACGGCGAGCTGCGGACCGTCGAATCGCCGTATCGGGACTCCGACGGGCGCCGTCAGACCCTGATCGCCATGCCCGCATTGCGACTCGACGCCGCCTTCGTCCACCTGGACCTGGCCGATCCGCGCGGCAACGCCGCCTACACCGGCGTCGACCCGTACATGGACGACCTGTTCTGTGCGGCCGCACAACGCCGGTTCGTGGAGACCGACCAGCTCGTCTCGACCGATGTGCTCGTGAAATCCGTTCCCACCCAACGGTTGCTGCTCAACCGGATGAACGTCGACCGGGTGGTACACACCCCCGCCGGCGCGCACTTCACCTTCGCCGGTGACGCAGGTGCCGGCGAGGAAGGCCGCGGCTATCCGCGTGACGAGGCATTCCAGCGGTTCTATGTGGAATCGGCCAAGGACCCCGACGCGTGGGCCGCGTTCCGGGCCCGGTTCCTCGAGGTCGACGAGCCGACGTACCAGCGCGAGGTCACCACCTGGCGCGCCGAGCAGGAGGACGCCGAATGACCACCGCGACAACCGAGATCACCCGGGCCGAACACTGCGTGATCGCGTGTGCCGAGATCTTCCGCGGCGCAGGCGAGATCATGGCGTCGCCGATGGCGCCGATCCCGCTGCTGGGCGCCCGGCTGGCGCGACTGACGTTCGAACCGGATCTGTTGATCACCGACGGTGAGGCGCTGATCCTCGCCGACACGCCGCCGATCGGGAGGACGGGTCCCATCGAGGGGTGGATGCCGTTCTCCAAGGTGTTCGACGTCGTAGCGTCGGGGCGGCGTCACGTGGTCATGGGTGCCAATCAGATCGACCGATTCGGCAATCAGAATCTGTCGGCATTCGGACCGTTGCAGCAGCCGACGCGGCAGATGTTCGGGGTGCGGGGCGCACCGGGCAACACGATCAATCACCCGACGAGCTATTGGGTGGCACGGCATTCGGCCCGGGTGTTCGGCGAGGCGGTCGACATCGTGTCCGGAATCGGCTTCGACAAGGTCGATCCCGGCAACCCGGCCTTCGACGACGTCGACATCCATCGGGTCGTCACCAATCTCGGTGCCTTCGACTTCGGCGGCCCCGACCACACCATGCGCGCACTGTCGCTGCATCCGGGTGTCGATGCTCGCGAGGTCGCAGACAACACGTCGTTCGAGGTCGCCGGACTCGACACCGCACCGCAGACGCGGGCGCCGTCGGATGCCGAGCTGGAGCTGATCCGGGATGTGCTCGATCCCAAGGGTGTTCGGAACCGGGAGGTCAGGTGAACGACACCGCCGGTCAACCGTCGCCGGCCCGCGCGGCCGCGCTGCCGACGCGCTTCACCGAACTCGTCGGCATCGAGTACCCGATCGTGCAGACCGGGATGGGCTGGGTGTCCGGGCCGTCGTTGACCGCCGCCACGTCCAATGCCGGCGGTCTGGGCATCCTCGCATCGGCGACGATGACCTACGACGAACTCGTCGCGGCGATCGCGAAGACGAAGTCGTTGACCGACAAGCCCTTCGGGGTCAACATCCGCGCCGACGCCACCGACGCGCCGCAGCGCATCGACCTGTTGATCCGGGAGCAGGTGAAGGTCGCGTCGTTCGCGCTCGCCCCCAAGCAGGATCTGATCGCCAAGCTCAAGGACCACGGCGTGGTGGTCGTCCCGTCGATCGGCGCGGCCAAACATGCGGTCAAGGTGGCGTCCTGGGGTGCCGACGCGGTGATCGTGCAGGGCGGCGAGGGGGGCGGCCACACCGGCCCGGTGGCGACCACCTTGCTGTTGCCTTCGGTATTGGACGGACTGTCCGACAACGGCTTCGACATGCCGGTGGTGGCGGCCGGCGGATTCTTCGACGGCCGTGGGCTCGCCGCCGCACTGGCCTACGGAGCCGCGGGCGTCGCGATGGGCACCCGATTCCTCCTCACCTCCGACTCTGCGGTACCCGACTCGGTGAAGCAGCAGTACCTCGGGCGTGGCCTGACCGACACTGTGGTGTCCCGCAAGGTCGACGGGATGCCGCATCGTGTGCTGCGCACCCCGCTGGTCGAGGCGCTCGAAAGCGGTAATGCCGTGACGGCTCTGGTCGCCGCCGCCCGAAACGCCAACGAGTTCAAGCAGCTGACCGGGATGCGCTGGACCGCGATGCTGCGCGACGGACGGGCGATGCGCCGCTCGGGTGAGCGCACCTGGCAGCAGATCATCATGGCAGGCAACACCCCGATGTTGTTGCGCGCCGGTCTCGTCGAGGGCAACACCGATGCCGGCGTACTGGCCTCCGGGCAGGTGGTCGGCATGATCGAGGACCTGCCCAGCTGCAACGATCTGGTCCAGACGATCATGTCCCAGGCACACGAACGGCTCAAGGCGCTGGGCGCGCTGGGCTGACTTTCCCTTCCGGACAGAGCTATTCGGCATCGACCAGATGCGGGCAGGTATCGGCGAGGAGACCGCGGATCGCACGTCGGCGCCCACGCGTCCTCGTAGCATCGGCGCCCTGGGTGTGGGCGAACACGATTCCCTCGAGGACCGTGATCAACTGATTCGCGGCGACCGCCGGTGCCGGCCTACCCGCCATGAGTGCGGTGGCCGCCGGCACCGAGAAGAAGCACCGGGCCAGCCGCTCGTGCACATCCGCCGACAAACCGGTCTCGAGTAGCAGCGCCTGACGGGCGAGTACCTCGGCGCGGCGCTCGGTCACGAGTTCGGTGGTGTAGTCGGCGATCACCTCGATCGGCGGTCGGTCCGCGCTGCCGGTGAGCCTGCTGAAAGCGCCCTGCGACACGGCGATCAATCGATCCGCTGCCGCGGCGATCAGCCTGTCCCGCGTGCGGAAGTAGTACGAGGTCGACCCGTTGGGCAAGCCGAGATGTTGATCGATCGCCCGGTGCGTGACCGCGTGGTTGCCACCGGCGGCAGCGAGTTCGATTGCGGCGTCGGCGATCAACAGACGGCGACCCGGACGAGGCATGACTCACATCCTATCGGCGTCCATCGGCGGACTCTACATTGGTAGAGTTCGCGGCATGGGCTTGTTACCGACCAGGCGGGTTCACCGGGCGGTCATCGATCCAGAAGCCTTTCGGCGCACCGCACAGGATGCCGGCTTCTTCCTCGATGCCGCCCAATTGCATGCTGTCGACGCGCTCTCCGGCACCGGGAACGTCTACCTGGTCGGTCCGCCCGGCACCGGCAAGACCTGGCTGCTCGACACCTGTGCGGCAGCGCTTCCGACCGGAATTGTCATGCGTGTGCACTGGCATGAATTCGCCAGGGATCTGCACGTGTTGATCCGTGAGCACCACGGCCTCGCCGGCGCGGTCGATCACCTGCTGTCCGGCGTCGGTCTACTGTGTTTCGACGAACTGAACGTCGATGACCGCGCCGACGGCATCTTCGTCCACCGACTGCTCGAGACCGCGATTCGACGTGGTGTCCGGGTCGTCCTCAGCTCCAATTGCCGACCGCCGGATCTGATGCCGAATCCCTTGATGCATCACACCTTCATCCCGACCATCGGGCTGATCGAAACGCACTGCCGGGTAATCGAACTCGATGCGGGCACGGACTATCGCACCCACGCACACCATGAGTCGGGTTTCGCGTCGGGGCGGTGGATCGTGACGCCGCCGGTCTCGACGGAGCATGCGGCCGAGTCTCGCCCCGGCGTCGAGGTGCGGCTCGACGGCCGGTCGCTGCTCGCCTGGGATGCCGGCCCCGACCATCTCGGGGTGCGATTCGGCGAGCTGTGCGCCCGACCTCTCGGCGCCACCGATTATCTACGCCTGGTCCGTCGCCACCGATCGTGGACCATCACCGAGGTACCCGACCTGTCATCCTGCGAGCGGGAACCGGCACAACGTTTCGTGTACGCGATCGACGTGCTCTATGAACACGACGCACCCGTGACGATCCACAGCGCCGTCGGCCGAGACGAGTTCGGACGCCGCGGCGCCCCGCCGATCACCGGTGTCGCCCGGCTGCTCAGCCGTATCTCTGCGCTCGCCGCCGGGAATGCGCTACGGTGAGCGCGGCGATCCCGGCCATGAGCACACACATCGTCATCTTCGGAGCGCCGGCTTCACGCTGGCATTCGTCGACGAGATCGAACAGCACAAGCACAACCGGGAACGTTTCACGACCGGACACTGATCACCGGATTCACCAGCCGCCCGAAAATCCTGCGCAGGTGCCTGTGGATGGCGGTTCCGGTGGTCGATGGTTTCGGGTCTAGCGTTGCGGAATGCCGTCGGATGAGCATGAGGTTCTGATCGACCTGGTGCGCCGTCAGCCGGCGTTCCCGGTCGAGGTTCTCTCAGCTCTCACCGATCTCGATGTCCCCGAGTACGATTCGGCGACCTTGGAATCTCCAGATCTGACCGAGGTCACCCACAAGGAGCGCCGGGCAGATTCGGTGGTGACGGTGCGTGACCCGGATGGCCGCCCACTGCTGGGAGTGGTCGACGAAGTGCAACGCAGCATCGACGACACCAAGGTGTATGTCTGGCCGGAGTATGTGGTGTCGTTGCGATCGAGGTTGGCCTGCCCGGTTGTGCTCATGGTGGTGTGCGCCTCCGACGTGGTGGCCGAGTGGGCACGAACCCCGATCGTGCTCGGCGGCCGGTCGCAGGTGATTCCGGTCGTCATCGGTCCGGCGCAGGTGCCGATCATTTCGCCGGACACCGATCCGCCGGTGGCGGTGTTGTCTTTGCTGACCCACGAGATCACCAAGGAGACGCTGGCTCGATTGGTGCAGGCGTTCGGGGAGTACACGGCGGAGATCGGTGACTACACTGACCTGGTATTGAGCATCCTGTCCGACGACGACGGCGACTACTTGGAGGAACTCGTGACAGTGACATCCGGTGAGCGGTACACGAGTGACTTCGCACGCCGCTACTACAACCAGGGCATCGCCGAGGGGCTTGTCGAGGGAATCCACGACCTCCTCGCCGACCGCGGCATCGAGCTCACCGCCGCCGAGCGTGACCGCATCGATTCCTGCACCGACACCGCCGTGTTGCGCCGCTGGCTCGTACGAGCCGCCGCGGCGCAGTCGCCCGGTGATGTGTTCGACAAGGCGTGAGAACCCTGCTGCGCCAGGACTGCGCCCGGCCGAAACGCCCTCAGCGCGGCAGGATTCCGTCGAGCACGACCGACAGGTACTGGTCGGCGATCCGCTCGACCGAGAGCGATCCGCCGGGCCGGTACCAGCGCACCGCCACCCACACGGTGTCGCGCAAGAAGCGGTAGACGAGTTCGACGTCGAGGTCGGCGCGGAACTCGCCGTCGGCGACCCCGCGCGCGAGCACAGCATGCCACAGCGACCGGAATTCGGTGTTGCGCTCCCGGATGTAGGCGAAACGATCCTGCGGTGCAAGGCGTTTGGCCTCGTCCTGGTAGATCGCGACCGCGTTGTGGTCGGCGTCGATCGACTCGAACGAGGCGATCACCAACTGCCGCAACGTTTGTGCCGCGGAGAGCCCGGCGCCGGCGATCTGCTGATACCGGGTGAACAGGCCGTCGAGAAAGCCGCGCAGGATCTCGTCGACGATCGACTCCTTGGAGTCGAAGTGATGGTAGAGACTGCCGGAAAGGATGCCGGCGGCGTCGGCGATGTCGCGCACCGTCGTCGAGCGCAGCCCTTGTTCGGCGAACATCCGACCCGCCGTCGTCAACAGCTCGTCGCGACGAGAAGTACCGTTACGTGACGCCACCCCCGTACCCTAGCAAGTGCTTGGGTACGGGGGTGGCGGTGCGAGCGATCAGCGTTTGCGCGCCTTCTTCTGTGCGCGCGCATTGAGCTTGGTCCACAGCTTCATCTGAAGATTGGTCATCCGCTTGTCACGATTGGTGAACGGCGGCGCCATCATCTCGGCGATGCTGACCGGCATGGTCGAAAAGGCCACGGCGCGTGCGTGACTGAACGTGTCGAAGCCGGTCTTGCCGTGGTAGGCGCCCATGCCGCTGCGCCCGACACCGCCGAACGGGAGTTCGGCGCCGAACATGTGCAGCGCGAAGTCGTTGATGATCGACCCGCTGCGCGTGTTGTCGGCGAGGCGCACGAAGTTGTCGTTGTCGTCGCCACGCCAGTACATCGTCAGCGGATGCGGGTGGCTCGCGATGTAGCTGATCGCCTCGGTGAGGTCGCGGTACGGGTAGACGGTGAGCACCGGGCCGAACACCTCGTCCTCGGTGATCTTCATGCCGGACTTGACGCCGGTCAGCAGGGTCGGCGGGATCTTTCGGCGCTCCGCCGAGGGCAGCGGCTCGCCGCCGGGGATCACCTGTCGCTTGTCGGCACCGAGCGAGACCGCGTCGTCGATGAGACCGATGATGCGGTCGTAGTTCTTCTGGTTGATGGTCGAGGTGTACTCGGGGTTGTCGTAGATGGTGGCGAAGTTGGCGGTCCAGCGCGCCATCACCTTGTCGGTGAACTCGCCGAGCCGGGCCTCCGGCACGAAGACGTAGTCGGGGCACAGGCACACCTGACCGCCGTTGACCATGCGGGCGTCGGCGAGCATCGTCGCGGCCTTGTCGATGTCGGCGGAGACGTCGACGACGGCCGGGTTCTTGCCGCCGAGTTCCAGGGTCACCGGCACCAGATTCTTGCCGGCCTCCTGCGCCACCGATGCACCCACCTCGGGGGAACCGGTGAAGAACAGGTGATCGACCTTGAGCTTCGCGAAATCCGATCCGCCCCCGTGCTTGGACGTGATGACCGCGAGCTCCTCGATGGAGAAGTAGTCGGGCGCGTGCCGAGCGATCACCTCGGTGGTGCGCGCGGTGATCGAGGACGGGCGCATCAGCACGCGGTTGCCGGCAGCGAACGCCGAACCCGCGGGCACGAAGGTCAACTGCAGGGGAAAGTTCCAGGGGCCCATGATGCCGACGACCCCGAGCGGATCATGCCGGACCCGCTGCTTGAACCCGAGCGCGCCCTGGACTCGCGCCGATACCGCATCGGCCATCCACTCCCGGACCCCGCGCCGCTGGTGGGTGAGGTCGACCATGCACCCGGCAATGTCGGCAGCGATACTGAGATCCCTCGGGCGGGAGCCGAAGTCGATGGTCAGCGCGTCGGCGATCTCGTCGGCGTGATCGAGCAGCAGCGACGAGAGCCGGGTGATCCGGTCGATGCGCGTCGCCGCATCGGGGATACCGTCGCGCAGGAAGGCTGCGCGCTGGATCTCCAGCAATTCGGTCATCGAATGCGTCTCGGAGGAGACATGTCCCCCGGTTGTGCCGGTCACATCAGCAGGCTTGGTCATCGACACTCTCCCATGGTTGGTCCGCTCGTCCCTCCGCGCGCTCTGCCATAGTATGCGCCACGTCACAGATATGTGGCAACGCCCGTACCCAGATTCTCCCGTACTCAGATTCGCCGAGTGCCGTCGGCGGCGAGCAGTCAGCCCAGGCGCTCGATGATGGTGACGTTGGCGGTACCGCCGCCCTCGCACATGGTCTGCAGGCCGTAGCGGCCACCGGTGCGTTCCAGTTCGTTGAGCAGGGTCGCGAAGAGCTTCGCCCCGGTCGCGCCGAGCGGATGGCCGAGCGCGATGGCGCCGCCGTTGGGGTTGACCTTGGCCGGGTCGGCGCCGGTCTCCTTCAGCCACGCCAGCACCACCGAGGCGAACGCCTCGTTGATCTCGATGACATCGATGTCGTCGATGCTCATCCCGGCCCGCTCCAACGCGTAGGCGGTGGCCGGGATCGGCGCCGACAGCATCATCACCGGGTCGTCACCGCGCACCGACAGGTGATGAATACGGGCCCGCGGCGTGAGATTGTGCTCGGCGAGTGCATGTTCGGAGACGACGAGGGTCGCCGATGCGCCGTCGGAGATCTGCGAGGCGACCGCCGCGGTCAGCCGCGAGCCGTCGGCCAGCGGCGCCAACCCCGCCATCTTCTCCAGCGACGTCTCGCGCGGGCATTCGTCGACGACGCAATCCCCCAGCGCCACGGTCTCGTTGTCGAAGCGACCCCCGGCGATGGCGTCCCGTGCCCGCTGATGCGATTGCAGCGCCCACGCCTCCATGTCCTCACGACTGATATCCCACTTCTGCGCCATCGCGTCGGCGCCGGCGAACTGGGAGATCTCGGCGTCGCCGAAGCGCTCTCGCCAGCCGACCGATTCGGCTGTGGGCGTGGTGAACCCGAACTCCCGGCCGGCGACCATCGCCTGGCTGATCGGGATCGCGCTCATGTTCTGCACACCACCGGCGAGCACCACGTCCTGGGTGCCACTCAACACACCTTGTGCCGCGAAATGGATTGCCTGCTGGGACGATCCGCACTGACGGTCGACGGTGGTGCCGGGAATCGCGAGCGGTCCGCCCGCCGCGAGCCACGCCGTGCGCGCGATGTTTCCCGCCTGGGGCCCGATCGCGTCGACGCAACCGAAGACCACGTCGTCGACCGCCCTCGGGTCGATGCCGGTCCGTTCGAGGATCGCGGAGATGACGTGCGCGCCGAGATCGGCCGGATGGGTCTTGGCCAGCGAACCGTTGCGCCTGCCGACCGGGGTGCGGACGGCGTCGACGATGTAGGCCTGCGGTGCGGACATGTGTTCTCCTGCTGGGTGTTCGGGGTCAGGCGCGCTGACTGGAGATGGATACGACCTCGCCGGTCAGGTAGGTGGTGTAGTCGCTGGCGAGCATGGCGATGGTGGCGGCGACCTCCCACACTTCGGCCGCCCGGCCGTAGGCCTCGCGTGCGGCGAGTTCGTCGAGGAGGTCGTCGCTGGTGACCTTGGCGAGAAACGGGTGCTTGGCGATCGAGGGCGCGACGGCGTTGATCCGGACCCCGACATCGGCGGCTTCGATTGCGGCGCACCGCGTCAGTGCCATCACGCCGGCCTTCGCCGCGGCGTAATGGGCTTGTCCGCGCTGTGCGCGCCAGCCGAGTACCGACGCGTTGTTGACGATGACGCCGCCGTGCTCGACGGCGCGAAAGTAGCGCAGCGCGGCGCGGGTCGCCCGGAACGTGCCGTTGAGGGTGATGTCGATGACGCGATCCCATTGTTCGTCGGTCATGTCGGCGACGGGGGTCTCGCCACCGAGGCCTGCATTGTTGACGAGGACGTCGATGCGGCCGAGTTCGTCTGCGGCGCGGGAGATCAGCGCGTCGACCTGGCCGGTGTCGGAGACGTCGCAGACCGCCTGCGCCACCTGTTGGTCGGGGAACTGGGCCGCCAGCTCGGCCTGCGCCTCGGCAAGACGGCGTTCGTGCCAGTCGCTGACGAGTACCTCGGCGCCCTCCAGCAACGCCCGCCGGGCGGTCGCGAACCCGATGCCGGTGCCCGCCGCGGCGGTGACGACGACCTTGCGGCCCGCCAGTAGCCCGTGTCCGGGGGTCTCCGCGGGCGGATCGGCCAACGGGGACCGATGGGTCCGACTGTCCGAGACGGTCATACGCGTGCCTCTCGTGGTAGGCCGAGCACCCGCTCGGCGATGATGTTGCGCTGTACCTCGTTCGAGCCGCCGTAGATGGTGTCGGCGCGGGTGAACAGGTACAGCCGTTGCCATTCGTCGAGTTCGACGTGCTCGGGATCGGTGATGTCGTTGGGTACGCCCTCGACCGTCGTGTCGGGTCCGATCAATGACGCCGCCCCCACCACATCCATGGCGAGCTCGCCGAGATCGCGATGCCAGTTGGCCCACAACAGTTTTGCCACCGAGTCGGCGCCGGGTGCGGCGTCGATGACGGCCGGGGCGTGGGCGCGCATCACGCGCAGCCCGATGCCCGCGCGGGCGATGCGGGTGGCGATCTCCGGGTTG
This sequence comes from Gordonia sp. DT219, assembly GCF_049847065.1. Classification (NCBI taxonomy): domain Bacteria; kingdom Bacillati; phylum Actinomycetota; class Actinomycetes; order Mycobacteriales; family Gordoniaceae; genus Gordonia; species Gordonia sp. DT219. Next base: position 152,228 of record NZ_JBNCNR010000007.1, on the reverse strand, counting down.
TCCAGAGCCCCGTTGCGCCGGGCAAGCGCGGTGACGGCCTCGAGTTCGCGGGCGAAACCGACCTGCTGACCGAGGGTGGAGACACCCCGCTCGAACTGCAGCAGCCCCATCGCGACCGGCCAGCCGCCACCGGGTTCACCGACGATGAGATCGGCGTCGGTGACCGCGTCGTCGAAGAAGACCTCGTTGAATTCCGATGTGCCGGTGAGCTGTTGGATGGGCCGGACGGTGATGCCGTCCTGGTCGAGGGGGACGAGCAGGAAGCTCAGACCATGGTGGCGCGTCGAGCCCGGTTCGGTGCGACACAGCACGAACGCCCATTGTGCGACGTGCGCCAACGAGGTCCAGATCTTCTGCCCGTCGAGGTGCCAGCGCCCGTCTTCGAGTCGCGCGGACGTGGAGACGGCCGCCAGGTCCGAGCCGGCGCCGGGCTCGGAGTACCCCTGCGCCCACAGTTCGGTGACGTCGACTATCCCCGGCAGGAAGCGCTGTTTCTGTTCCTCGGTGCCGAACTCGATGAGTGTCGGGCCGAGGAGCTCTTCGCCGAGGTGGTTCACGCGTGCCGGCGCGTCGGCACGCGCGTATTCCTGATGGAAGATGATGCGCTGGTCGAGGGTCGCACCGCGCCCGCCGTGGCGGACGGGCCAGCCCAGACATGTCCATCCGGCGCGTGCGAGATGACGATCCCATTCGAGCCGTTGGGCGAAGAACTCGTGCTCGCTGCCCGGGCCACCGCGTCCGCGCAGTGCCGCGAAGTCGCCGACGAGGTTCTCGGTCAGCCATTCGCGCACCGCGGCGGTGAACACCGCGTCTGCGTCGGGCGTCGCTGCTGCCCATTCGCCGAGGTCGAGGGACCTGTCGGCGAGATCGATAGAGGCCATGACCGCTAGCATAGCCCACCAAGCAAGTGCTAGGTTGGTGAGATGGAGAGCGTCTCGACGACCCCGGCCGCATTGCGCCGGGCAGTTCGCGAATGGCCGGATCGCCCCGCCCTCGTCGACACCCAGTGGAACACCCCGGTCGAGTACACGTGGTCGCAATTGCACGATCGGGTCGTCGAGGTCGCCGCCGCGCTGATCGCCTCCGGCATCGCCCACGGCGATCGGGTCGCGCTCTGGTCACCCAACAGCCATCACTGGCCGGTCGCAGCGCTGGGCATCCACTACGCCGGCGGCGTGCTCGTCCCCCTCAACACCCGCTACACCGCGGGCGAGGCGGTCGACGTCATCGAACGGTCGGACGCCCGCGCCGTGCTGGTGTCGGGCGAATTCCTCGGCACCGATCACGCCGCCGAGCTGATGACCGCACACCGGGGGTCGATGCCCGACCTGGTCGTACGAATCGCGCTGTCGGACAATCGCGTCCCAGTCGATGACGCCGTCGACTGGGACGACTTCCTTTCGCTCGCCACCGCGGACACTCGCGCGCAGGCACACGCCCGCGCCGACGCCGTCGCACCCGACGACCTGTCGGACATTCTCTTCACGTCCGGTACCACCGGAAAGTCGAAAGGTGTACTGGCCGAACATCGTCAGACCGTCGCCGGCTCGCACGCCTGGGGCGCCAACGGCCGGCTCTCCCCCGACGACCGCTACCTGATGGTCAACCCGTACTTCCACACCTTCGGCTACAAGGCGGGCATCCTGCCCTGCACGCTGTTCGGCGCGACGATGATCCCGCAGGCCGTGTACTCACCCACCGAGGCGATGAAGCACGTTGCCGCGCAACGGATCACTGTCTTTCCCGGGGCGCCGACCATCTTCCAGACCATCCTTGACGAACCTGCGCGCGAGAGCGTCGACCTGTCGTCGCTGCGGCTGGTGGTCACGGGCGCGTCGATCGTGCCCGTCGTGCTGGTCGAACGCATCCAGCGTGATCTCGGCGTCGACACCGTGATCACCGCCTACGGGCTCACCGAGGCCAGCGGATTCGTCTCCACCTGCACTCCCGACGACGATGACGACACCGTCGCCAACACATGTGGACGAGCCTTCGCCGGCATGGAGATCGCGCTGTCCGAGCAGGGCGAGGTGCTCGCCCGCGGGAAGATGGTGATGCGCGGCTACCTCGACGACGAGGTGGCCACCGCCGAGACGATCGACGCCGACGGCTGGCTGCACACCGGCGACATCGGCACCCTCGACGAGCGCGGCAACCTGACCATCACCGACCGCCTCAAGGACATGTACATCTGCGGCGGCTTCAACGTCTACCCCGCCGAGGTCGAACAGACCCTAGCCCGCCTCGACGGCGTCACCGAGTCGGCGGTGATCGGCGTCCCCGACGAGCGGCTCGGAGAGGTCGGACGCGCCTACCTCACCGTCCGCGCGGATGCCGGCCTCGACGCGGACGGCGTCATCGCCTACGCACGTGAACATCTCGCGAACTTCAAGGTGCCGCGGTCGGTGGTGTTCGTCGACGCCTTTCCCCGCAACGCGGCGGGGAAGATCCTCAAGCGGGAGTTGGACTGAGGTCGTATCGACCAGGGTTCAGATCTTCGTGGCACCGTGATCGACGGTGAGCTGGGTACCCGTGATCGTCCGCGATTCGTCACTGGCGAGGAACAACACGGAGTTCGCGATGTCCTCGGGGCTGGAAATCGGTGGCTCGAAGAGGAATTGGCCCATCGCCGCGGTGTATGAGGGATTGTCGGCGAAGACCTTCTCGCCGTCGACGCCCATCGCGCCCATCGCGGTCGAGACACCCCACGGGTGGACGGTGTTCACCCGGATGTTGTAAGGCGCCAACTCGATTGCCGCAGACTTCGCCAGTCCGACGACGCCATGCTTGGCCGCACTGTAATGCGCCTGCCCCGGAAGGGATTTGATTCCTGCGACCGAGCTCGTGGCGATGATGGAGCCGCCGTTGCCGGCATCGATCATGGCCGGCGCCGCCGCGCGAAGCGTATTGAAGACACCGGTGAGGTTGATGTCGATCATGTCCTGCCAGCGCTGGGGCGTCATCTCCCAGAATCGCCCCCACGAAACGATGCCGGCATTCGCCACCACGATGTCGAGGCGCCCGAGCTCGTCGACACCGCGACCCACCAGCTCCTCGAGCGCAGCAAGGTCGCGCACATCGGTGATCGCGTGAACGACCTTCCGTCCGGTCTTCTCGAGGAGCGCCACGGTTTCGTCGAGATCACCGGGAGTTGCTGCGGGATAATCTGTTTGGGCGGGGATTGCGCATAGATCGGTGACGATGACGTCGGCTCCTTGCTCGGCGAAGAGCAGCGCCTCCGCCCGGCCCTGCCCACGGGCTGCACCGGTCACGAATGCGACCTTGCCTGCCAGTCGTCCTGTACTCATGATTGTTCTCCTTCTTTCATCATCGGGGCCAATGTTTGTAGTACTCCAGCGCCGAGAAGCTCAAGGCACCTGCGTGTCACGTCGGGCACCGAGGCCCGTGTGTCGGCGGCCCATTCCTCCACGGCCAATCTGTTGGCCGCGACCACACATGTTGCCGCGAAGCGTGCGTGCAACGAGCTCGGGTCGAGACCCAGCCGGCTCGCCAAGACTGTGCGCAGCCCCTCGGCGCTGCGCGCATGCACCGATTCCCAGATCGGTTTGAGCGCCGGAGATTCGGGCAACGACCGGAGAAGCTCTCGGTGACGCCGTCCCAACTGGCCATCGAATGTCGAGGTCAGCGCCGAGACCAGGACGTCGACGATCTGCCGGTCCCCGGGCTGCCGATCGACGGCGTCGACGTACTCGTGCCAACAGGCGTCGAGGATCGGCGCGATCGCCTCCTCCTTGGTGACGAAATATCGATGGAAGGTGCGTGTGGAGACGCCCGCCTCGGCGGCGATCCGTTCGACCGTGGTATCGGCGAGCCCGTCCCGGATGAACAGGTCGGCGGCGACCGCCGACAGCTCTGTGCGCGTTTGCGCCGTTCGGCGTTCGCGTAGCGACGCCGGTTTCGTGCTCATGCTCTGAACCTACACTCGTGTGTCAGTTTCTGACAGATAGTCGGAAACTGACTACATTGTTCGTGGTCGCGCAATCCAGCCTGTCGGTTGGCTCCTCGCCTGCGTCTTGAACGGCACCGGGGCTGTGGTGCCGGCGGCACGAGTTTCCCTGATTCCCCGCTTCGACAGGGGGCCCTGCTCGCACCCTGGTGGATGGCTTGGCCGCTGGACTGGTGTGCCGCACCCTGTTGCTGGTCGGGTTAAGAAGAGAGGTGACCGCAATTCTCGGCGCGGCTCGAGGCATCCGGGATCGGCATGTCGACCGCACTTCTCGCGGTTCGCGTTTTCGCGGCCGTACGACTGTCATTGGATTCCTGGCCTGTTGGCGACCCCCGGCCGGCTGTGATCGGATGGACGTATGGCGACGACGAAGCACCCCGAAGGCTTCGATACGGCCGAGGATCTCCTCACCCGGGCGGGTGCCCTCGACCCGACCGTGCCGACCACGCGGATCGTCACGCACGGCGCCTTCGTGTTCCTGAACGGGCCGCGGGCGTGGAAGATGAAACGCCCGGTGCGCCTGCGGTTCTTCGACTTCTCCACCCCGGAGCTGCGACACGACGTCCTCGTCAAGGAGCTCGAGCTCAATCAGCGGTTCGCGCCCGAGCTGTACCGCGCGGTGCATGCGATCCGCCGCGCCGACGATGCTTCGCCTACCCTCGACGGGCCGGGCGAGACGCTCGACTGGGTGCTCGAGATGACGCGCTTCGACGACGGAGCGCTGTTGGTACAGCGCGCCGAACCGGGCCGTCTCGACGATGCCTTCCTGCGGTTGCTCGCCGAGAGCGTCGTCGACCTCCATGCGACCTCACCGGTGCACGACGACCCGCAGGGCGCGGCCCGGCTGCAGGAGATCGTCGACGGCAATCTGGCGAGCATGTCGGCGTTCCCGGACGTCCTCGATCCCGCCACGGCCCGGCAGGTCACCGACCGGATCACCGCGATGATCACCGCGCACGCCGACCTCTTCGACGCCCGTGCCCGCGCCGGACGGGTGCGCCGCGTGCACGGCGACCTGCACCTGGGCAACATCGCGGTCATCGACGGCCGGCCCGTCCCCTTCGACTGCCTGGAATTCGACGAGGAGATGGCCACCACCGACGTGCTCTACGACCTCGCCTTCCTGGTGATGGATCTGTGGGCGCGCGGACTACGACACGAGGCCAACGTCGTCGTCAACCATTATCTGGATCTCTGCGCCGCCGACGAGGACGGCTTCTGCCTGCTCCCGGCCATGCTGGCGGTGCGCGCCACCGTCCGCGCGCACGTGTCGGCGGCCGCGGACGCCACCGACGACGCCCGACGATATCTGGCGCTGGCACTGGGGTTCACCGATCCGGTCGCGCCGCGGCTCATCGCCATCGGCGGCGGATCGGGCACCGGCAAGACCACCGTTGCCCGGGCCGTCGGCGGCGACGTCGAACCGGCACCGGGAGCACGCATCCTGCGCACCGACGTCCTGCGCAAACGGCTCGCGGGCGTCGCCATGACCGAGGCCCTGCCCCGCAGCGCCTACACACCGGAGGCCCGGGCGGGAGTCTACGTCGAACTGGACCGACTGGCGCGCGCCGACCTGGGGCGCGGGATGAGCGTCGTCGCCGACGCCGTCTTCGGCAGCCCGCCCCAGCAACAGGCGATCGCCGACGTGGCCGCCGAGACCGGCGTCGAGTTCACCGGAATCTGGCTGGAACTCGATGAGGCCGAACGCATCTCACGGATCGCGCAGCGCGGCCCGGATGCCTCCGACGCAGACGCGTCCGTCGCGCGCCGGCAAAGCGACACCCTCGAACCGCCGGCGGACTGGACGCACGTCGACGCCCGCGCCGACACATCGTCCTTTCGTGACTTGCTGGTTCTTCCGTGACTTGCTGGTTCTTCCGTGACTTCTTGGTTCTTCGGCGAGAAACTTCTGGGGGACGATCGAAGAAGTGGGGGAAGAACGGTTCTTCCCCCGGTTCCAGCAGCGCCGTCGCCGACCGCTCAGTCGCGCGGCTTGACCAGCGGGAAGAGGATGGTCTCGCGGATGCCGAGCCCGGTCAGGGCCATCAGGAGGCGGTCGATTCCCATGCCGGTGCCCGCGGTCGGCGGCATGCCGTACTCCATCGCGGCGAGGAAGTCCTCGTCGAGGCGCATGGCCTCGTCGTCGCCGGCGGCGGCCAGCCGGGCCTGGTCGACGAAGCGTTCGCGCTGGATGACGGGGTCGACGAGCTCGGAGTAGCCGGTGGCGAGTTCGAAGCCGCGGACGTAGAGGTCCCACTTCTCGACGACGCCGGGCACGCTGCGGTGTGCGCGGACCAGCGGCGAGGTCTCCACCGGGAAGTCCCGGACGAACACCGGCTGCGTGAGCTTCTCGCCGACCATGTGTTCCCACAGTTCCTCGACGAGCTTGCCGTGGCCGTAACCCTTGCCCTTCGGGACCTCAAGGCCGACCTTCGCCGCGATCGCGAGCAACTCGTCGACGCTCGTGCCGGACTCATTTCCCGTCGCTGCGCTCTGCGGGACGATCTCCTGGCCCAACGCCTCCGACAGCGACGGATACATCTCGAGTGAGGTCCACTCGCCGGAGAGGTCGTAGATCTCGCCGTCGGGCATCGTCGGGGTCAGCGTGCCGAGCACTCCCTGCGAAACCTCTTGCACCAGTTCACGAGTCATCACCGCGGCGTCGTCGTAGGTGCCGTAGGCCTGATAGGTCTCCAGCATCGCGAACTCGGGCGAGTGGGTGGAGTCGGCGCCCTCGTTGCGGAAGTTGCGGTTGATCTCGAAGACGCGCTCGATGCCGCCGACGACGCACCGCTTGAGGAACAGCTCCGGTGCGATACGCAGATACAGGTCGATGTCGAAGGCGTTGGAATGGGTGACGAACGGCCGCGCCGCCGCCCCACCGTGCAACGTCTGCAGCATCGGCGTCTCGACCTCCAGGAACGCGCGCCGGTCCAGTGCCGCCCGGAGTTCGGCCATCACCGAGATCCGGGTGCGGGCGATGCTGCGCGCCTCGGGCCGCATGATGAGATCGACGTAGCGTTGCCGGACGCGGGTCTCCTCGTTCATCTCCTTGTGCGCCACCGGCAGCGGCCGCAACGACTTCGATGCCATCGCCCAGCTGTCGGCCATCACCGACAGCTCGCCGGTGCGCGAACTGATCACCTGGCCGTGGACGAACACGATGTCGCCGAGGTCGACGTCGGTCTTCCACCGCGTCAGCGACTCCTCCCCGACGCCGTTGAACGAGACCATCGCCTGCAGCTGGGTGCCGTCACCCTCCTGCAGCGTGGCGAAGCAGAGCTTGCCCTTGTTGCGCAAGAAGATGACGCGGCCGGCGACGCCGACGATCTCGCCGGTCTCGGTGCCGGCCGCCAGGTCGGGGAACTGCGCGCGGATCTCGGCCAGGCTGTGGGTGCGCGGGATCGATACCGGGTAGGCCTCGCGTCCGGTATCCAGGATGCGCTCGCGCTTGCCCCGGCGGATGCGTAACTGCTCCGGGGTCTGCTCGTCTGCACTCGGATCGCCACCGGCAGTGGCGGCGGTCGCGGCCTGGGAAGTCTGGGCGTCACTCACGCACGTGAGGGTATTCGTCGGCAGCGGCGGGTACCAAGTTGTGGCATCTGTCGACGGGAGTCGACCGGCGCCGACGCGACGGGTACCGGTTCAGTGGGCGGAGAAGACGTCGAACTCGCCCTGGTTGATCAGGCCGTTGATCCCGGCCCGCCGAAGACTGCGATGGCCACCGACGACGAACACCGCGCCGGTCACCCCGCGGGCCTGCAGATGCCATGTCAGCCATTCGGCTTCGTGGCCGTCGTCGGACACGAGGATCCAGCGGGCGCCGGCGGTCGCCGAGCGCAGCGCCGACGGCGAACCCGGGGTGAGCAGGTCCAACGCTTCGGCGGCGTCGAGTGCCAGGGCCCCGATCAATGCACCGTCGGTCTGCCGTTTGCGGTGGCTGCGGATGTCGACGGCAGTGGCGCCCGCGGCAATCGCGGACCGGTAGTCGGTGGCCTGCAGGGAGAGTGGGGCGTCGGGGGCTGGTGCCGAGACGGGTGCGAGAACCCGGACCGATGCGGTCATGGTGAGAAACCTCGAAAGTGATCAGAAAGATGAGCAGGGAGCACGAAGGAGGGCGGCCGCAGATGCGGACTCAGCCCTGACAACACTCCGGACAGCTCTTGATCACGCCGGACAGTTTGCCACAGTGGCGTCCGACGGTCCACATTTTGTGCAGCTGCGGGCGAAAGTCGCCCCAGGTGGTGACGGCCGGTGGCTATTTGCGGCGGGTGGTTGCGGCTTTGCTGCGCTCGTGGACCAGTCGCAGTCCCTCGAGCGTGAGGTGGGTGTGGTGGGTGCTCAGGGTCCGGCATTCGTCGAACATCAGCGGCGCCAGGTAGCCGGTGGCGACGACGGTGACGTCGCCGTCGAATCCGGGGACGGTGGTGCGGATGCGTTCGACGAGCCCGTCGATCTGCGCGGCGAAGCCGAAGAGGATGCCCGACTGCAACGCCTCCATGGTGTTCTTGCCGAGCACACTGCGCGGCGGCATCAGCTCCACCTTGCGGACGGTGACGGTGTGCTCACTCAGGGCCTCGACGCCGAGGTCGACGCCGGGGGCGATCGCACCGCCGAGAAACTCGCCGCGCGCCGACACCGCGTCGACGACGGTGGCCGTTCCGCACGCGACCACGATCGTCGGTCCGCCGAATTTGTGGTGCGCGGCAAGGCAGTTGGCGACGCGGTCGGCGCCCACCTCTTTGGGGTTGTCGACCAGCAGCGGAACACCGGTGCGCACACCGGGTTCGAGAATCACGTTGTGCGGGTTGTCGAAGTACCGACCGACCATCACCCGCGTCTCCCGGAGCAACGACGGCACGGTGGACAGGGCCGCCACACCGGTCACCTGCTCGACGTCGGAGCCGAGCAGTCCCCTGATCAGCAGGGCCAGTTCGTCGGCAGTGCGTTCGGGCTCGGTGTGCAGACGCCAGTCGCGGACGAGGCTGGCGTGCGCGCCGGTGCCGGCGAACACCCCGAGATGGGTGTTCGTGTTGCCGGTTTCGATGGTGAGGAGCATCAGATCCCGGCGACGGCGAATTCGTCGACGTGCCGCGGATCCCGCAATCCCGAGCCCTCGGGCGCGCGGGCGGGATCGGCACCTTGTTCCAGGATGCGGTTGCGCTCGTCGACGAAGACGACGTGCGGGGCGTAGTCGGCGATCTCCTGCGCGTCGAGCATCCCGTAGGCGATGATGATCACCAGATCCCCGGGCGCAACGAGATGTGCTGCGGCACCGTTGATCCCGATGACTCCGGTACCACGCTCGCCGGCGATCGCATAGGTTTCCAGGCGGGCGCCATTGGTGATGTCGACGATGGTGACCTGCTCCCCCTCGAGGAGATCGGCGGCGTCGAGCAGGTCGGCGTCGATGGTCACCGAGCCGACATAGTGCAGGTCGGCCTGGGTGACGGTGGCGCGGTGGATCTTTGAGGTCATCATGGTGCGTAGCATGTGCGGTCCTCCGGAATCGGCGGTGCGTTCGATAGGAAATATGTTGTCTCAGTGGGTGTTCTACTTGCTCACGGGGAGCCGGCCGCGCGTTCTTCCAGACTCAGGCCGATCGCGACGCCGACGTTGTCGATCAGCCGCGCCGGACCGAGGCGGGCGGCGACGAGCAGCCGCCCGTGGCCCTTGTCCGGCGCCTCCTCCAACGACCGGCCACGCAGGGCCAAGTAGTCGAGCTCGATGTCGGGTGCGGACGCCAGAACTGCATGCGCGGCATGGAGAATGGCGTCCTTGCCGCCCGGGGCGGCATGCGATCCGGCGGTCAGCGCCGCCGACAGGGCGGTCGCCAGTTCACGCTGGCCGGCATCGAGGTAGCGGTTGCGTGAGCTCATCGCGAGGCCGTCGGATTCACGGACCGTCGGCACCCCGACGATCTCGACATCCATGTTCAGGTCGGCGGCCATCTGCGTGATGAGAACCAGTTGCTGGTAGTCCTTTTCACCGAAGTACGCGGCGTGCGGGGCCGCGATGGCGAGGAGTTTGTTGACGACGGTGAGCATTCCGGCGAAGTGCCCGGGGCGCGCGGCGCCGTCGAGGATGTCGCCGACGGGTCCCGGCTGGATCGTCGTGCGGCGGCCGTCGGGGTACATCGCGGCCTCGGTCGGCGCGAAGACCAACTCGACACCGAGCGGGCGCAGCAGTTCGAGATCGGCGTCGAAGGTGCGCGGGTAGGCGTCGAGATCCTCGCCGACACCGAATTGCAAGGGATTGACGAAGATCGACACGATGACGACGGCGTCACCCTTGCCCTTCGCAGCACGCACCAGTTGCAGATGACCGGCATGCAGGGCGCCCATCGTCGGCACCAGCACGACGCGTTTGCCCGCGCGGCGCAACGCATTACTCACGCGGTGCAGGGTCTGCGGCTCCCGGTGCACGGTGAGCGTCCCGGGTGTGTAGAGGTTGGTCTCATCAGCGACGACGTGTGCGCTCATCGTGGCTCCAATACGTCGAGAACAGCCGGCGGCGCGCCGGATTGGTGGGCGGCACGGCGGGCGAGGATGCGGTAGGCCTCGGCGATCGAGTCGTCGGTATCCGCGTCGGGCAGTGTCCGCAGCGCCGCGAGGTGGGCGGCGACGGCGTCGGCGTCACCGCGGGCCACCGGGCCGGTGAGTGCGCCGGCGCCGAGGTCGAGAACATTCTGCAGCGACGCGGTGAGCAGAGGCGCGAGGACGCGTTCGGCCAGCCGGACCGGGTTCCCGTCGACGGTCGCGGTGGACTGTCCGGCACCGCCGGAGCCGGCGATCGCGCGGTTCAGGGCGCTGATGGCGTCGTCGACGAGGGCGACGAGGTGGTTGGCGCCGTGGGCGAGGGCGGCGTGGTAGAGCGTGCGGTCGGCCTCGGCCACCCGCACCGGCTCGCCGCCCATCTCCAGGACGAGCGCCGAGGCGATAGCGTCGCCGACCTCGCCGGCCGCGGTGATCCCGAAGCATGCCTGGGCAAGCCGCGCGGTGTCGTCGACGGTCCCCACGAACGTCATGGCGGGATGGATGGCCAATCCGATGGCGCCGAGTTCGACCAGCGGCGAGAGGATTCCGACGCCGTGGGCGCCGGCGGTGTGGGCGACCAGGGTCCGAGGACGCAGTGCACCGGTGGCCGCGACGGCGTCGATCACCGACGGCAGGACCACGTCGGGAACCGAGATGATGAGCAGTTCGGAGCGGGCGACGACGTCGGCGAGATCGAGGACGGCCGATTCCGGCAGTCGCTGCGCAACGCGTCGCCGGGACTGCGGCGAACGGGCGACGACGGCGCCGACGACATGTCCGGCGCGTTCGAGTGCTTCGCCCAGTGCGGTGCCGACCCGTCCGGCCGAGACGAGACCGACCGTCAGGCGGGCCGGGGTGGGCAGATTGGAGATACCGGGGATCGCCCCTGATGCGGGGCGGGTACCAGAAGACGCCGCGCGGGCGTCATCATTCGGTGAGGTCACCGTTGTCCTCCGGATCGTTCCAGTCCCGTGGCTGCCGCGCGGAGGCACAGCGATTGTGCCGGACCGCGACGGCCGGGTACCAGACGTTGCACAGCCAGGCTAGGCCGCCGGATTGGGCGAATCCAATCCATGTGACCGGACTCACCGCCCGCAACTGCGGCGTGTGTGCGGACGCGGGATTCAGTCGCCCCGGCGGCGGCGACCGCCGCTACCTGCTTCGGCATTGCGGAGCTGCCGAAGCAGTTCGGAGACCGGCAGACCGTTGGAGTGGGCACTGTCCGGGTCGTCGACGGGCTCCGAGGTCTCGGTGGACGCCTGCGGCTCATCGGCGCGGCGCCGCCCGCCGACCGCTCCGGGCCCGGCGGCGGTCTCGTGACGACCACGGGCCCAAGCCGGGACGGCTTCAGATGTGGGGGCCGGGACGGCTTCAGATGTGGGGGCCGGGACGGCTTCAGATGTGGGGGCCGGGACGGCTTCAGATGTGGGGGCCGAGACGGCTTCAGATGTGGGGGCCGAGACGGCTTCGGATGTGGGGGCCGACTCCGGCTCGGGCTCGGCGCCTGCGGTCTCGGCGCCCGCGGTCTCGGCGCCCGCGGTCTCGGTGGCGGAGTCCGGGGCAGGCCGGTCCCACTCGTCGGTGGGTGTCTCGTCGACAAACACCGCAGACTCGGCGGGACGGGACTCGTTCGGCCCGGATTCATTCCGGCCGGGGTGGGCGGGCGCCTGCGTGCTCGTCAGGTCGACCGGTTCCTCGACGACCGATGCGGTCTCGTCCGGCTCCGGTGCGGTGCCGAACGCGGCGAAACTCCCGGACAGCGTCTCCTCGGTGACGACGGGGATGACCTCGGTCATCTCGTTCGGGTCGGCCGTGCGCTCGATGTGACGCCCGTCGTCGGCGGCGGGGACGGTCTCGGCGAAGTCGCGGGCTGCGACCACACTGTCGTCGGGGGCGCTGAAGTCGTAGGCGGCCGAGCCGTGTCCCAGATCCCCGTAGGAGGTGCCGTAGCGATCGGGCCCGAGGCCACCGCCGCCGAGGCCGGACGCCAGCTCACGCAGCCGCTCGTTGGGCAGCGCGACCTGGTCGTCGGGCAAGGACTCGCCGAGCAGCCGTTCCAGACTCGCGCGCAGTGAGACCACCTGCTCTTTGAGCGCGGTCAGTTCGGTCCCGGATTCGGCGGAGATCTCCTTGCGGATGGTGGTCTCGACGTCCAGCTCGTATTGCCTGCGGGCGGCGATCTCCCGTTCGAGCTGCAATTCGTAGACCAACCGCAGATCCCGGCTCTTGGCCTCGGCGGTCTCGGCCTGCTTACGGAACCGGGTCACCAGGATCGCGCCGATGACCGCTGCCCACAGGGCCGCGACCACCGCCAGGGTGCCGGCAACCGACAGATTGTTGCTGAAGATCATCAGGATGCTGGCCGCCAGCGCGAGCACAATCAGCAGCCCGAGCAACCACTGGCCGACCGAGCGGCCCGTGCGCCGGGTTTCCGTGGAACGGCCGGTGGAGGTCGTCATATCTGTGCAACTTACCCGGTGGGCTCGCTCGCGGCGCGCAAGCCCGGCGGAGAGTCACGAATCATCGATGCGATACACGCGCGCGCAGTCGATGTTCGCGGCACCTCAGGCCGGACCGGGATGCCGGTGGGTATCGCCGTCGACCGGGGTGTCGTCGGGATCGTCGGGGGCGCGGCAGCAGTATTCGAGCCAGAGCGCGGCGACGGTGAGCAACACACCGCCGATCACCCCGACGACGGCGGCGGGCGTGTCGTGCTGGGCGGCGGTGACACCGGTCTGGTTGAGCAGGAACACCAGGATTCCGGCCCACAGCCCGGTGGCGATGGCCCCCAGGATCGCCGACGCCTTGGCCAGCGCCAGCACCCGCGCCGCGGTCAGCGGGTGCAGCTGTCCGCGGGCCCGGCCGACCTGGCGACCCTGGACCCGAGCATGCACGATGAACCCGGTGACGGCCTCGATCACCGCGAGAACATAGAGGACGATGCCGGCCAGCGCCGGGATCGGCGGCACGCTGGAGTAGTTGTAGCGCACCAGGATCCAGGCCGTGACACCCACGATGACGGCCACGAGGACCAGGTCGAGCGGCTTGGTCGGCCCCATGCCCTGCTGTTCGTCGTCGTCCTTCTTGGGTGCGGTGGATCCGCTCATCACAGCGGTCCGATCCGGCGTACACCGTCCTGCTCGGCCTGCGGCAGCGCCGTGGCCAGCTCGGCGACCCGCCGAGGGCCGTCGGGCGTCACGAGTTCGGCGTCGGGCTCGATCTCGAGCCACGGCACGAGCACGAAGGCGCGTTGCGCGGCCCGCGGATGGGGCAGCGTCAGTTCGGGGTCGTCGGAGCGCACGACCCCGTCGGCGTCGGCCACGTTGATGACGTCGACGTCGAGGGTGCGCGGACCCCATCGCACCTCCCGCGTGCGGTGGGCGCGGGTCTCCAGTTCTGCGCCCAGACGCAGCCAGTCCACCGGGCTTCGTTCGCCCTCGACGATCAGGGTGATGTTGAGGAAATCATCCTGCTCGACACCGCCCCACGGGGCGGTCGCGTACACCTGCGAGACATCGACGACGCGGATGTCGGCGCCCGCATCGGCCAGCCCGCCGGGAACGAGGCGCAGCATCGCCATCGGGTCGCCGACGTTGGCGCCTGCCGACAGCACCGCGCGGCTGTGACCGGGCGCGATCACTTGACCGACTTCCGGGATCGTCGGGTCACCACGGCGACGTCGTCGAAGGCCAGCGGGATGGGTGCAGACGGCTTGTGGACGACGACCTCGCAGGCCGAGATGCGTTGGTCGGCCATCACCTCGTCGGCGATCTCGGCGCCCACCGTCTCGATCAGATCATGCGGTGGACCGGCGACGATGCGGTGGACCTGCTGGGCCAGCGTCCCGTAGTCGACGGTCTGCGCGAGGTCATCGGTGGCCGCGGCCGCACGCAGATCCAGCCACAGGGTGACGTCGATGATGAACAGCTGACCGTCGGTGCGCTCGTGGTCGAAGACCCCGTGGTTGCCGTGCACACGCAGACCGCGCAGTTCGATCCGGTCGGCCATCAGTGCTGCTCCCCGACGTGTCCATGGGCGGCGTATCCGGTCGGTGTGGACGTGTCCCGCCCGACGCGGTCCGCTCCGCCCGCGCACCACGCGGCGGCGACGCGCACGGCGTCGCGACTGCCGGCCACATCGTGCACGCGGACGCCCCACGCGCCACCGGCGGCGGCCAGTGTCGAGACCGCGGCAGTCGCCACATCGCGTCCGGCCGGTGGTCGTTCGGCGTCGCCGGAGGCGAGCGATCCACCATCGCCGGAGGCGGATAATCCACCGCCGGAGGCGAGCAATCTACCCAAGAAGCGTTTGCGGGACGCGCCGATGAGGATCGGGAAGCCCAGTCCGACGAAGGTCGGCAGCGCGTGCAGCAGGGTCCAGTTGTGTTCGGCGGTCTTGGCGAAACCGAGGCCCGGATCGAGGATGATCCGATCCGGGTCGACTCCGGCGGCAACCGCTGCGTCGACCTGTCCGAGCAGTTCCCGGCTCACCTCCGCGACGACGTCGTGATAGCCGCCGGTGTCGTCGACGCGGTGGATGAACCGGCGTCCCGCATCGGAGTCATCGCCGGCGGGCCGCCAGTGCATGAGAATCCAGGGCAGCCCGGCATCGGCCATGACGCGCGCCATGTCGGCGTCGGCGCGACCGCCGGAGACGTCGTTGACGAGGCGGGCGCCCGCCTCGATCGCGGCGGCGGCGACCGACGCACGCATGGTGTCGACCGAGACGGTGGCCCCGAGACCGGTCAGTCCGGAGATGACGGGGGCGACGCGTCGGGTCTCGATGTCCGGGTCGACGCGGATGGCTCCGGGCCGGGTGGACTCGCCGCCGACGTCGATCAGGTCGGCACCGTCATCGAGCAGCTGCTGCCCGTGGGCCAGCGCAGCGTCGAGGTCCAGGTACCGGCCGCCGTCAGAGAACGAGTCGGCGGTGACGTTGATGATTCCCATCACCTGGGTTGCAGCGGTGTTCACCGGGTGATCAGGTCGAGCGCTTCGCCCCGGGACACCGCACTGGTCTTGAACAGTCCGCGAACCGCCGACGTGGTGGTACGCGCTCCGGGTTTACGGATACCGCGCATCGCCATGCAGAGATGTTCGGCCTCGATCACCACGATGACCCCGCGCGGGTCGAGCCTGCGCACGATGGCGTCGGCGATCTGGGTGGTGAGCCGCTCCTGGACCTGCGGCCGTTTGGCGTAGAGGTCGACGAGCCGCGCGAGTTTGGACAGCCCGGTCACCTGCCCACTCACGCCGGGGATGTAGCCGACGTGCGCGACGCCATGGAAGGACACCAGGTGGTGCTCACACGTCGAGTACAAGGGGATGTCCTTGACCAGGACGAGTTCGTCATGATCTTCGTCGAAGGTCGTCGCGAGGACCTCCGACGGATCGGTGTAGAGCCCGGCGAACATCTCGCGGTAGGCGTTGGCCACGCGGGTCGGCGTGCGCCGCAAGCCTTCTCGTTCCGGGTCCTCGCCGACTGCGATGAGCAGTTCGCGCACGGCCGCCTCGGCCCGGGCCTGATCGAACTGCCGGCTCGGCTCCGAAGCGGACTCCGCTCCGCGCTGGTCGAGTGTCGTCACATCCGTCCCTTCGATCGCCAGAAGTCACTCCCGGTTCAGGCGCCGTTGCCGTTCGCGTCTTTACCCGACTCGTCGGGCCGTCCCGGGTGGCCCGGACCGGGCGTGCCGGGCGCAGAACCGTTGCCGCCGTTGCCATATGCGCCATTAGGACCCTGCGCGCCGTTGCGGCCCTGCGCACCGTTGGGCTCGCCGCCACCTGGACCGTGGCCCTGCTCGCGCGGCGGCCACCCGGGCGCCGACCAGTCACGGGGCGCACCGTAATCCGGCCACGTCGCACCCTGGGGGCCCGACTGCGGGGGGCCTTGCGGCGGATAGGGCGGGGGTGGATAGGACTGGGGTGGATAAGACTGGGGCGGATAGGGATTCTGCTGCGGCGGGTACTGCCCCTGCTGCGGCGGATATCCGGGCGCCGCCTGCGGCGGGTACGTCGGCGCGCCCGGTCCCCCACCGGCACCGACCGGCTCGGGCACCTTCGCCGGTTCCGGCGGCCACGGCTCACCGCGCTCGACGGCGAGCTCGCCCGGCGTCTTGACCGGCGGCTTGTCGCTGGGCGTGCGGTCCCCGAAGTCGTTGAAGGCCGTGATCCGCGGACGCTTCTCGACCTGCGAGAAGATCTTCTGCAGGTCCTTGCGGGTCAGCGTCTCCTTGTCGAGCAGCTCACTGGCGAGCACGTCGAGGGTGTCGCGGTATTCCGACAGAATGGCCCACGCCTCGGTGTGCGCGGCCTCGATGAGCCGGCGCACCTCGTCGTCGATCTCGCCGGCGACCTCGGCCGAATAGTCGGTCTGGTTGCCCATCGACCGGCCCAGGAACGGGTCGCCCTGTTCTTGTCCATAACGGACCGCGCCCAGCTTGGCGCTCATGCCGTATTCGGTGACCATCGCGCGGGCGATCTTGGTGGCCTGATCGATATCCGAGGAGGCGCCGGTGGTCGGCTCGTGGAAGACCAGCTCTTCCGCGGCTCGCCCGCCCATCGCCATGACCAGTCGCGCGATCATCTCCGAGCGGGTCATCAGATCTTTGTCCTGCTCGGGCACGGCCAAGGCGTGTCCACCGGTGCGGCCGCGCGCGAGGATGGTGACCTTGTAGATCGGGTCGAGATCGGGCATCGCCCAGGCGGCGAGTGTGTGGCCGCCCTCGTGGTAGGCGACGACCTTCTTCTCGTGTTCGCTGATGATGCGGCTCTTGCGACGCGGCCCACCGATCACGCGGTCGACGGCCTCTTCGAGCATCTCCGCGGTGATGCTGTGCTTGTTCTCGCGGGCGGCGAGCAAAGCGGACTCGTTGACCACGTTGGCGAGGTCGGCGCCCGACATTCCCGGGGTCCGCTTCGCCAGACCGTCGAGGTCGGCGTCGGCGTCGACCGGCTTGCCCTTGGCGTGGACGCGCAGGATCGCGCGGCGGCCGGCCATGTCCGGGTTGCCGACCGGGATCTGGCGGTCGAAACGACCGGGACGCAGCAGCGCCGGGTCGAGGATGTCGGGCCGGTTGGTGGCGGCGATCAGGATGACGCCCTGACGGTCACCGAAGCCGTCCATCTCGACGAGCAACTGGTTGAGGGTCTGCTCACGCTCGTCGTGACCGCCGCCGAGACCTGCGCCACGCTGGCGTCCGACGGCATCGATCTCGTCGACGAAGATGATGCAGGGACTGTTGTTCTTGGCCTGTTCGAACAGGTCACGCACCCGGGACGCGCCGACACCGACGAACATCTCGACGAAGTCCGATCCGGAGATCGTGAAGAACGGCACCCCGGCCTCGCCGGCCACCGCGCGCGCCAGCAGTGTCTTACCCGTTCCGGGCGGACCGTAGAGCAGCACGCCCTTGGGGATCTTGGCGCCGAGCGCCTGATACCGCGCCGGGTTCTGCAGGAAGTCCTTGATCTCGTACAGCTCTTCGACTGCCTCGTCGGCGCCCGCGACGTCGGCGAAGGTCGTCTTGGGCATGTCCTTGGTGAGCTGTTTGGCGCGAGATTTGCCGAAGCCCATCACGCCGCCGCGACCACCGCCCTGCATCCGGCTCATGACGAAGAAGAACAGGCCGAACAACAGCAGCATCGGCAGCAGGAAGATCATGATCTGCCAGAACACCGACTGCTGGTTGACGTTGGTCTGGTACTGCGTGCCGGTGGCCTTGACGTCGTTGAAGATCTCCTCGCTCGCGGCGGCGGGATACTTCGTGCTGATCTTGGTCAGCTCGTCGCCACCGACCTTGACCGGCGACTTGGTCTCGATGCGCAGCTGTTGCTCGCGGTCATCGATCTGGATGGACTTGGTGTTCTTGGTGTTGAGCTGCGTCAACGCGACCGAGGTGTCCACGGCCGTGTAGTCGCGACCGTTGTCGCGCCATACGCTCCAGCCCCAGAAGGCGAGCACGATGACCGCCACGATGGCGAGGTTGCGGAAGACTGTCTTGCGATTCATGCCAGTGAAGGTTCGGCCGATGCTGTTGTCAGCCGGCCGGTCCCGTTGGTCCTTCCCATCGGTTCGTGATCGCCGTGGGCCCGGGCCCGATGGCGGTCGTTGAGATAAGGCTACCGGTCAACGATCACGCAGGTAAAACCGTTCCCCTACGGGCGGAATCCCGCCGGACCCGTGAACCGGTGGCCGAACTCATTGCTGGTACACACTCGGCCGCAGCCGGCCGATGAACGGCAGGTCGCGGTACCGCTCGGCGTAGTCGAGGCCGTAACCGACGACGAATTCGTTGGGGATGTCGAAGCCGACGTCGGCGACGTCGACCGGCGAGCGAACGGCCTCGGGTTTGCGCAGCAGCGTGCACACCGACAACGACCGCGGCGAGCGGGTCGCGAGATTCTTCATCAGCCAGGACAACGTGAGCCCGGAATCGATGATGTCCTCGACGATCAGCACGTCCCGGCCGGCGATGTCGCGGTCGAGGTCCTTGAGGATGCGGACCACACCCGACGACGAGGTCGCCGAGCCGTAGCTCGACACCGCCATGAACTCCATCTGCGAGGGAATCGGCAGCGCCCGCGCAAAGTCGGTCATGAACATGATCGCGCCCTTCAGCACGCCGATGAGGACGAGGTCCTCGTCGAGGTCCTGATAACGCGCGGCGACCGACTCGGCCAGCTCGACCGTGCGTTCGCGGATCTGCTCCTCGGTGATCAGCACCGCCTCGATGTCATCGCCGTAATGGTGTTCGATCTCGTTCGCCACGGGCTCTAGCTTGTCATGCCGACCGCGAGTGACCCATCACACGGGGCCCGGACGTACCCGCCCGTGTCGCGATGACGCTCACGAATACAGCTGCCGTATTAATACCTGCCATTCTTGGCGGATTTCCATGACGAATCGTCTCAGGTGAATAACAAGATGCCACAATTGTCACTCCTCTTCGATTTATCCGTCATTCTCTCCGGCTCTCGGTAATGATCGGCGACGAACGTACGCAAAGCACCATCGGAGACCGTTTCCCGCGCGGCCGAAGCCGCCGACTCCCCCATCTCAGAAACACACGTCATGTCCGATTTGCCGCACCGTCCCGGTCTTATCACCACCGTCTCGTCGGCCCCCACCCGAAAACGGTTGTTCCGGCTGCTGACTGCGGCTGTGACGGTGTCGGTCCTCTTCGCCCCGCTCATACATGGGAGCGTCGCCGAGGCCGCGCCACCGACGCCGGTGCGCTACGCCGTCTCCACCACACCAGGACAGGTACACCTGTCGGTGGACAACGGGACCGTGGAGCGCCGCGGCGACGACCTCGCCGTGGTCGATGCCGACGGCACTGTCGTATTCCGGTTGCCGCTGACTTATCGTCTCGAATATCGACAATTCCCCATTCGTGCCCAAATAGCGGACAAGTCGGTGATCCTCACGCCGGTGCGAGACGTCGACGAGTCGGTACCGGTGAATCCGCGATCGGTCGATCCGGTTCGCACCCCGGCCGCACAATCGGCGACACAATCGGCCGGCCCGAAAACCCGCCAAGAACGCGATGATGCCGCGCTCGCGCGTTTCAACCAGCAGCTCGCCGCGGGATTGACGATCTCCACGCTGGTCGGCACCGCGATCGGTGCGGTGATCGGCGGCGTGGCCGGCTGCCTCCTCGGGCTCCCGCTCGCCGGTCTCGGCTGCCTACCCGGGATCCCGCTCGGCGCCTCGCTGGGTGGAGTGGCCGGGACCATCGCCGGTGGCGGTGGCGTCCTGATCGTCGCTGCCATCCAGTACTTCCAGACGATCAACGCACCGTTCACCGCACCAGCCAACTGATCCGGCCCGCGCGGTGTCGGCGCGCGACGGCGGCGACCTGCGAGGGAATCGGGACGGCAGGCGGCCGCCGAACAGCCGTGCCCGCAAGATCGTCGACGCCGGGGGCAACCTGATCACGCACATCCGGCAGGACGGGGCGTGGATCGGCAGTGTCGAGATCTCCATCAACAAGGCCTGGACGGCGCGTGCGTTCAACATCTCCACCAAAGAGCTGCGGGCCAATTCGCAACCAGGACAGCAGTTCTACGGCATCCACACCACCAACGACGATCGTGTCGTGATCTTCGCGGGAGGTATCCCACTCGTCGTGGACGATGTGGTGGTCGGCGGGATCGGGGTGAGCGGCGGGTCCGGGGAACAGGATCAGACCATCGCCGAGGCCGGGTTTGCTGCGCTCGGATGACACCCACCGGCTCCCATGAGGTGGCGAGCAGGCCGCCGCTGTCAGCGCGCGACGGCGGCGACGACCAGCGTCGTACCGGTTGATTCCACGACCAGCCGGTGGCTTGGATCGCCGCCGATCGCCACCTGGCCCCCGGCCCGGCCGGTGAGCAGCGCGTCGACGGCGCCGATGACCCGGCTCGTCGGCTCGGTGGCGCCGAGGTCGACGAGCCAGCGACGCAACACGCGGGTGCGCAGTGCCACCGCGAGTCCGGTGACCGCGCCGATGTCGAGGCCCGCATCGGTGACCGTCCGGCGGTAGTGCTCGTCGGCGATTGCGTCGAGCGCGTCGTTGTCGGCACGCAGGGCGTCGGCGGTGCGGGCCAGTGCCTCGACGGACCCGCCACGCAGGACGTCGTCGAGCAGCGGCAGCACCTCCGAACGCAGCCGGACCCGGGTGAACCGGGGATCGCGGTTGTGCGCGTCGGCGTGCGGGGCCAGCCCGAGTTCGGTGCAGGTGGCGACGGTCTGGGCGCGCCGGATGCCCAAGAAGGGCCGCCCCCACGGCGGCGACCACGCGCGCATGCCGGCGATCGACCGCCCGCCCGACCCGCGGGCCAGGCCCAGCAGCACGGTTTCGGCCTGATCGTCCATGGTGTGGCCGAGCAGCACCGGCGCTCCGTCGCGGGCGGCGCCCAGTGCGGTGTAGCGCGCGTCGCGGGCGGCCGCCTCCATTCCGCCGGCGGTACCGACGCTCACCTCGAGGACCTCGGCCCGCGCGCCGAGCGCGGTGGCGGCCCGGGCGGCGGCGTCGGCGACATGCGCCGATCCGTGCTGCAGCCGGTGATCGACGACGAGGGCCCGGACCTCGAGACCGGCACGCAACGTCGCCGCGGTGAGCGCAAGCGAATCCGGACCACCGGACAACCCCACGCACACCCGACGGGCACCGTCGAGGTGTTCAGCGACGAACCTCTCGACCGCCCGGGTCAGAGCACCCGCGCTATCCATCGCGCCGGTTCGTCGATCTCGTCGGGCCGCGGCATCGTCTCCGGCGAGGTCCAGATGGTGTTGAATCGTGCCATCCCCACCGTCGCGACCACCTCGTCGACGAACGCCTTGCCCCGAATGTATTGCGCCAGTTTGGCATCCATGCCGATGAGGGCACGGATGATGCGCTGCACCGGGTTTCGCGGGCCGGTTCGGCGGCGGTCGAACGCCTCACGGATCGACGCGACCGTCGGCACCTGGGCCGGGCCGACCGCGTCCATCACGTGGTCGGCGTGGCCCTCGAGCAGGGTGCCCAGCATCAGCATCCGGTTGAACGCGTCGTACTGTTCGGGCGTCTGCAGCAATTGCATCGCGCCGATGATGCCCTTCTCGCGCGGCTTGCCACCGCGCAGCGCACCGGTGAGGCGCGCAGCGACGTCCGACACCGACTCACCGGCATCGGAGGTGAGGACCTCGATGTTGTCGAGCATGTACTGGCGCAGCCAGGGATTCGCCGAGAACTGCACACGGTGGGTGACCTCGTGCAGACACACCCACAGCCGGAAATCCGACGGCACCACCCGCAGGGCACGCTCGACGCCGACGATGTTCGGCAGCACCAGCATCAGGACGCCGGGGTCGGTGACAGACGAGCCGGGGGCAGCGGGGTCAGGGGCAGCTGAGCCGGGGCCAGCGGGGGAATCGGCCGGCGGCGAGAACGGGTCGTACTGGCCGAGGATCGCGGTCGAGAGAAAGGCGAGCAGTCCCGACGCCTGCAGGCCGCCGATCCGGCCGGACAGACCGGGCGACTCCTCGGTGGCACCCCCGGATAGCATGGCGCGCATCGATTCGCCGGAGGCGTCGATCCACTCGTCTCGTTCGAGGACCCGTGCCGCGGGCACCGCGAGCCCGTCGGCCAGGCCGGTGACCTCCCGAACCGGTCCCTCGGCCCGCACCGCGGCGTCGGCCAGTTCGGTGCGCGCGGCCATCCGGGTGTAGTCGGTCATCTTCGGGCCGGGACGGGAGAGTTTCTTGCCCACCGTCGCGGCCAGTCCCCAGTCGATCTTCGCCCCGACCGACTCCAGCGCGGCCGACTCCAGCGTGTTCGCGGTCTCGTCGTCTATCGACATCCACACTCCCTCAGATCACCGGGGATGGCGTCGAGCGCCGGCCGCGCGTCGGCGGGAGAGGTTCCCCCCGACATCAACGCGAACGACAGCACCCGCCCATCGACGGTTTGGACTATGCCCGTCAACGAACTGACCCCGGTCAGAGTTCCGGTTTTGGCGCGCACCCAGCCCGCACCCGGGTTGGTGCGCGCATCGAAGCGATCGGCCAGGGTGCCGGTGCCGCCGGCGATCGGCAGTCCGTCGAGCATCGGACGCATCTTCGCGGCGTGGGCCTGCGCCGGCGAGTCGGAGCCGATCGGTCCGCTGGCCGCACCCATCAACGTGTCCAGCAACGATGCCGGGACCAGGTTGCCATAGGACAGTCCCGACGAATCCTGGAGCTTGGCGCCCGCGGTGGGAAAACCGTTGGCGTTCAGCACCTTCAGCACCGCCTGGGCACCGCCCGCGAGAGTCGCCGGCTCCCCCTGCGAGCGGGCGAGTTCGATGGACAGCGCCTCGGCCTCGACGTTGTCGGAGAAGCGCATCATGTCGTCGACGCGGGTGACCAGCGGCGCCGAGGTCACCTGCGCGACGGTGCGCGCTCCGGCCGGTGCGGTCTGTTCGGTCACGTCGGTGGACACGCCCAGCGCGCGGGCGAGGGCCTGCCCGGCGGTGACGCCCGGATCGTCGACGCGCGGCGAGTACTCGTCGAGCGGTTTGATGCGCGCGCCGTCGACCATCAGCGATTCCATCGGTGCGATGTCGCCGCCGGCGATATCCCCGCGTGACCACGTGGGGTCCATCGTCGGACCCGAGTAGGCGCTCAGATCCACCGCCACCGAGGTGGGATCGATGCCGGCGCGTTTGATCTGGTCGGCGAGCGCCGAGATACGGCCCGGATCGGTGTAGAAGGATTCGACGCCGGGCGGCTGCGCGGTCAGCGTCGGGTCGCCTGCGCCCTTGAGGATGACCTGCCCGCCGGGTCCGGCCAGCACGCTGGTGGTGAGGCGCTGATCGTGCGGCAACGCCAGCAGGACGGCCGATGCGGTGAGGATCTTGGCGTTCGACGCCGGTGTGCGCGGCCGCTCGGCGCCTTGCGACCACAGCACCGTGCCGGTCAGCGAGTCACTGATCTGGCCGGTCAGCGTGCCCAACGCGGGTGATTTGAGCGACTGCACGATGGCCTTGGTGATCCCGGGTGCCGTCGGCTCCGGCGCGTTCGCCGAGACCGGGTTGATCACCGGGGTGAACGCGATCGGCGCCGGCCGGCCCGGGGTTCCGGGCGGCAGCGGGTCCGGCTCGGTCAGCTGCCGGTAGGTGAACACGCCACCGACCGCGATGGCGGCGACGAGGATCACCGAGATCAGCGACCAGATGAGGCGTCGACGACGCGTTCCTGGTCGCTTCACGGGAGCATTTCCGTGATGTGCACCCACACAACCTCCGGGTCTCGACAATCCTTCGTGCGGCCCTAACAGTATCGTTGAGGCGATTCGCGCCGCCGACTCGCACGATGCCACGATCGCACCATCCGGCGCATCGGGCATCATCGGCTGCCGTCACCCCAACGACACTGCCATGATCAAGGAGGAAGCGTGGAATTCGATGTGACCATCGAGATCCCCAAGGGAAGCCGCAACAAGTACGAGGTGGACCACGAGACCGGGAAGATCTACCTCGACCGGTATCTGTACACCGCTTTCGGCTACCCCGCCGACTACGGCTTCGTCGACAACACGCTCGGCGAGGACGGCGACCCGCTCGATGCGCTTGT
This sequence comes from Gordonia sp. DT219, assembly GCF_049847065.1. NCBI lineage: Bacteria > Bacillati > Actinomycetota > Actinomycetes > Mycobacteriales > Gordoniaceae > Gordonia > Gordonia sp. DT219. The sequence continues at coordinate 127,652 of NZ_JBNCNR010000007.1, read as the reverse complement.
CCTGCTTCCGGAGTCGGTCTATCCCGGCGTCATCGTTCGCGCGCGGATCGTCGGCATGTACACCATGACCGACGAGGCCGGCGGCGACGACAAGTTGCTGTGCGTGCCGGCCGGCGACGTCCGCTGGGATCACATCCAGGACATCGGTGACGTCTCGGATTTCGAGAAGAGCGCGATCTCCCACTTCTTCGAGCACTACAAGGATCTCGAGCCCGGCAAGGAGGTCACCCCGGGCGGCTGGGTCGACAAGGCCGAGGGCGAGAAGGTCGCCCAGGAGGCCATCGACCGCCTGAAGCAACACCCGCACGACGCCGCCGAGCCCTCGCGCGGCTGATCACATAGCTGCTGATCACCTAAGACCGACGGCGCCCGCCCCACGTAGGGGACGGGCGCCGTCGTCGTCGGTGCGGTGACCTCGGCCGGCCGCGGGTCAGGTCGTCGCGGGCTCCTTGGCCGGACCGGCCGGGCGTCCGGTACGCAGCGGCAGCTGCGGCCAGGTGACGGTACCGATGAGCACCAGCAGCGACACGATCGAGACGGACAGGAACACCCGGTCCATCGAGTCGGCGAAGCCGGTCATGATGGGCCGTGAGAGTTGGTCGGGCAGTTTGGCGATCACCGATGTGTCGCTCATGACGCTGTCCGACGATCCCGACCCGGCCTGCCCGGGATGCTCCTTGGCCGCGATCAGCGACTGACCGAACGCACGGACCTGCGGATCGCTGCTCTGGGCGGCCTCGATGACTCCCGCGGAGAACGACGGCTGCTCGGCGGCCTGGACCATCTGGTCTTTGATGTTCGGGCCCATCAGCGAGAACAGCACCGAAAAGAACACGGCCACACCGAGAGTCGCACCGATCTGCCGGAAGAACGTCGCCGTACCCGTCGAGAGCCCCATGTCCTTGGGCGGCAGGATGTTCTGCATCGCCAAGGTGATCGGCTGCATCAGGTTGCCGAGCCCGAAGCCGAGCAGCGCGGCGAGGACCATCACCACCCACACCGGCATCGTGACGCTCAGATAGTGCAGCAGGAAGGTCGCGACGGTGATGAGCACCGACCCGATGATCGTGAAGATCTTGTACTTTCCGGTCCGCGAGATCAGCTGACCCGACAATATCGAGCCGGTCATCAGGCCGAGCACCATCGGCAGCATCTGCAGCCCGGCGATCATCGGGCTCGAACCACGCAGGACCTGAAAGTACTGCGGCAGCATCGAGATTCCGCCGAACATCACCGCACCCACGATGACCGAGATGGCGACACCTTGCGCGAAGACCCGGTTCTTGAAGACCCGCAGCGGGATCAGCGCATCCTCGCCCATCTTCTTCTCGATCCAGATGAACGCGGCCAGACCGACGACGCCGATCATGTAGCAGACGATCGACTTCGTCGAGAACCATCCCCAGACGCGTCCCTGCTCGGCGACCACCAGCAGCGGCGCCACGGTGACGGCAAGTGCGGTCGCACCCCAGTAGTCGGTGCGGGTTCCGGTGGACTTGTTCTGCTCGTAGTTGAGCACGAAGTAGACGACGACCAGCGCGATGATGCCGATCGGGACGTTCACCAGGAACACCCAACGCCAGCCGGACACCCACAGGATCGTCGTCTGTCCGGCGAGCAGGCCACCGAGCACCGGGCCCAGGACGCTCGAGGTGCCGAACACGGCCAGGAAGTAGCCCTGGTACTTGGCGCGTTCGCGGGGTGGCACGATGTCGCCGATCGTGGTCAGCGCCAAGGTGAACAGCCCGCCCGCACCGAGTCCCTGCAGGGCGCGGAAGCCGGCGAGCATGTACATCGAGGTCGCCATGCTGCACAGCAGCGAGCCGACCACGAAGATCGTGATGGCCACGAGGAAGAACGGTTTGCGTCCGTAGAGATCGGAGAGCTTGCCGTACAGCGGCGTGACGATCGTCGAGGTCACCAGGTAGGCGGTGGTGACCCACGCCTGCATGTCGTAACCATGCAGGTCGTCGGCGATGGTGCGGATCGCGGTGGAGACGATCGTCTGATCGAGCGCGGCGAGGAACATCCCGAGCATCAGCCCGGCGAGCACCGTCAGGATCTGCCGGTGCGAGAGCCCGGCTCCGGCCTGCTCGACCGGTGGTGACGCCGACGATGCGGCCGCGTTCTCGTTGCTCATGAAGTCCTCGGGATGGTAGTGGCGGAACGAATTCTCTGGGCGGATCGATTGGTCGGGTTCTCTGGCGGGATCTCTCGGGGGGAGAGGTCCTAGGGGTGAGGTTCTCCAGTGACGGGCGAATCCAACCCCGATCCCGGCGGCGCCGGGTCCGGGGTTCGACGTTCGCAGGCGGGCGGGACCAGGGTTTCGGCGGCATCGACGAAGCGGGTGAGAAGGCTCAGCAGCGTCGCAAGCTCCTCACCCCGCCACTCACTGAGCGCGGAGTTCAGGGCGGTACGACGTCCCGAGCGCATCGCCTCGACGCGTTCGCGTCCGGTGCCGGTGATCACCAGCAGCGTGGCGCGGCCGTCGTGCGGATCGGCTTCGCGGCGGATCAGCCCGAGTTCGACGAGCTGCGACACGTGCCGGCTGACCGTCGACGGGTCGGTGTTGAGCTCGGCTGCCAGCTCACGCGAACGCATCGGTTGCCGTGCCAGGTGGAACAGGCCCTTGAAGGCAGCCGTCTCGAATTCGCCGTCGACGGTTCGGAAAGTCGTGTGCACCGCCCGGTCGCGTAGACGTACGTACCGCGCGAGCGTGTCGAAGAGCTGATCGACGTCGCGGTCGTTGAGCATGACGATTCCCGATTCCAGAGTTGCTACCGATTCCGTGCGAGCGACAACTAGTTGCGACACACACCTAGTTGGCGGCCGCAAGTATGCGCTCACCTCAGATGCCGTCGCAACTCGCATTAGGATCGACACTCGTGACCCCAGCACCCCCACCGACGCCCTCGGGTAACCGCCCGCACTTCACTTCGATGCCTGACCTGGCCTTACGCGACCTCGGCGGTGCCGTGGTGTGGACCAACGACGACCTGTTCGCCGAGGCACAGAACCTCATCAAGACGACGCCGGCGCAGTATCAGCCGGCAACCTTCGGGCACAAAGGACAGATCTACGACGGGTGGGAATCGCGGCGGCGGCGCAAACCAGGTGTCGATCAGGCAATCGTCCGGCTCGGCGCACCCGGGGTCATCTACGGCGTCGTCGTCGACACCGCATGGTTCACGGGCAACTATCCGCCGTTCATCTCGGTGGAGGCCGCCGCCAAGGAGGGCGTCGTCTCCGTCGACGAGCTGCTCACCGACACCGAGTGGGTCACCATCGTCGAGAAGAGCCCCGTCGAGGGCGACACCCGCAACCCGTTCCGGGTCGATGCGAAGGATCGTTTCACCCATGTGCGGTTGACGATGCATCCCGACGGCGGCATCGCCCGCTTCCGCGTGCACGGCCGCGGCGTGCCCAATCCGCACTTCTTCCGGTACGGCCACTTCGATCTCGCGGCACTGGAGAACGGCGGACTGATCACCGCCTGTTCCAACATGTTCTACAGCTCCCCCAACAACCTGCTGATGCCCGGCCGCGCCCGGAACATGGGCGAGGGCTGGGAGACCTCCCGCCGCCGCGACGACGGCAACGACTGGGTGCAGGTTCGGCTGGCCGGGCAGGGACTGGTCAGTCTCGTCGAACTCGACACCAGCTACTTCCTCGGCAATGCGCCCGGCGCCGCGACGATCCACGGACGCGACGGCGAGGACGGCGAGTGGTTCGAGGTGTTGGGGCGCACCGACTTACAGCCCGACACCCGCCACCGCTTCGTCATCGACGCCGACCGCCCGATGACCGAGGCGCGCGTCGACGTCTATCCCGACGGCGGGATGGCCCGACTCCGGCTGTACGGGGTGCTCACCGAGGAATCGCAGACCGAACTGGTCGAACAATGGGAGCGCGGGGAGGCGTAGGACCATCCGGTGCCTGCGAAAGCGGGCTCTCGGTGACCTGTTGGCATGCCGAGGCCAATGGTGAGGCCCCGTGCGGGAACGGCACCGTCCGGTAACGCAGCTCATACGGCCCACCATCCAGATGCCGATTCAGAGAGGCCGCTGAGGCAGCAGCGCCGTGACACTCTCTGCTTCTTCGAGTAGATGCGCTGTGTGGGTGCAGCGCAGTTGAACAAGGTCCTTGATCGCGGCCAAGTCCGCCGCAAGGTCGCGAGAGATGATCGGTTCGTGATGAGCAATGCGGTTGCGAAGCAATCGGATACGGTCAAGGTCGCTATACACGCGAGCTCGGAGTCTCGCCGTACTACCCCGGTTGACGTTGTCGCCGGGCAGGACGGTTGCGATCTGCGAGTCCCAGATGACGGCATCGTAGCGGCTGGTGAACACCTTCTGCCAGAACACGAACTTCACCTCAGGGATGACTTTCCCTGTCGACGATGTGTCCCGACGAGCATTTGCCAGGTCAGTTCGTGGGTTGTACCGGCCACGGGCGTCTGCGGGCAACGACCGTTCAAAACCTTGAGACCAAGGCCAGCGCCTTCCGTAGTGAGCGGCAATCGCGTCCGACACCGCGTTGCGAATTGACACTTCGCACAGATGCAGTGGCAAAAGGAATGCCCCGGCAACTTCTGCGTTCCAGAGTTACAGCTTCAGTGCCCTGCGCGTGCGCGCTTCCCCTGCCGAATCGACTGAGGTCACCGCGTTGTCGTACGTGGACGTTCGCGCCTGGCTGATTGTGCTGCGCACCGCCTTGACCTGCGCCATCGTCATTGCATCGAGAGCCGAGAACACGTACACCGTCTAGCGCTTGCCCTGGGCACATGTTGGTTCGCCTCACCCGGGGACAGCGGAGAACTTCCACAGATGAACCCCGGCGTCCATTCGGACAACCGGGGTTCATCTGTTTCGGTCGCTCAGGCCGCGCGGCGCGGCGCGAACGACGGCAGCACCAGCTGACGCAGCCGGTTGTCGGTGGCCGATCCGTCGAGCGGCACCAGGATCACCGCGTCGGCGACCTCGGCGGCGTAGATGTCGCGGATCAAGGTGACCAGACCGCTCGGCGTGCCGACGTAGCGGACCGTGCCGCCGTCGAGTTCGTCCGGGATGCCGGCGACCGCCGCGCGGGCCGAGGCGGCACTCGGTGCGATCGCCACCTCCACTTCGAGCGCGACCGAGAAGCCGGCAGTGTCGCGGGTGCCCGATCGCAGCACCGAACGGGCGCGCTGCGCGTCACGCAGCGTGGGTCGGCGCACGACGATGGGTGCCGCGTCGGCGGGCTCGTCGCCGAGGATCGCCACGTGCAGCGGCGGACGCCCGATGCTGATGCGGTCGAGTTCGATGCTCATGCCGGGGCTCCTGGGGGTGTCGTCGCGCTCGGTTGCGTGGAGGTCGGTTGCGTGGAGGTCGGTCGGGTGGAGGTCGGTTGCGTGGCGGCCAGTTGCCGCAGGGCGCCGGTGAGGCGGTCGATGTCGGACGAGCCGGTTCCCAGGCCGAAGCTGGCGCGGATCGCGCCGCCGGGGAGTCCGAGGCGGTTGAGTACCGGATGCGCGCAGAATTTGCCGTCGCGCACGCCGATCCCGTGTTCTGCGCTGAGGTATTCCGCGACCGCACGCGGGGTATGTCCGGCAACACTGAACCCGGCGATCCCGACACGATCGGTCACGTCGTCGAAGACCTGCAGGGTGCGGACCCCGTCGACTGCGGCGAGCCCGTCGTCGAGGCGGCGGCGCAGTTCGTGTTCGTGCGCTCCGATCGACTCGATGCCGATGTCGGCGATGGCGTCACACGCAGCGGCGATCGCGATGGCGCCCAACACATTCGGCGATCCGGCCTCGTGCCGGGCAGCACCGGTGTGCCAGGCGGTCGCCGCGCAGTTCTCGTCGGGGCCGTCGACCACACTCACCTGCGCCGACGCCCCGCCGCCCGCGAGGTAGGGATCGGCGTCGTCGAGCCAGTCGGAGCGGCCGATGAGCACACCCGCCCCGAACGGGGCGTAGAGCTTGTGGCCGGAGAACACCAGGTAGTCGATGCCGTGGCTGACCACCGACACCGGGCGGTGGGCGACGAGTTGCGCGGCGTCGACGAGGATGCGCGCACCGTGGCGGTGGGCGATCGCGGCGAGCCGCCCGACCGGCAGCACCTCTCCCGTGACGTTGGATGCGGCGGTCACCGCCAACAGCGATGTGGGGGCCGCGGCGAGCTCGCACTCGAGCGCGGTGAGAGTGTCCTCGATGCTGGGCCGCGCGGTCACGATGCGCGCCGAACCGGCGTCCCGTGACAGCCATGGCAGCAGGTTCGCGTGGTGTTCGATATCGAGGACGACGACGTCGCCGGGTGTGCAGTGAGCGGCCAGATTGATCGCATCGGTGGTGTTGCGCGTGAAGACGACGGTGTCATCGGAACGCCCACGAACGAAGCGCCGCACCGTCTCTCGGCACTGCTCATAGCGCCGGGTGGTGACCTGCGACAGATGGCCGGCGCCGCGGTGAACGCTCGCGTACTGGTGTAGGGCCGCCGACACCGACTCGGCGACGGCGACCAGCGCGGGTGCACTGGCGGCGTAGTCGAGGTTGGCGTAGGCGATCTCGCCACCGCCGGCCAGCGGCGCCTTCTCGTCGGCGCCGACGACCGCCGCCAGCGGTTCGGTACAGGCCGCAAGATTGGCGAAAACGGTATCGGACAGAACGGGTGCGGTGCGCACGACAGCAGTCATCGAAAGAACTCCTCGGAAATCCACGCTTGCCGTGTCCGGTTGGAACACAGCCCGGTCGTCACCCGGAGCACCCCACCGTGGAGGAGGGTTGCCGACCAGCGAGCCGGGGCTTGTCACTGGCACTCATGACCTGACGTCCAGAGTGGCCCATCTCGCGTCGGGGTGTCAATTTTCACTCACCGTGGGCCGAAGTCGCCGCGATGTGGGCGCTAGGTTGGGTTGGTGAGCGGTGACCCGGAAAGCGTCGACAACCCGGCGCAGGCGCCTTTCGTCCTCTCCCGCCCCCACGGGACGGTGCGCGCCGAGGGCATCATCCGGCGCTTCACCGAGGTCGACGCGGCCATCGACGACCTGCGGACCGGCCGCGCCGACACCGTCGTCGGTGCCCTGCCGTTCGATCCCGCCGGCACCTCCGCGTTGATGGTCCCCCGCCGGTTACGACGAGATCTGCCGCCCCTGGCCGGCCGCTCGCCGGCCCGGCACACACTCGACCGGTTCACCGAGATCCCCGACGCCGCCACCCACCGCGACCGCGTGCGGCGCGCAGTCGCCGCCATCACTGCAGGCGACCTCGACAAAGTGGTGCTCGCGAGAACCGTTCGGGCAGTGCTCGATTCCCCGGCCGAGGTGACCGGACTGCTGGATGCACTGGCCCATGGCAACAGTGAACACAATGCCTTCGCCGTCGACACCGGACCGGGCTGGTTACTCGGTGCGAGCCCGGAGTTGTTGCTACGCAAGGCCGGTCGCGAGGTGACGTGCCGGCCGTATGCTGGGTCGGCGCCCCGGTTCCCCGATCCGGTCGCCGACCGCGAGGCCCGCGAGAAGCTGGCCGCATCCGGCAAGGACCACCGCGAGCATGCCTTCGTGGTCGACCATCTGCGCCGACGACTCGCGCCGCTTTGCGACGAGATCACCATTCCGGATGCCCCACAACTGTTGTCGACCGGAGAGATGTGGCATCTGGCCACCCCGATCCGGGCGCACCTGACCGATCCCGATCTCAACGCGCTGGAACTCGCCCTCGCCCTGAGTCCCACTCCCGCGGTGTGCGGAACGCCGACAGATGTTGCGGCACAGTTCATTCGCGACCACGAGGAGCCGCGCGGAAATTATGCAGGCGCCGTCGGCTGGGCCGACGCCCACGGTGACGGCGAATGGATGGTCACCATCCGCTGCCTCGAGATCGACTCCGACGGACGATCCTTTCGCACCTGGGCCGGCGGCGGCATCGTCGCCGACTCCGATCCCGACGCCGAGCTCGCGGAGACCACCGCCAAATTACGAACGGTGCTGCGGGCGTTGGGTGTCGACGGCAGCTAACCGACCTTTCAGCCGATCTTCTCGTATTCGACCTCGTCGACGTGCACACCCCAGACGTCGCCGGAACGCACTCGTCCGGTCGGAGCCCATCCACGGCCGGCGTAGAAATCCATCGCTCGCTCATTGCCCTTGAGCACATGCAACCGGGCCACCGGATAACCCTGCCGGGCGATCTCCGACTCCGCCCGATCCATCAGCGCCGACCCGATCCCGGTCCGCCAATGGTCCGGGTCGACGTAGAGCGCCATCACCGCGGCATGACCATCGAGCTCGCAGATCGTCACGAATCCGGCTATCCCGCCCGACGTCTCGGCGACCCACGTGTGCGGACCACGGTCATCGTCAAAGGTGTAGTCGCCGACCCGATCCGCCGGACGCATCGCCCGCAGCTCGGCATCCGGCAGCAATCCGCGATAGCCGCGCTGCCACGACCGCACGTGCACGCCCGCAACGGCCGGAGCATCGGCGGCGGTGGCACGGCGGATCGACAACGACGGCGCCATGAACGCCCTTATCCCAGCGCCTGATCCAGATCCGCGAGCAGATCGTCGATGCCCTCGAGGCCCACCGAGAGCCGAACCACGGAGTCGCTCAACCCGATTGCCGCGCGCCCGTCCGGCCCCATCGCACGGTGCGTGGTGGTGGCCGGATGGGTGATCAGCGACTTGGAATCACCGAGGTTGTTGGAGATGTCGATGATGCGCAGTGCGTTGAGCACCTCGAAGGCGCGCTCCTTGCCGTCCACGCCGTCGCGGTCGTTGAGCTCGAAGGTGACCACCGTGCCGCCCCCGGACATCTGCGCGGTCGCCAGCTCGTACTGTGGGTGCGACTTCAGGAACGGATACTTCACCCACCGCACACGTGGATCGGCTTCGAGGAATTCACCGATCCGCAACGCCGCGGCGACCGATGCGTCGACACGCAGCTTCATTGTCTCCAGCCCCTTGAGCAGGGTCCAGGCATTGAACGGGGAGAGCGCCGGACCGGTATGCCGCATCAGCATCTTCACCGGACCGTCGACAAATTCCTTGGTCCCGAGCACCGCGCCGCCCATCACGCGGCCCTGCCCGTCGATGTGTTTGGTGCCCGAATAGACGATGACGTCCGCCCCGAGTTCCAGACCGCTCTGCAGGAGCGGAGTGGCGAATACGTTGTCCAACACGACCTTTGCCCCTGCCGCATGCGCCAGTTCGGATACCTTGGCCACATCGACGAGGCTCTGCATCGGATTCGACGGAGTCTCGAAGAACACCGCGTCGGCGGGCGTGGAAAGCGCCCGCTCCCACTGCGACAGGTCCTCCCCGTCGACGAAGTCGGTGTGCACACCCCACCGCGGCAGGATCTCGTTCGCCACCACAAAACATGACCCGAAAAGACTGCGCGCACAGACCAGCCGGTCACCGGCTTTCAGCAGGGCACCGAGCGACACGAACACCGCGGCCATCCCGCTGGCCGTGGCAAAACACGCCTCGGCTCCCTCGATCAGACGCAGCCGTTCCTGGAACATCTCCACGGTCGGATTGCCGTAACGCGAGTAGACGAAACGCTCGTCCTCGCCGGTGAAGGCGCGCTCCGCGGCCTCGGCGGACTCGTAGACGTATCCGCTCGTCAGGTAGAGCCCCTCGGAGGTCTCGAAGAACCCCGACCGCTCGATACCGCCGCGGACCGACAGCGTCTCCGCCGAAACCCCCTCCGGCAAACCGTCGCTCACGACTGCCTCCAGCTTGTAGGGTCGGCCAGCTCGCTCGCTTCGCTCACGACTGCCTCCACGGAAGGTCGAGGGCCCGCCAACCCTTGAACCCACGGTGATCGTATTCGTCGAGCGCCCCCTCGAATCCGTCGAGGATGTTGTAGGCCTTGCCGACCCCGGCGGCAGTGGCCGCCTCGGCGGCACCGATCGAGCGATGTCCGGAGCGGCAGAGGAAGATCACCTCGTCGTCGTCGGCGATTCCGCCGTCGCGCAACTGCGCCACGAATCCCTCGTTGGGTCGGCCGTCGGGAAAGGTGGTCCATTCGACGAAAAGTGGTCGCTTACCGACGATCTCGAGGTCGGGAACCCCGACGAAAGACCATTCCGCACGGGTGCGACAGTCCACCAGCTTGGCCTTCGGATTCTGCTCGAGCTTGTCCCACGCCTCTTGCGGGGTCAGATCACCGGCATACGTCATGCCTTGCACACCTTCCAGTTCCCGTCTTCCCGAACCGCGGCAACCTTGGTCGTCTGCGTCTCATCGGACTGTTTGTCGAAATGCCAATGTACCGTCGCCCTCGCGCGGTCACCCGACACTTTCAGGTCGGTGATCTCCGGGATCACGATCCGGCCGTTCCTCTCCAACGACTGCCGGTTCTCCGTCGCGAACTCCGGCTGCGCCGGAAACCCGGCCGAATTCACGTCGACGGAACACGTGTGGTCCCGAAAGGCGGTGTAGTCGACGTTGTTGCGCGCGGTGTAGAGATCGTTGATCGCGTACTGCACCTGCGCCGAATCGCCGGCCCGCTCCTGCGCCGGACGGAACAGATACGACAGTCCGATGCCCGCAGCCGCCAGCACGACGACGAGCAGAGCCACCAGGAAGGGCCAGGCTTTGCGCCACGACGGTGCGGCCGGTTCGTCGTCGACGGCCTCGGGCTCACTCCGCCCGCCTCCGCGTCCGACCATGTCGGCGAGTGTATCGACGTACCCCGATCCCGGATCGAGCACCCATGGGACTCCACCCCACCACCCCCAGCAGTTAAGGTGAGGCTAACCAACTAGATCCGCCGATTGTGCGTAACCAAAGGAGAGCCGTGCCCAACATCCGAGGCCGTGTGCCCCGCCCCCGGAAGAACGCTCGTCCCCGAAGGAACGCTCGCCACCTTGCGCTGGCGGGGTTGGTACTGACCGCCGCGATCGGCCTCGCCGCGTGCAGCGCCCCTGCCGAGGACCACACCACGCCCGGCGCGCCATCGCCCGAGTCGGGCGCCCTGCCGGTCACCATCGAGCACAATTACGGCTCGACCACCATCTCGAAACCGGTCACCCGAGTCGCCGCGATGGGTGTGGGCGACGCCGACACCCTGCTCGCGCTCGGCTTCCGTCCCGTGGCGGCCGCACCGTTCGGCTCTCCCGCGAACGTGCGCACGCCGTGGAACGAGAAGCTGCTGGGGTCGGACGAGCCGGTCGCACTCCCCGAGGCGTCCCAGCAGTTCGGCAACGAGATCGCCAAGGCACTGAGCACCGACCCGGACCTCGTCACCGCGGTTGGTGCGGCTCCCACGAAGGAGCAGTACGCCAAGCTTGCCGCCGCCGTGCCGACCATCACCCGCCCGGCGAACCACCCGGACTGGCAGGTGCCGTGGGATGTACAGGCCACCGAGATCGGCCGGGCCGTGGGCCGCCCCGGCGCCGTCGCCGCCAAGATCGGCGAGACCAGCAAGCACGTCGCCGGCCTCGCCGCCGCCCACCCCGAACTGAAAGACAAGACCGCGGTCGCGGTGACCGCGTCGCCCGACGGGACGATCTCGATCTTCGGGCCCGGCGACGGACGCCAACAGATCTTGGCCTCGTACGGCCTACGCTTCCCCGACGGCCTGAAATCGGCCGTCACCAGCGGTTTCTATGGATCGATCGCGCCGGAGAACATCGGCCTGCTCAACCAGGCCGACGTCGTCGTCGTCCTCGATTGGCAGGGCGCCAACGACCAGATACGCAAGAACTCCGCCTGGAACGCCCAGCCGTTCGTGACCGGTGGCCGCACCGTCTATCTCGATCAGGAGGTCGGCACCGCGATGGGTGTGCCGACCGTGCTGTCCATTCCGTGGATCGCCGACCAATCGATCGGTCGGATCGCGACGGCAGCCGGACGGGCGGGCTGACCGATGTGGACACAACACGATATGAGTAAGGTCACCCTAAGCGAGGATTTTGGGTACAGGCTGCGAACGCCTACCGTAGAAGAGATAAGTGTCGACGCGCCGCCTGCGTACCGCGGCGTCTGATTCATCTGAGAACCGAGGTACTGACGCCCAATGACCGACCAAGCCCGCCCACTGCGCGTTGCCATCATCGGCGCAGGTCCCGCCGGGATCTACGCCGCCGACTCGCTGATGAAGTCCGACACGGCCAAGGATCGTGGCGTGTCCATCGACCTCTATGAGCGTATGCCCGCGCCCTTCGGTCTCATCCGCTACGGCGTCGCACCCGACCACCCGCGCATCAAGGGCATCATCACGGCGCTGCACAAGGTCCTCGACAAGCCGCAGGTCCGCCTGCTCGGCAACATCGACTACGGCACCGACATCACCCTCGACGAACTCAAGTCGCACTACGACGCGGTCATCTTCTCCACCGGCGCCACCGACGACCGGGCCCTCGCCATCCCCGGTGTCGACCTCGACCGCTCCTACGGTGCGGCCCAGTTCGTCGCCTGGTACGACGGTCATCCCGACTTCCCGCGCGAATGGCCGCTCGAAGAGGAGAAGGTCGCCGTCATCGGCGTCGGCAACGTGGCCCTCGACGTCGCGCGGGTGCTCGCCAAGACCGGCGACGAGCTGTTCCCGACCGAGATCCCCGACAACGTCTACGCGGGCCTCAAGGCCAACAAGGCCGTGGAGGTGCACATCTTCGGCCGGCGCGGACCCGCGCAGGCCAAGTTCACCCCGCTCGAGCTCAAGGAACTCGATCACTCGCCGAACATCGAGGTGATCGTGAACCCCGAGGACATCGACTACGACGAGGGTTCGGCCGTGGCCCGCCGCGGGTCGAAGATCACCGACCAGGTCGCCACGATCATCGAGAACTACGCGATCCGCGATCCCAAGCAGGGCGCCGTCCACAAGCTCTTCCTGCACTTCTTCGAGAGTCCGACCGAGATCCTCGGCGAGGACGGCAAGGTCGTCGGCCTGCGCACCGAGCGCACCCAGCTCGACGGCACCGGCAACGTCAAACCGACCGGCAAGTTCACCGACTGGGACGTGACCGCCGTTTACCGCGCCGTCGGATACCTCTCCGACAACCTGCCGCAGATCCCGTTCGACAGCCAGGCGGGAGTCATCCCGAACGAGGCCGGCCGCGTATTCGACGAGGGCACCCACCAGACCGGGCTCTACACGACAGGCTGGGTCAAGCGCGGCCCCGTCGGCCTCATCGGCCACACCAAGGGCGACGCCAACGAGACCGTCGACTGCATCCTCGAGGACATGGCCAACGGCGCGCTCCTCGAGCCGGCACATCCCGGCGAGGACGCCGTCATCGAGTTCCTGGAGTCCAAGGACATCCCCTTCACCACCTGGGATGGCTGGTACCGACTCGATGAGCATGAGCGCAATCTCGGTGCGGCACAGGGTCGTGAGCGGGTGAAGGTCGTCGAGCGCGAGGACATGGTCGCCGCGTCGGAGCCACACAAGGTTCCCAAGGGCTGACACACCCGGCACACAGCCGCTGAAAGTGGGGGAAGAATCTTCTTCCCCCACTTTTCTTTTCGCTCCCCAGGAACTTCTGGGGAACGTAACGAGAAGCAGGGGAAGAACTTACAACACCACAGACACGACGAGGGGCGACCGGAGAAATTCCGGTCGCCCCTCGTCGTCTGTGAGAGAAAGGAGAATTCGGCGATCAGTGCCCGAACTCGGCCTGCAGCTGCTGGGCCTGTGCGCGCGACGTGGTGTTGCCACCACCGGACAGACCCGCGTTGGGACCTGCCTTGTCCGACGGAGCGGCGTTCTTCGGCGCCTTCTCCTCCAGCTTGCGCAGGTTCCACCAGAAGCCGACGTTGTCGAGCAGGTTGTCGGCGTTGCTCGAGATGGTGTAGCCCGAGATCGACGACGGGAAGCAGGCGCGCCAGTCGGTCGCGATGGTCAGCGACTGGTCCTTCTTGAGGTTCGAGACGAACTTGTGCTCACCGTTGAATTCCTGCAGCGTGACGTTCGGGAAGTCCGCGCCGCGCGCCGTGACGGTCATCCAGCGCTTCATGTGCCAGATGCCGTCGGTCCACGGCTGGCCCGGAGTGAAACCCCACGAGCAGTTGACCCCGCCGGTCAGGACCAGGTTGGGCACGTCGGCCTGCGCCTGGCCGGTCGAGACCAGCGAACCACCGGCAATACCCGCCGCTGCCAGCGTGGCAACGGCCGCGTTCCTCAAAGACTTCCTCATCGGACTTTCCTCCGTGTCATTTGGCAACCGACCAGGGCTGTTTCCAGCCTGAACGGCACGTTCGAACCATCTTAGTGAGACTTCTGACCGGTCTATCGCCCGACCCTTGTCCGATCGTTACTCGTACCTCAGGCGATTCACAGACGTCGCCACGAATCGTTACACAACAGAAGCCACATCTGCGCCATCTGTACCACCAATCAGACCAGCATGCTGATTAGGTAAGGCAACCCAACTATCGGGTAGTGTCCCGGTTGTGCGCCGCTCCATCGGTCTCGTGTCGATCCTGGCCGTGCTCGTCCTCGCGACGATCGCATCGGTTCTGATCGGCGCCCGAGAAATGCCCCTGTCCCAGTCCTGGGATGCCTTCGCCGCGGGCTGCGGCCAGATCTGGCGCGCCTTGATCACGCTGCACCTGCCTCATGTCGACACCTCGACCGACACCGGCGGAATCGTCTGGCACCTGCGCGTGCCCCGCACCGCCCTCGGCCTGGTCGTCGGCCTGGCGATCGGGGCGGCCGGGGCCATTACCCAGGGACACACCCGCAACCCCATCGCCGATCCCGGGATGCTCGGCGTCAACGCCGGGGCCGCCTGCGCCGTTGTCAGCGGCGTCTACCTGTTCGGCATCACCTCCCCCCTGGCCTATATGGCATTCGGTCTGCTGGGTGCGGTCCTCGCCTCGGCGCTGGTGTTCGGGGTCGCGGCGCTGACCGGCACCGGCCCGGTCACGCTCGTGCTCGCCGGTACCGGACTATCGGCGATGCTCGTCGCCATCACCTCGGCGATCGTGCTCAGCGACACCGCGTCCCTCGATGCCTGGCGCTTCTGGAGCGTCGGGTCGACGGCCGGCCGAAGCATCGATATCTTCTGGGCCGCACTGCCGTTCATCGGTATCGGGCTGATTCTCGCGTTGGCCAGCGGCTTCTTCCTGAACATCCTCAGCCTCGGCGACGACATGACCACGGCGCTGGGCAGCCGGGTCCTGCTGATCCGCGCGGTGGGCATCGCCGGCATCACCCTGCTGATCGGATCCGCGACCGCGGCCTGCGGACCCATCGTCTTCCTCGGGTTGGTGGTGCCCCACATCGCGCGTGCGTTCACCGGCCCCGACTACCGCTGGATCATCCCGTACTCCGCACTCATCGGCGCGGCCCTGCTGCTGGTGTGCGACGTCATCGGCCGCGTCGTGGCGCGCCCCGGTGAGATCCAGGTCGGCGTCGTACTGGCCTTCGTCGGCGCGCCGTTCCTGATCGCCATGGTCCGACGGACGAAGTTGACGAGCGTATGAGCAGCAACACCGCCGACACCCCCGTCGTCCCGGCGCGACCGCTGCGCTCGACTACCCGACGCATCGTGCGCCTCGGCCCGACGTCGTGGGTGTGGCGTCCACGGGTGCTCATCTCGGTCACCATCTCGCTCGTGATCGCATTCGTGCTGTTCCTCGCGAGCGTCACCATCAGCGACTACCCCGTCACCCCGATCGACGTCATGCGCATCATCCTCGGCGGCGGCACCCGCATCGAGAACGTCGTCATCCTCGACGACGCGGTACCGCGTGCACTCGTCTCGGTGCTGGTCGGCTTCGGGCTCGGGATGTCCGGCGCCCTCACCCAACTCATCGCACAGAATCCGCTGGCCACCCCCGACATGCTCGGCATCACCGCAGGCGCCGGGGCCGCGGCCGTGACCGCGATCGCCTTCGGCACCAGTTGGGGTGCATGGCTCGCCGACCTCGGAGTCCCGGTGGCCGCGCTGATCGGCGGACTGGGCACCGCGGCGGTGATGTATCTGCTCGCCTGGCCGGGCCGCCGCGGTATCGATTCGGCCCGCTCGCTCCGCTCCCGGCGCCGGTCCGATTCGGCCCGCTCGCTCCGCTCCCGGCGCCGGTCCGATTCGGCCCGCTCGCTCCGCTCCCGGCGCCGGTCCGACCACGCCATCAACCCCCTACGACTGGTACTCATCGGCGTCGGCATCACCTGGGTTCTGCAGGCCGCGACCTCATATCTGTTGACGCGAGCCGAGATCCGCGATGTCGGCCGCGCCCAGACCTGGCTCGTCGGGTCGGTGGCCAACACGTCGTGGTCGAGTGTGTGGCCGGTCGCCGCCGCTCTCGTGCCGGCCGTCGTCGCCACCGGAGTCCTGGCCCGCCAGATCGATGCGATGAGCCTGGGCACCGACCTCGCCCGGGCGCTGGGCGTGCGGACGATGGCGGTGTCCGGTGCCGTCCTGCTGATCGCGGTGATCGTCGCCGCACTTGCCGTGTCCGCGGCCGGCCCGATCGCCTTCGTCGCCCTGCTCGCCCCGCAAATCGCTATGCGCCTGTCCGGCACGGCGATCCCGACACCCGTCGCATCCGGCGCGATCGGGGCGATCCTGGTCGTCGGCGGCGACATCTGCTGCCGCACACTACTTCCGGACGGGCTGCCGGTGGGCATCGTCACCGCCGCGCTCGGTGGCCCGTTCCTCATCTACCTGATGATCTCGATCTCCCGAAAGGCGACCGTATGAGCCGACTCTCCGCCCGCGACCTCGTCGTCGGCTACGACGAGCGCATCGTCATCGACGGCCTCGACATCGACATCCCCGACTCCGCGATCGCCACGATCATCGGCCCCAACGGCTGCGGCAAGTCGACGCTGCTGCGCTGCCTGGCCCGGCTGCTGCCTGCCCACTCGGGCGTGGTGCGCCTCGACGGCATCGACATCACGAAGATCAGACCGAAGCAAGTCGCCCGAACGTTGGGCATCCTGCCGCAGAATCCCGTTGCGCCCGAAGGGCTCACGGTCGAGGACCTGGTCAGCCGGGGCCGCCACCCGTATCAGAAGTGGTATCAGCAGGCCTCCGCCGACGACGCGGCCGCGGTCGCCGAGGCACTCGAGATGACCTCGACGGCCGAGCTCGCCGACCGGACCCTCGACGCGCTCTCCGGCGGGCAGCGCCAGCGCGTCTGGATCGCCCTGGCCCTCGCGCAGGGCACCGATCTGCTGTTGCTCGACGAGCCGACCACCTATCTCGACCTCGCACACTCACTCGAGGTACTCGACCTGGTGCACTCACTCAAGACCGAACACGGCAAGACCATCGTGATGGTGCTGCATGACCTCAATCTGGCTGCGCGCTACAGTGATTCACTGTTCGTGATGAACGACGGCCGGCTGGTCTGCCACGGCGGCCCGGACGAGGTGATCACCACCGATCTGCTCTCCCACGCGTTCGGTCTTCGCGCGCAGGTCGTCGCCGACCCGGTGTTCGGCGGCCCGATGATCGTGCCGATCGGCACCCACAGCGCGCGGCCGGTCCCGGCCGTCTCCGGATAGCCGCACCCACCACGTGGTCACCACAGCAGGGCGCCGGTCAGCCACACCCCCGCGGCGAGCAGCGACGCGGACAGTTCGATCCCGATCGTGTATGCCGACGCCGTGGTCGCGGCGAGGGTGCCACGCCAGGCGGCGGTGGTGGTTCGCGTACGTACCAGTTCGGAAGCCATTGCGCCGAGGACGAATCCGACGAACAGGCCGATGACCGGCAACACGAAGAAGCCGACGATGCCGACCACCCCGCCGACGACGATCGTGCGATTGGGGATCTCATGGCCGCGCAGAAATCGCCCCGCCACAAGGTATTTGACGATCCAGCCGAGCCCGATCAGCGCGGCCGCGACCGCGAACACGGCCCACGCGTAACCGCCGATCACCCACGCCCACACCAGGATCGACGCGACGACCACCAGGCTGCCGGGCAGCACCGGGATCACGATTGCGAGCAAGCCCACACCGATACCCAGACCGACGAGGACCTCGCCGTAGATGGGCAAAATCGGCGCCGGTCAGTCGACTTTGGCCGGCGAGTCCGAACCGGCGGCCTCCGGGCGTGGCTCGCCCGGTCCGGCGGGGGGTCGTTGCGCGGGTACCGGCCCCCGGCCGGCGGCCTGTGGACCGGCCTGTGGACCACCGCGCGGACCGGGCGGAACCGGTGCCCCGACGGGTGGCCGACCGGGTGGACGGCCCGGGCCGCCGGGCGGGACCGGCGGCCGACCGGGCCGGGGCGGACCGCCGGCCGGCGGCCTGCCCGCCTGCGGTCCACCGGCCGGGGGCGCGGGCGGACGGGGGCCCCGCCCGGGCACCGCGGGCCGGGTCCGACCAGCGGGCGGCACCGGCGCGGGCGCACCGCGTCGCGCAGGCCTACCGGAGACCGGTGCCACGATCGAGGCGGCCCGCACGGCACGTTCCCGCGCGGTGGTGATGTCGTCGGCGGTCGCGGTGACCACACCGACGCGACGCCGGTGGAAGCTCTCGGGTTTACCGAACAGCCGGATGTCGGTCTCGGGTACCGCGAGCGCGCGGGCCACGTTCTCGAAGCCGATCGCCTTCTCCTCGAGCTGTCCGTAGATCACCGCCGACGCGCCCGGCGAGGCCAGGGTGACGTCGACCGGCAGCCCGAGGATTGCCCGGGCGTGCATCTCGAACTCGCTGAGTCGCTGGGTGGCGAGGGTGACCAGCCCGGTGTCGTGCGGTCGGGGGCTCACCTCGGAGAAATAGACGTCGTCGCCCTTCACGAACAACTCGACACCGAAAATGCCTCGGCCCCCGAGCTTTCCGTCGCCGAGCGCGGTCGCGACGCGCGCCGCGATCGAGGTCGCCGCACCCAGGGCGTCGGTGCTCATGTCGTGGGGCTGCCAGCTCTCGACATAGTCGCCGCCGACCTGCTGATGGCCGATGGGTGCGCAGAAGTGGGTTGCGAGCCGGCCGGTCGCCGGGTCGATGGCGCGCACGGTCAGCAAGGTGATCTCGTAATCGAAATCCACCCAGCCCTCGACGATCACACGTTCGGACGACACCCGGCCGCCGGTGATCGCGCTGTCCCACGCGGCGTCGATGTCGGCGGCACTCTTGAGGACCGTCTGGCCCTTGCCCGACGACGACATCACCGGTTTGACCACACACGGATATCCGACCTGTTCGACCGCCACCCGCATCTCGTCGCGCGAGCCGGCGAACAGGTAGGGCGAGGTCGGCAAGCCGAGTTCCTCGTCGGCGAGCCGGCGGATTCCCTCCCGGTTCATCGTCGCGACCACCGCCCGCGCCGTCGGGATGACCTCGGCCAGTCCCCGCTTCTCGACGACCTCGAGTGCCTCGGTGGCGATCGCCTCGATCTCCGGGACCACATAGTGCGGCTGGTACTTCTCGATCAGGGCGACGATCGCATCGCCGTCGGTCATGTCGATGACCGCGGCGTGGTGGGCGACCTGATGCGCGGGCGCGTTCTCGTACCGATCGACCGCGACGACCTCCACACCCAGCCGCTGGAACGCGATCACGAGTTCCTTGCCCAGCTCACCGGCGCCGAGGATCATCACCCGCGTCGCGGTCGGCGAGAGCGGGGTGCCGAGGACGTCGGGCGGACCGACGGGCGACGACACCGGCTGGTGCGCTGCCTGCACCTGCGTCGGCGCCTGGTACACCGCCCCGGGCGGCTTACGATCTGCGCCCGGCTGGGAACCACCGGTCTGGGTGCCACCGGGTTGGGGGACCTGGACGACGGGCGCCTGCGGGGTCGGCTCCCCCTCGGGGCGCGAGGGCTCCTGCGGCGCAGCTGCGCTCTCGGTGTTCGAGGTCATTCCCGGATTCTACGTGGCCCCGACGCGCCGGGTACCGGAGACCACGCTCGCCGACCATCACTCGATATGAGGCTGTGACCTGCGTGGACGCCGGATTCACCGGCGGCTCAGCCGACCACCTGGTGGATGTAGCACCAGCGCCACACCTCGCCGGGTTCGGCCGAACGCATGACGGGATGCCCCGATGAGTGGAAATGGGCGGTCGCATGCTTGCGCGGCGACGAGTCGCAGCAGCCCACGTGACCGCACCCGAGGCACTTGCGCAGGTGTGACCAGTGGTTCTCACCGAGCGCCACGCAGTCCTCACATTCGTCGGTGCGGGCGGCCGCCGGCGGATCGGTGGCCGGGTCCGCACCCACCGCCGCGAGGTCCGGGCACCGGCCGGCCGCGACGGGCCGGGCCGCCGCGGCCTCCTGAGCCGACGACGGGTCAGAGGTGCGGGAACGACGTCCGAACAATGCCATGCGCCCATTATCCGCACCCGCCCGGACGTGCCGGTAGGTTGACGCGGGTGAGTGCCTCACTCCTGCTGGTTGCCGCGGTGTCACTCGGGATCGCGGCCCTGTGCCGCCACTACGGCCTGTCTGCCCCGCTGGTGCTGGTGGCCGTCGGGCTCGGCATCTGCTGGATCCCGGGCCTGCCCGACGTCGCACTCGATCCCGAGTTCGTGCTGTTCGTGATCCTCCCGCCCCTGTTGTATTCGGCGGCCCAGGAGAGCTCGTATCACGAGATCCGCGCCAACCGCCGGGCCATCGGGCTCCTCGCGGTGGGGCTGCCCGTCTTCTCGACGATCCTGGTGGGTCTGGTCGCCTGGGCCCGCATCCCGCATGTCCCGCTGGCCGCGGCCCTGGTACTCGGCGCGGTGGTGGCCCCGCCCGACGCCGTCGCGGCACAGGCGATCGGCCGCCGGGTCGGTCTGCCGCGCCGCATGATGACACTGCTCGGCGGGGAGAGTCTGCTCAACGACGCGACCTCGCTCACGGCGCTGCGGGTGGCACTCGCGGCGGCCATCGGCGCCACCACCACCGTGTGGAGCGGCATCTCGACGTTCCTGCTGGCCGCGGTCGGCGGGGTGGCGGTCGGCCTGGCGATCGGCTACCTGACCGGGCGCATACGCACGTGGCTCACCGATCCGACGATGGAGACCGCCATCGGCATCATGGTGCCCTTCGGCACCTACTTCGTCGCCGAGGAGTTACATACGTCCGGTGTCATCGCGGTGGTGACGGCGGGCCTGCTGCTGGGCCAGCGCTCGGTACGACTCGGCTACGCGACCCGCATCCAGGACGATGCGGTCCGCAAGTCCATCGATGCCCTTCTCGAGGCATTCGTGTTCCTGCTCATCGGTTTACAGCTGCCGGAGCTGCTCCGCGGTCTCACCGGCGAATCCTGGACGCGCATCACCATCGACGCGATCATCGTGCTGGCCACGGTGATCGCCGTCCGCTTCGTCTGGGTGTTCCCGGCGACATATCTGCCCCGGCTGCTCTCCCGGCGGATCCGGTCGAACGACCCGGCACCGAAACCGAGTGCGGTCTTCGTCCTCGGCTGGGCTGGGATGCGCGGTGTCGTGTCGTTGGCCGCGGCATTCTCGATCCCGCTCTACACCGACTCGGGCGCACCGTTTCCGGCCCGCGCGGAGATCCTGTTCCTCACATTCGTGGTGGTCGTGGGCACCCTGCTGGTCCAGGGCACGACGCTGCCGTGGATGATCCGCAGGCTGGGAGTCGGCGAGGACGACACCACCGAGGAGCTGCTCGCCTTCGCCGGCGCACAGGACCGCGCCTCGCGTGCCGCCGAGCAGGCGCTCGACGACATCGAAGCCGAGATGGGACCCGGCGACGTCCGGCGCGACCAGATCGGGTTGCTACGCAAATGGCTCACCACCCAACGCAATACCGCCTGGGAGGACCTCGGCCGTGGGCCGGAGGCGATCGGCGAGAGCCCCAACGCGGCCGGCAATCGGATCCGGGCCAAGCTGTTGGCAGTTCAGCGCAAGACCTTCATCGACGAGCGTGAGGCCGGCCGGATCGGCGACGAGGTCCTACGTAAAGCCTTGCGGCGCCTGGACTTCGCCGAGGGACTCACCGACCGCGACGAGAATTGACCGGCGCGTCGCCGACCCCGGCAGCCCCGTCGGCCATCTGCGGGGACGCATCTGCATCATCGAGATCGGCGTACTCGTAGACGACGGTGCCCTCGGTGCGGCCGCGCAGCGTGACGGTCTCGGCGCGACGCCAATGGTCCCGCTCATCACCACCGGCGGCCTCGACGGCGCGGCCGGATGCCAAGGGGCGCCGTGGATCACGCTTGGCGAGTTCGGACAGGCGGGCACTCTCGTTGACGGCGTCGCCGATCACCGTGTACTCGAATCGTTGGATGGCACCGACGTTTCCGGCGACGACGGTCCCGTGGCTGACCCCGATACCGGCCCGGACTTCCGGTACGTCCTGCGCGAGCCGCACCGCGATGGTGCGCGCCGCGGCCAATGCCGCAGTCGCACAATCGGAGAGTGCGATCGGTGCCCCGAACACCGCGAGCACCGCATCACCCTCGAATTTGTTGACCAGCCCCTTGTTCTCCTCCACCGCACCCACGATCACGCCGAAGAAGCGGTTCAAGATCTTCACCACCTCGGTCGGTGAGCGTTCGGCCGCCAGCGTCGTCGACCCGATGACGTCGACGAAGACCGCCGCGACCACCCGTTCGGAACCGCCGAGTTCCGGATCGGAGGTCAAGGCCGCCTCGGCGACCTCCCGCCCGACGTGGCGCCCGAAGAGATCTCGCACGTGTTCACGTTCCCGCAGCCCGCCCACCATGAGGTTGAAACCGGCCTGCAGATCACCGAGTTCGGTGCCGTCATAGACGACGACCTCGACGTCGTCGAGTTCGCCGGACTGCACCCGCCGCAGCGCCATACGCACACTACGGATGGGTCCGATGACGCTCAGCGACGTCAGCACGGTCAGGATCAGTCCGGTGGCCAGTGCCGTGACCGCCAGCACGGCGACGCCGACGAACATGTCGACCTTCGAGGTCTCGTCGCGAAAGGCCCCGAACAGCACCACCAGCAGAATCCCGGTGACCGGGATGGCCGAACCGACGAGCCACGAGACGACCGATCGGCTGCGCACTCCGCTGCGCTTTCGCCAGCCGTATCCAGCGCTGATGAGGTCGGCGGCCACCGGCCGCAAGGAGAACTCGATGAGCAGATATGAGACCGCCACGACCACCACACCGCTGAGGCCGATGACGAAGATCGTCTTCGGGATGAGGTCGGGGTCGAGGATGCCGTAACACAGGGTGAACATGATGACCGCACCGGTCCACAGGACCGCCTGGATACTCACCAACCGCCACGGCGCCCGGCGCGCGCGGCGCGCATCGCGTTCGGTCGGCCGCCGATCCCGGATGGCCCACTGCAGGTCACGAACGACAACGATGGTGCCCCAACCGATTCCGATGACAAATGCGGCCACCACATAGAGCGGCACGGCAAGGAAGTTGACCCACCAGAGCTCGGGCTGGAAGACCGAGGGTTCCGGAATGCCCACCGACGACAGCGCGATCGCGATGATCGCCCCGACGAGATTGGAGACGACGATCGACGAGGTCAGCAGCGTCTGGATCCGCAGACGCTGTTTCAGCCCGCTCTCACCGGCCGCCCCGAGCAGGATCGAGCCGTAATCGCGCCTCCCCCGGATGGATCCCATGGCACTCACCTTCTCACGACACGCCACCGGGGGGAACGAGTCGCCGGTAAACTCCGTTCATGCTCAGGCCGACCACGAGAAGGCTTTCCACGGTCGACGAGATCGCGGCATCGATCGAGCGCGGCATGAACGATCCGGTGGCGAGTTCGGTGGCGGTACTGAGCGGCGGCCCGGGCATCGGCAAAACCCACACGCTGCACCGGCTCATGGGCGCCGTCTCCGGCCACCTGCGGTTCACGTGCGCCGACGAGTTGTCGTGGCGGCTGCCCTACGCGGTCGCCGGGGCACTACTGGGAGTCGAGGTCACCTCCGCACCGGAGCCGGGATTCGGTGACACCCTGCTCGGGCTGGTGGACGGAATGTGTTCGGCCGGGCCGCTACTGCTCGTCGTCGACGACGTCCACCACGCCGACGCCGCCAGCCTGGAACTGCTCGGGCGGCTGGCCGACGCGACCGCCGACCTGCCGTTGACGCTGCTCCTCGGGCGGCGGCTGTTGCCGCGCCGCGATCTACTCGAGCGGATCGTCGCGCGCGCGTCGACCCAGGAGTGGGCGCTGCCCCCGATGGACGCGGCCGACCTCGCCGCCCTGACCGGCGACGTCGTCGGGGCACCCGTCGACGAGCACCTCGCCACGCTGATCGAGTCGTCCGGCGGCAATCCGATGCACGCGATCGCCCTGCTCGACAATCTTCGGCACAGCGGCGATCTGACGATCGTCGACGGCGTCGCGACCACCGGGGTCGCGCGTCCGGTCGCCGTCGACACCGAGACGATGATCGCCGAGCACCTGGCGCTGCTCGACCCGCGGGCCGCCGACCTCGCCGGCAAGCTCGCCGTGTGGGGGGCGCCGGCGACCCTGCCGGAACTGGCATCGATCGAGTCGGTCCGCCCGGTGAGCCTGGTGGCCGCCGCCCAGACCGCCATCGACGCCGGAATACTCGCCATCGACGGCGAGGGCCGGCTGTCGTTCACCCATGATCTCTACGGCGACGTCGGCTATCAGATGATCGCCGCACCCCTGCGCACGGTCCTGCACGAGGCGATCGCCGAGCAGGCCCGCGCCCGCGGGAATCACCACCTCCTCGCCCATCACCTGCTCGCGGCCGGGCGCGTAGGTCCCGACGTCCTCGATGCATTGCGCAACGCCGAACAGGAGCTCGCCCACACCCCCGCCGTCACCATCGACCTGTTCGACTCGGTGGGGCGGGCCGGCGCTCCGGGAACGCCGCCGGCTCCGGGCTGGCACCTCGGGCTCGCGACCGCGCTGGCGCGAACCGGTCAGCTTGCCCGTGCGTCGGAGGTTGCGGCCGAGGGGGTCGAGGTCACCGGTGACATCACCGAACTCGCTGCGCTGCTACGGATTCAGATGTTCGCGCTGATCGCCCGCGGCCGTACCGACGACGCGCGCGCGCTCATCGAGGACACGCTCGCGCTGCCGGTCGACGACGAAGCCCGCGCCGCGCTGACCGATTCACGCGACTATCTCGGCATCCTCGAGGGCCGCAGCCCCGTTCCGTCTGC
The DNA here is from genome assembly GCF_049847065.1 of Gordonia sp. DT219. Classification (NCBI taxonomy): domain Bacteria; kingdom Bacillati; phylum Actinomycetota; class Actinomycetes; order Mycobacteriales; family Gordoniaceae; genus Gordonia; species Gordonia sp. DT219. The sequence goes on along the minus strand of NZ_JBNCNR010000007.1, from coordinate 102,669 downwards.
GCCCTTTCACGACGCGGCGGCCGGACCGGACCGGTCGGTGACGGGCATTGCCGCAGAAGCACTTCGGCGGTATCTGCGGGGCGAGAAGTTCGACGCACTCGCCCTGGCGATCGAGGCGGCCCGACGCGAGGGCGAACAGAGCGGCCCCACCGCCGCCCACACATCCGCCGTCGTGTGGCCGCCGCTGATCGAACAGCACACGCACGGACCCCGCGCCGCGCTGGCGCTGCTGGAGAGTGCGGCCCGGACGCGGACCGCGCGCGGCGCCGACTGGATGACCGCCTACCACGACTTCACCAGGGGCGGAATCGAATTGGCGCTCGGACGCCTCGACGATTCGGCGGCGAGTTTCGACACGGGCTTCGAGCGGGTCGCCGCCGCCGACATGGGGTGGACCTCGATGGCCCATTCCGGACGTGCCACCATCGACATCATGCGCGGCGACTTCGCCGCCGCGGCAGCACGGCTCGACGATTTCTCGGCGGCCGGGCTGCCCGATCAGTTCGGCATCCCGCTGATCACCGCGACCCGCGCCCACCTGCTCGAGTCGCGCCGCCGACTCCGGCCCGCCGCGCAGGAGGCGGCGCGCGCCTGGCGCCAAGCCCACCGGATGGGGCTCTACGGTTGGCTCCCTAGCCGCATCCTGCTGCTGACACGGATCGCGGTCCGCGCGGATGACCGTGACCTGCTCGACGCACTCCGGTCCGACATCGCCGAGATCCCCCGGCCGCTCCCACCGGCCGCGACGCTCGCCGATCTCGCGGCGGCGATGTGCGCGAGGGCGCTCGATGACGCAGACCCACAGACGGTCGTGACCCTCGGCTGCGCGGCCGCCGACGCGGCACACGCACTGGGCGACGCCCTGGAAGAAGCAGCGGCCTGCGAAGAGACGGCGTGCGCGGCAGCGGCACGTGGCGACAAGCGCACTGCCCGCGAACTGGCGATCCGCGCGCTGACCATCACCCAGGACGCCGGCGCCACCACCGACTCGGCCCGGCTGGCCACCCGGCTGCGTGCCCTCGGCCTACGCATGGACCCCAACACCGTTCGTCATCGTCCGACCCACGGGTGGGACAGCCTGACCGCCACCGAGATCACCGTCGCCGAACTGATCGGCGACGGCCAGAGCGGCGCCGAGATCGCCGAGCGCCTCTACATCTCGCCGCGCACCGTCCAGACCCACGTCTCCCACGCCCTCACGAAGCTGGGACTACGGACCCGCGTCGAACTCGCCGCGCAGGTGGCGGCCCGCCGGCACCCGGCGGCCGATCTCGGCGGGTGACGCGCTGCGGCGTGACTGGCAGCGGAATCTCCGTCATCAGGCAGACGACCGCGACTCGGCAGGGGCGAAGAGTTGAACCCATCAACTCCCGTCCCGAGAAGGAATCGTCATGAACAGCTGGTCGATGATCCTGGGCCTCGCCCCGTGGTTCGTCTTCGCCTGGGTCGCCGAGCGACTCGGCCCCGATCACGTCACCGAAGCCGCGCTCGCCGCATGCGTGGTGGCGCTGGCGCTCGCCGTCTACGGCCGTTTCCACGGCGGCTGGAAGATCCTCGACCTGTCCGGTGCGGGACTGTTCGGGGTGATCGGCGTGATCGGTGCCGTCGGCGGTCCGTCGGTCGATCACGCCCTCGTGTTCTTCGGACGTGGCGGCTCGGCCTACATCCTGGCGGCGATCATGGCGATCTCGGCGCTCACCGTGCCTTTCACCGAGCAGTACGCGCGCGCCGACGTCGACCCGTCGCTGTGGCACAGCCCGATCTTCCGCATGAAGAACCGTCAGATCAGCTTTGTGTGGGCGCTCGCAGTGGCATTGATGGGCTGCTGCCACACCGTCGCCGGGATTCTCGCCTCGACCGCCGGCACCGCCGGATCGCATCCGCTGCTCGTCCTCCTCAACTGGGTGGCCCCCATCGCCCTCATCGTCTTCGCTATCAAGCGGACCAAGGCCATCGCCGACGCCCCGGCGCATCCCGGCCCCAATCGGACCGCCGGCGCCCGCTAGCCGACCCGACCCGATCCTCACCCCGGTCAATATCCCAGCCAAAGTCACCGCAGGAGAACGACAATGACATCGACGAACTCCCGGCCCGCCCCGGTCGATCTGCACCACACCCACCTGTCCGGCGTCTTCGCACCGCAACGACGCGAGGTCGCGGCCGACGATCTGCCGGTCACCGGGCAACTGCCGGCCGACCTGCACGGCAGCTATCTGCGCAACGGCCCCAACCCGCGCTTCGACCCGATCGGTTCCTACGTATATCCCCTCGACGGCGACGGCATGGTCCACGAGATCGGCATCGCCGACGGCCGGGTCTCCTACCGCAACCGCTTCGTCCGGACCCCGATGGTGCGCGCCGAAGAGGCTGCCGGACATGCGATCTGGTCGGGACTGACCGACGGCTACACGCCGCCCGTCGAGGAGGTGGGCCCGGAACTGGCCGGGACGGTACGCGAACTTCCCGACATCAACGTCGTCTCGCATGCGGGACGGTTGATGGCGATGGCCGAGGCCGACCGTCCGTATCTCCTCGATCCGGCCGACCTGGCGACGCTGGCCCTCACCGACTGCTCCGGCGCCATGCGCGTCGGCAGCACCGCACACCCGAAGATCGATCCGGCAACCGGTGAGATGGTGTTGTTCAACTACACGCTCGAGGCGCCGTATCTGACCTGGTCGGTGGTGGGTGCCGACGGGAGCGCGGTGCGCGAACCCACGCCGGTGCCGGGCCTGCCTGCGCCCACGATGATCCACGACATGGCGCTGACGGCGCGCTACATCGTGCTGTTCGCCTGCCCACTGCGGTTCGATCTGGTGGCCGCGATGACCGGCGGATCGTTGCTGAGCTGGCAGCCCGACGACGGAACGGCGATCGCGCTGATCCCCCGCGACGGCGGCCCGACCCGATGGATCACTGCCGAGCCGTTCTGGGTGTGGCACTTCGCGAATGCCTTCGACAACCCGGACGGCACCGTCACCGTCGACTATGTCGAGTGGACGCGTCCGGGCGGCTTCTCGGCCGGCTCCGAGGCCCCGCGCTCGGAACTCGTACGCGCCGTCTGTGATCCGGCTTCGGGCCGCATCACCCGAACCCCGGTCGGCGAGCGCGCGGTGAATGTGGAGTTCCCGCGCGTCGACGACCGCCTGTTGACCCGCGATCACCGGTGGATCGCCTCGGTCGGGTCGGCGCCCGGCGACTCCGGTGACTGCGAGAGCCTATGGTTCAGCGATCCGGCCGGCGGGACCGAGGTGTGCTGGTCACCGGGGGTGGCCATCGGCGAGCCCATCTACCTCCCCGGCGACAACGGCGACTACTGGGCCGCCATCGGCACCGACCCGACCGATCTGCGGTCCCGCTTCTACCTATTGTCGGCGCAGGACCCGGCCGCCGGGCCGCTGGCCACCGTGGACCTGCCGATCCGGGTACCCGCCGGACTGCACGGCACCTGGGTGCCCGCGAGCTGAGCCACAGCCGAGTCGGACTGGACCCCAGCAGGTTTCAGCCGACGCGGATCATCTTCTTGTTGACGAACTCGTCGATGCCGAAGCGGCCGAGTTCGCGTCCGAAGCCGGAGCGTTTGACGCCGCCGAACGGCAACTCGGCCCCCTCGGCACCGACCGCGTTGATGAAGACCATGCCCGCCTCGATCCGGTCGGCGACGCGCAGCGCCTGCTCGGGATCGGTGGTGTAGACGTAGGAGCCGAGACCGAACGGGACGTCGTTGGCGAGCGCGATCGCCTCGTCCTCCCCGGAGCACCGATAGACGGTGGCGACCGGACCGAACAGCTCTTCTTTGGCGACCGCCGAGCGCGGATCGACGCCGGTCAGCACGCCGGGCGGGAAGTGTGCACCAGACCGCTCGCCCGCCGAATCCAGTGTGGCCCCGGCGCTCTGGGCGTTGTCGACCTGCTCCTGCAGACGGTCCGCGGCGGCCACCGAGGACAGCGGCGCCAGGCCGGGCGCGGCGGCCTTCACCTTCGCGGTGAACTTCTCGAGAAATGCGTCATAGAGGGACTCGTCGACGATGAAACGCTTTGCGGCATTGCAGGACTGACCGGTGTTCTCGAACCGGCCCTCCACTGCGGCATCGACGGTGGCGTCGAGGTCGTCGGTGGACAGCACGAGGAACGGGTCGGATCCGCCGAGTTCGAGGACGACCTTCTTCAGGTTGCGCCCGGCGACCTCGGCCACCGCCGCGCCCGCACGTTCGGAACCCGTCAGCGAAACCCCTTGCACGCGTGGGTCGGCGATGGCGCCGGCGATCTGTTCGTCTGTCGCGTAGACGTTCACATACGCGCCGGTCGGGTACCCCGCGTCGGCGAAGATCTGTGCCAGCGCGGCCGCCGACTCCGGGCACTGCGGTGCATGCTTGAGCACGATCGTGTTGCCCAGCACCAGGTTCGGGCCGGCGAAGCGGGCCACCTGGTAGTACGGATAGTTCCACGGCATGATGCCGAGCAGCACCCCGACCGCACTGCGCCGGATGAACGCCGACCCCGGCCCGTCGAGCAACGTGATCGGCTCGTCGGCGAGGAAGGTCTCGGCGTTGTCGGCGTAGTACTCGTAAATGGAGGCACTGAACTCGACCTCCCCGACCGATTGGTCGAGCGGTTTGCCCATCTCGCGCCCGATGATCGCCGCCAGCTCGTTCTTGCGCTCGGTGTGCAGGTGCGCAACGCGGCGGATCAGGTCGGCGCGCTCGGCGACGTCGGAGCCCCTCGACCACGAGCCGAAGGCCTCATGTGCCGCGGCGAGTGCCGCATCCACCTGCTCGTCGGTGGCGGTCGGATACTCCTCGACCACCTCGCCGGTGGCGGGGTCGACCACTGCATATCGGCTCATCGAGGTCCCTCCGGGCAGGAATTGCGGACGAACTCAGACGATATCGCGCCGCACGATGGTCTGCTCGCGTCCCGGCCCGACGCCGATGCAGGAGATGAACGCCCCGGACAGTTCCTCGAGCCGCAGGATGTAGTCCTGCGCGTTGCGTGGCAACTCGTCGAAGGTCGTGCAGTTGCTGATGTCCTCCCACCAGCCCGGCATCTCCTCGTAGATCGGCTTGGCGTGGTGGAAGCCGGTCTGCGTCATCGGCATGTCCTCGACGCGTTGCCCGTCGACCTCGTAGGCCACGCAGATCGGCACGGTGTCCAGGCTCGACAGGACGTCGAGTTTGGTGAGGAAGTAGTCGGTGATGCCGTTGACGCGTGTCGCGTACCGGGCGACGACGGCGTCGAACCAGCCGCAGCGGCGGGCACGGCCGGTGGTCACGCCGACCTCGCCGCCGGTCTTGGCCAGATACGTACCCCATTCGTCGAAGAGTTCGGTCGGGAAGGGCCCCGACCCGACGCGCGTGGTGTAGGCCTTGAGGATGCCGAGCACGGTGGTGATGCGGGTGGGACCGATACCCGCCCCCACCGCGGCGCCACCGGCCGTCGGATTCGACGACGTCACATAGGGATACGTGCCGTGGTCGACGTCGAGCAGCGTGCCCTGCGAGCCCTCGAGCAGCACGGTCTCGCCGCGTTCGAGGGCCTGGTTGAGCAGCAGCCGCGTGTCGGCGATCCGATGTTTGAAGCCCTCGGCCTGGGTGAGCACCTCCTCGACGACCTGCTCGGGGTCGAGGGCCCGGCGGTTGTAGATCTTGACCAGGATCTGGTTCTTGAGTTCGAGCGCCGCCTCGACCTTCTGGGCCAGGATCTTCTCGTCGAGGACGTCGGCGACGCGCACCCCGACGCGCGCGATCTTGTCCTGGTAGCACGGCCCGATACCGCGGCCGGTGGTCCCGATCTTCTTGTTGCCGAGGAAGCGTTCGGTGACCTTGTCGATCGCCACGTGGTACGGCATCAGCAGATGTGCGTCGGCCGAGAGCAGCAGTCCGGTGGTGTCGACGTCGCGGTCCTCGAGCCCGCCCAGCTCGCTGAGCAGCACCCCCGGGTCGACGACGACACCGTTGCCGATGACATTCTGCACGCCGGGCGTGAGGATGCCCGACGGGATGAGATGCAGCGCAAAGGACTCGCCGTTGGGCAGCACCACCGTGTGCCCCGCATTGTTGCCGCCCTGATAGCGGACGACCCATTGCAGCTTGCCGCCGAGGAGATCGGTGGCCTTTCCTTTGCCCTCGTCGCCCCACTGGGCGCCGATAAGCACGATCGCGGCCATGCTCAGTTCATCCCTTCCTACAAGTCGAAACCGGGATAACCCTACTGGTTCGGCAGGCTGGATACCCTATTCCCATGTCGTTCGCGGTCATTTCGTCATCGCCGGTGCCGGCGTCTGCCAACACCCGCCGGGCGGTTCGGGACGCGGTGGCCCAGCGGATCGCCGACCCGGCCGTCACCCGACTCATCGTCGAACCCGGCGCCGATCCCGCGGATTCCGACACCGAGCCCGGTGACACCGGCACCGCCCGGACCCATCCCGACGCTCACCTCGCGCAGGTCATCGCCGCATTGATGCTCACCGAGCGACTCGACGTCGAGGTCGCCTACGTTGCCGAGGAGCCCACCGCCGCCACCCGCGCCTACGGACTGCCGCACGGATCGGGCGCGCGCGAACTCGCCGAACGCGGCCACGCCGTCGCGGTGCCGTTGATCCGGGACGATGCAGCGACCGTCCTCGTCGGACTCGCCCGCCATCTCGGCGCCGAGGGAGCCGAGCTGCACGGGGAGACCTACGTCGACAGCCATCGCCTGTTCACCGGCGAGGTGCGCGGAATCCGGATCGAGCCGACACCCGGGGAGCCGGGGCTGCGGGCCCGCCTCGAGGGCGGTGCGCTCGCCGCGCTCACCGGCCGCCGCAGCTGGCATCGCGGCCGCGCGGTGCAGACCGGTGGCCCGAACATCGTCGTCGAACGTGAGGGGATCGCAAGCGATCGTGCGGTCAAACGGTCCACCTACTACCGTCACCACGTGGATCTGAAACTGGTGCTCCCATGACCGGCCCGGCCTTCGGCAAGCGGCGCAACCCGACGGTCACCGAGATCGCGCGGGCGATACAGCCGGGTGCGGTCTTCCTCGGCCTGGTCGCGGTCGCGGTGCTCGGCGGGTGGCTCGCCGCCCGCGCCGGCTCCGATCGCTCGTCGGGTCAGGCCACTCTCGGCGTCATCCTGCTGGTGCTGGCCGGCTGGGTGATCTCGTTGTGTCTGCACGAGTTCGGGCACGCGGTGACCGCCTACCGCTTCGGTGACCGCGACACGCAGCTGCGCGGATACCTCACGCTCAACCCCCTGCGCTACACCCATCCCGCGCTGTCACTGGGGCTGCCGCTGCTCATCATCCTGTTGGGCGGCATCGGATTTCCCGGTGGGGCGGTGTATCTGAACGAGCGCGGTTTCACCCGGGCACAACGCACCACGGTCTCGTTGGCCGGTCCCGCGGTGAATCTCGTGCTGGCCATCGTGCTGCTGGTGGTGATCCGCGCGTTCGGGCCGTTCGTGGACAGCCCGATCGGGTTGTTCGTGACCGATCCCGACTCCATCAACCTCTGGGACGGGCTCGCGATGCTCGCGTTCCTACAGATCACCGCCGCGGTGCTGAACCTGATCCCGATGCCCGGCTTCGACGGCTACGGCGCCATCGAGCCGTACCTGTCGCCGCAGACCCGCCAGAGCGCCGCCAAGATCGCGCCCTACGGATTCCTGATCATCTTCGCGTTGCTGTTCATCCCGCAGCTGAACCAGCTGTTCTTCGACTTCATCTTCTGGCTGTTCGAGCTGTCGGGAGTGCCGTCCGGACTGGCCGGCTGGGGCTGGAACACCTTCTTGTTCTGGCGGCACTGAACCGAGCAGTGTTCACCAACTGCAGTGTTCACCAACTGAGGTGTTCACGGCATCGCTGCTGGTCGACGGCCGGTTCGACCTGCACCGTGGCGTGCGGAAGTCCGTGCCGGGCGAGTACCGCCTGTGCGGCCGGCAGCACCTCGGCGTTGGGCCGGTCGCTGCCGAGATGGACCGTCGCCACGTCCATGCCGGTCGTCAGCGACCAGACGTGCAGATCGTGGACGTCGGTGACCGACGGGATCTCGGCGAGTTCGCGGCGCACCTCGTCGACGTCGATGTGGGTGGGTGCCTGCTGGTTGAGGATGCGCAGCGCGTCGATCGCCAGACGCAGTGCCCGCGGCACGACCCAGATCGCGATGCCGACCGCCACGATGATGTCGGCGTATCCCCATCCGGTGGTCAGTGCGACGACACCGGCGACCAGCACTCCGACACTGCCGACCGCGTCGGCGAGCACCTCCAGATACGCACCGCGTACCGCGATGGAACCCTTCGAGTCGGCCCGCAGCAGCAACATCACCATCATGTTCACCGCCAGTCCCACCAGAGCGACGACGATGAGGGTGAGTCCCGGAACGTGCGGATCAGATCCGATCCGTTCGATCGCCTCGTATCCGACGAAGCACGCGACCCCGATCAGCAGGACCGCATTGGCCACCGCGGTGAACACCTCGGCCCGATGCCAGCCGAACGTCCGGGTGTCGGTGGCCTTGCCGTGACGCGCCAACAGCAGCGCGATCAGGCCCATGACCAGCGCGACCACGTCGGTCAGCATGTGTCCCGCGTCGGCGATCAGCGCCAGCGAATCGACGGCGACGCCCACGCCGAGCTCGACGGCGAAGTACGAGCCGATCAGCGCGACCGCCACCGCCATCGGCCAGATACGACGGTGCGAGCCATTCGTGGCGTCGGCGGGCGAATGGCCGTGGGAGTGCGAATGTGAATGGCCCATGACCCTGCCAATATATGCGTCGACTCGCATATATGCCAAGCCTTAGGTACGCCTAACCCGCTGCGTGCTGGTCGCCGGGTGAGCCATTCGGCCACCGCAGCGTCGCGATGGCCGAGGACCGCCGCAATCCGGCCACCATCAAGAGGTCGACGAGCAGCGACCGGATCTCGGCGAGCAACGCCGTCTCCGACATCCCGCGCTCCTCGGCCAGTTCGATCTTCGCCTTGCGTGCGATCGTGCGCAGCACGCGCGCGGCATCGGCGGCGTCCGGCGACTTGCCGGGATCGGCGAGCATCATCTCCCGCAGCACCTCGAACGCCCCGCCGAGATCACCGATGATCTCGACGAGTTCGGGCCGGATCGTCTCGCCGCGCTGGGTGATGCCCAGTGCCCGCCGGGCGATGATGCGGAAGTTGCGTACCCCGTTGTCGATGGGGTCGGCGGTCGCCGAGAGGCGCTGCAGCCGCATGCGCGAACCCCAGTACAGCGGGGAGATCGTGCTGATCTCGCGGCCACCGCTCATATCCTGGCGCATCGTGTTGATCGCGCCCTGGGTGCCGCGCACCGTCTCCAGCGCGGCGAACACCGTCGGCTCATCCCCGGAGCGCATGCCCTCGGCGAGTTGCCGGGCGGCATCACGCGCCGTCGCGAGTACCGACGCGGCGTCACGACGTGCCCGTGACGCCGGATTGGCCGGCAGCAACGCCCCCACGAGGATGCCGATCAAGCCGCCGGTCAGGGCGTCGATGGCGCGGTGGAATCCGCCGATCCCGCCGGGCGGCAGCAGGGTGGCCACGAGCACAGCCGACGACGCGGCCTGCATCGGGATGAGCGGGCCGTCGTCGAGGAAGACCGCGACGGACATCGCCAGCGCCACCACGACGACGATTTGCCAAGTGCCGCTACCGATTTCGGTGATGAGTAGATCGCCGATCAGGATTCCGATGGTGACGCCACCGACCAGTTCGACCGATCGGCGCCACCGTCGCCCGAGTGAGAGGCCCAGCGAGATCATCGCGGCGATGGGGGCGAAGAAGGGCTGTTGGTGGCCGAGCACATCCAGCGCGAACCACCAGCCGATACCGGCGGCGATCGCGCACTGCAGAATCGGGCCCAACGACAACCAGAGTCGCCGGATGCGCACCCGCAACATCCGCGGCAGCGCCTCGTAGCGGCGCCGGGCCCAGGAGGTCACCGAGCTCAGTGCAGTCCGAGGTGGTCGGCGGCGGTCGGATCGCTGTCGTTCAGCAGGTCCAGGCATCGCAGGTACTCGTCCTCTTCGCCGATCGCCTGCGCCGCGCGGGCGAGCGCGCCGACACACCGCAGGAAGCCCTGATTGGGCTCGTGGCTCCACGGCACCGGCCCGAACCCTTTCCAGCCGTGTCGCCGCAGCTGGTCGAGTCCCCGGTGATACCCGGTTCGTGCGTAGGCGTACGCCTCGATGACCTTGACGACGTCGCCCTCGCCACCGGTCGTCGAGCCGTCGAGAGCGCGTTCGGCCAGGTACGCCCATGCGATCGATGCGGTGGGATGACCGGCCGCCACCTGGGCGGGCTCGGCACCGTTGAGCAGCGCCGATTCGGCATCGTCGTCACCGGTCAACAAGACGGGCTGTGGGCCGAGAAGATCTCCAAAGGAAGTCACTCCCCCATTCAAGCATCGCCGTCTGCGCAACGCCTACGAAGACGTGCGGCGGCGCCGAGGTAACACCGCAGGTCGGCGAATCGTCATCCGACCGGATGAGCCACTCTCCCGAGGTGATGACGAGTGCGGCCGTTCGCTAGTGTGAATGGCGCACTTCGTCGCGTTGTGAGGTGCGATGCCGTCTTTTCGGGGGGAGATCTTCTCGTGTGCAAACTTCGAGCATGCTGTTCGAGGAAGGTGTGGTGATGACCGATGGCGCAGTCTGACGATCGGAAGTCCGCTGTCACCAAGGCGTTCTCGAAGCTACGCAAGATGCGGGATTCGCGTACGTCCGACGCCGGACCGGCTCCGCGCCCGGCCGGTCCCCGGCCACCCGCGTCGCGCAACGTCGCACCCCAACCGTCCCAGAACGGCCCGTCCGGGCGGCCTGCCGAGTCGAGTTCGCGACCGCCGCACTCCTCGACGATGGACGCGGAGACCAAGCCGTTCCGGATACCGACGGCCCCGGCGAAGCCGCAACCCGAAGACAATGCGGCTGACGCCGACCAGACCGAATCGCCCCGAACCGATGATTCGGCCGCAGCCGATAATTCTGGTCACACCGACAGTTCTCACCAAACCGACAGTTCTACGGAGACCACAGGAGACCCGGTGACCGATCATCCGAGGCCGCGCGGCGGACGCGGGATCGATTCGGCCACCAAGGTCATCAGCCGGTCCAGCCTGCCCGACCCCGCGGAGCTCGACGACCTCGAGGATGTCGACGCCTACGGCGGTGCCCCCGAGGATGCCGACAGCGCTCGATCTGATACCGACAGCGCTCCCGAGAACGACAGCGCATCCGAGGAGGACGACAGGGCATCCGAGGACGACAGGGCATCCGAGGACGACAGCGCTCCCACCGGATCCGATGCGCCGGTTGCTGCGAGTGCAGTCGTCGTCGGCGCAGCCGCGGCGGGCGCTGCCGCGGCCGCAGATGACCACGACACCGCAGACGCCGACGACACTGCAGAGGACGCCGACAGCGCTTCCGAGGACGTCGACGACGCCGAGGCCACCACCGCGGGCGATGACACCGCGGACGAGGAGGCAGCCGAAACACCTGCGGAACAAGAAGTTTCGGACGACACGGGGCCCACCGAGACCGACGACACGGGGCCCACCGAGACCGACGAGTCGGGGCCCACCGAGACCGACGACACGGGGCCCACCGAGACCGACGAGTCGGGGCCCGAAAGCGCCGACCCCGAAGCTGCGGAGACCGAAGCCGACGTGGCCGAAGATGCTGAGGCCGAGGCTGCTGAGACCGAAGGTGCTGAGGCCGAGAGCACCGAGCCGGAAGCCGACGAGGCGGATGAGGCCGACGAGGCGGTCACCGACGAGGACACCAGCGACGAGGAAAGCAGCGACGAGGCCACCGCCGAAGAGGCGGACGCCACGGAGACCGTGTCCGACGAGAGCGGATCGGACGAGGGCGAATCCGACGCGGGCGAATCCGACGCGGGCGAATCCGACGCGGGCGAATCCGAAGAGGCCGAATCCGAGGAGGGCCCGGCCGACGACGAAACCGCCAAGATACCGGTGGCGACGGCCACCGATCAGGTGACCGAGGCGGAACCGGCTGACGCAGAACCAGCGCAGGCCCAAGCCCCCGAAGCCCAAGCCCCCGAAGCCCAAGCCCCCGAAGCCCAAGCCCCGGAGGCCCAAGCACCGGCCGACCAACCACCGGCCGACGACTCGAAGACCCAGATCCTGACCAGACCCGCGGCCGCGGCCGCAGGGGGCGTCGCCGCCGGCGGTGCCGCGGCGGCCGGTGCCGCAGCGACCCAGGGCTGGTCGACGACAGCGCACCAGCCGCAGGTCATTCCGGGCGAGAAAGAGCAGCTGCCATCCAAGCCCCAGAAGGCCGGCCGCAGTCGCCGACGCAAGGGCATCCTGTTCTCCGCGATCGCGGCCGTCGTGGTGATCGTCGCCGTCGTGGTCGGCGTGTTCGCGTACTTCCAGACGCGTCCGGTCGCGCCCGAGGACGCCGCCGCGGACACCGCGAAAACCTACGGCAACGCCGTATATGACGGCGATCTGCAAACCCTGCGCAACGTCACCTGCGGCAACAAGCTGACCTACTACCAGAAGATGCAGGACGGCGATTGGACCAAGCTCTACCAATCGCAGAAGTCGCGCAACGAGCTGGTGCAGGTGCAGAAGGTGAACGCGGTTCGCGTCGACGGCGACACCGCTCTCGTCGAGGTGACCGCAGTCAACACGAGTACGCCCGACAAGCCACAGCGGGTCGCCATCAACCTGCAGAAGCAGGGCGACAACTGGAAGGTCTGCGACAAGCAGTGACCGGTGAGCCGACCGCGGGTGTGCCGCCGGCGGATAACGCCGGCCACAACGCGGTGCCCACCACTCCGATCGACGGTCCGGGCCGGCATCAGCGCCCGGCACCGCCGCCCGACCGCCCACCACTACCGATGGGCGTGCGCCCCGACGTTCCGTACGGCCGCCCGACCACTCCGGGCGCGCACCACGTCAACCCACCGAAACCGCGGTCACCGCAACATGATTCGCGTCCGAGCGGGAATCAGTCGGCCGGTTGGGGACCACCGCCGCCGAGGCCACCGCGCGACGCCCCGGCGCCACCCGATCGGTGGCACACCCCGGCGCCTCGGCCCGCACCACAGCAAGGGCCGCCACCGCAGCCGCCTATCTCCCGGCCTGCGCCGGGCACCCGCCCGAAATCCGCACCCCGCTCGACGACGCCATCGCGACGCCATCGCCGCCGCGCCGACCCGATGGTCATCGGCGCCGCGATCGTGATGGTTCTCCTGGCGATCGCTGTCCTCGTCGGCATCCTGACTCTCTGAACCCACAGTTACGCCGAGGGCGCCCCACAAAAACGCCGACAGCGCTTGGGTAAGCGATGTCGGCGTTTGTAGAGCGGCGTTTGAAGAGCGCTGTCGCCGAGGTGGTCAGGCGCTGATCGACTTGCCCACCGACTTGAGGTCGGTACACGCCTCGACGACGCGCTCGCTCATGGAGGTCTCGGCCTTCTTGCTCCACCCGCGCGGATCGTAGGCCTTCTTGTTGCCCACGTCCCCGTCGATCTTCAGCACGCCGTCGTAGTTGCCGAACATGTGGCCGGCGACCGGTCGCGTGTAGGCGTACTGGGTGTCGGTGTCGACGTTCATCTTGACGACGCCATAGCTCAGCGCTTCGTCGATCTCGCTCTTCAGCGAGCCGGAGCCACCGTGGAAGACGAAGTCGAACGGCTTGGATCCGTCGGGCAGTCCCAGCTTCTTGGTCGCCACTTCCTGGCCGGTGTTGAGCACATCGGGGCGCAGCTTGACGTTGCCGGGCTTGTACACCCCGTGCACATTGCCGAACGTCGCGGCGAGCAGGTACACACCCTTCTCCCCGACGCCCAGCGCCGCGAGGGTTTTCTCGAAGTCCTCGGGCGTGGTGAACAACTTGTCGTCGATGGCGGCTTCCACACCGTCCTCTTCACCGCCGACGACGCCGATCTCGATCTCGAGGATGATCTTCGCGGCTGCCGCCTTGGCCAGCAGCTCCTGCGCGATCTCGAGGTTCTCGTCGATCGGCACGGCCGAACCGTCCCACATGTGCGACTGGAACAACGGATTGCGGCCCGCGTCGACGCGCTCCTGGCTGATCGCGAGCAGCGGCCGCACGTAGGTATCGAGCTTGTCCTTCGGGCAGTGGTCGGTGTGCAGACCGATCGTGACGTCGTACTTCGCGGCGACGACATGCGCGAACTCGGCGAGCGCGACCGCACCGGTCACCATGTCCTTGACGCCGAGGCCCGAGCCGAACTCCGCACCGCCGGTGGAGAACTGGATGATGCCGTCACTACCCGCATCCGCGAAGCCCTTGATGGCCGCATTGATCGTCGACGACGACGTGCAGTTGATGGCCGGGAACGCGTAGCCGCCCTCCTTTGCCTTCTGGAACATCTCGGCGTACTGCTCGGGCGTTGCTATGGGCATTTCACGTCCTCCAACCGGATAAGGTTCACGCTTCGAGTCGATCACTCCCGTTCAGTATGGCAAGGTCACCGCGGCCGTGTGCACCGGCATCCGAGCCGCTCAGTTCGTCGACAGCGCGCGTGTGAGCGCGCTCGGCGCGTTGGCGAGCGCGCTCGGCGCAAAGGCGAGCCCGCCGATCGGCATCGCCGACGGCCGGGACATGCTCCTGGCAAACCTTCAGGTTCGCCGCGTAGCCTGGTGACCCGTGATCGACTCCGCTCTTGCCCAGGCCACCACGACCGCGGTCGCGCTGCCGGGCATCCTCGACCCCATCAACGTGCTCGGCTGGTTCGGCGCCTGGGCATTCTGGGGCCTGCTCCTGGTCATCCTCATCGAATCGGGTGTGTTGTTCCCGGTGCTGCCGGGTGACTCGCTGCTGTTCGTGGCCGGCATGGTCGTCGCCGCAGGCGGTAAGGACGGCATCGACAAGTTCGCCTCGCTGTGGCAGCTACTCATATTCATTCCGGTCGCCGCGATCATCGGCGGCCAGATCGGCTACTGGATCGGACGGTTCGTCGGCACCGAGATGTTCAAGCCCGACGCCCGCTTCCTCAAGGAGCGCTACCTCATCGAGGCCAATGCGTTCTTCGAGAAGCATGGCCCGATCACCATCTTCCTGGCCCGCTTCGTACCGATCGTGCGCACCCTCGCGCCCATCGTGGCCGGTGCGGCACGGATGAAGTGGCCGGTGTTCGCCGTCTACAACATCATCGGCGCGATCATCTGGGGCGTGGGCATCACCCTGCTCGGCTACTGGCTGGGCGGCTTCGAGATCGTGCAGAAACTCATCGAACCGATCTTCATCGTGATCGTCGTGCTCTCGATCGCCCCGATGTTCATCGAGTGGTATCGCCGTCGGCGAGTCGCCAAGCGGAACCCGGCCGAGCCGACCGCCGTGGCGGACGCACCCGCGCCGAGAGCCGATGATCGGCGTTCCGACACCGTCTGAGCCGACCGCACTCCGCGGCCGGCGCGGCTACCAGGCCTGCGCCAGATCCGCGTGCTGACGAATCCAGGCGTGCATGGCGATGCCCGCCGCGACACCGGCATTGATGCTGCGGGTGGAGCCGAACTGGGCGATCGACACTGTCAGGTCCGCGTGCGATTGTGCGTCGGCGCTGACCCCCGGACCCTCCTGACCGAACAACAGGACGCACTCCCGCGGCAGCGTCACCGTCTCCAGCGGCTGCGCACCCGGCGTGTTGTCGACGGCCACGACCGCGAGGCCCCGCTCGCGCGCCCACGCGATCAGATCGGCCACGGTGTCGTGGTGTTCGAGGTGCTGATAGCGGTCGGTGACCATGGCGCCGCGGCGATTCCAGCGTCGCCGCCCGACGATGTGCACCGCGGCGACGGCAAACGCATTGGCGGTACGCACCACGGTTCCGATGTTCGCGTCGTGGGTGAAGTTCTCGATCGCCACATGTAGCGGATGCCTGCGGGTGTCGATGTCGGCGATGATCGCGTCCCGCGTCCAATACCGGTACGCGTCAACCACATTGCGGGTGTCCCCGCCGGCCAGCAGTTCGGGGTCGTAGCGCGGGTCGGCCGGGGCGGGGCCATCGTGTTCGGTGTCCCACGGCCCCACGCCCACCAGCGGCGCCGACGTCGACTGCCATTCGGTCGGGCCGGGCAGCGCCGACCCGTCCGAATCGTCGCGCGACACGCCTCAGGCCAGGCCGAGGTCGGCCAGCGACAGCAACGAGCGGTAGGGCACACCCAGGGCTTCGATGACCTTGTCGGCGCCGGTGGCCCGGTCGACGACGGTCGCCACCCCGACCACCGTCGCCCCCGCCTCGCGAGCGGCCTCCACCGCCGCCGAGGGCGACGCACCGGTGGTGGAGGTGTCCTCGACCACCAGCACGCGGCGCCCGGCGATGTCGGGCCCCTCGATCCGGCGTTGCATCCCGTGCGTCTTGGCCGCCTTGCGTACGACGAATACATCGAGGGCGCGGCCGGCGGCATGCATGATCGACGTCGCCACCGGGTCGGCGCCCAGTGTCAGACCGCCGACCGCGTCGAACTCCCAATCCGCGGTCAACTGCCGCATGAGCATGCCGATCAGTGGCGACGCCTGATGGTGCAGCGTCGCGCGGCGCAGGTCGACGTAGTAGTCGGCCTCCTTGCCGGAGGACAACGTCACCTTGCCGTGTACCACCGACAACTCGGTGACCAGTTCGGCGAGCACATCACGGTCGCCGGTGTCGACGATGGGCGAGGACGGAATTGATGCAGACACTGATGAGCTCACTCTCTGGCGACGTGGCCGGAACACGCGGATGCGCGTTCATACGACCGGGCAGCATGCATGTGGATTGCGGTCAGTTTCGGTGGTGCCGGTTGCGGGACGAGGGCATCTCACTCGGACCACTGCGTGCCTGCCGCGACGGCGGTGCGATGTCGTCGTCGTAGTCGAGATCGTCGACACGGTCGAGATCATCGGGTGCACTCGCCGGCCGAGACTGCTTGCCGCGCACCGGCATCGGCGACATCCGCCGACCTGTGGTCGGCGTACTGGAGCGGCCTTCGGCCGGGACCCCAGAGCGGCCCGTGGCCGGTGCAGCAGGGCGGCCTTCGGCCGGTGCAGCAGGGCGGCCTTCGGCCGGGGCGGCGGACGCACGCCGGGGACGCGGCGGCGCCTCGGCCGGACGCCGCAGCGCCGTCGGCGCCGCGGCGGTGGGGGGAGCGCCATCGCGGGGAGCGCCATCGCGCGCAGCGGCCTCCATGCGGGCTCGCCGATTCTTGTCGCGCATGTTCTCGGTCTTCTCGTCGGCCAGCTCGGCGCGCGTGGGACCGTGCGGATCGCGCGGGTCGGGCGCATCCTGCGGCTCCCGCAACGGCGGAAGCACGCGCAGCAGGTCGGCGAAGCGCCGTACGACCTCCAGGCCGGTGTCGAGCTCGGTGGCGTCGTCGGTCAGCGGCAACGACCCGAGCGCCCAATTGCCCTCGTTCCACAGCACCTCGACATAGGCCGGCGCCTTGGTGGCCAGCGACACCATGCGCCGATCGCACACCCGGCGGGCCGCGTCGAGGTTGTTGGAGAACATGACGCGCGGCCCCATTGCCCCGAGAAGCTCGACGTCGTCCTCCGCCGGCGCGAGGACGTCCTCATGGCGCAGGTCCACGACCACCGCGGACGGTGACGAGCGGCGAACGGCGATCACCGTTGCGGTCTCCGACATGTCGAAGACGATCACCTCGACACCCCCGTAGTGGCCGTAGGCGACGTTTTCCACCGCGACGGTGTCGGGAGCGTTCATGGTCGCGCGGCCGAATACCGTACGGAGTTTGGTGTCGGCCTCACGGAACTTGAAGTCGTGTTCGTCGCCCCAGATTGCGCGTTGGTGCCGCGTGCCCGAGGAGCGACGGCGGTCGAGCCACAGCAGTGCCACCGCCCCGGCCAATGCGATGGCGGCGATCACGAAATAGACGATGGTCATCGCGCTACAGACTACGTCAGGCCGGCCGCGGGTCGCGCCGCACGACGTATCCACGCGCCTTGTCGACCACGTTGACGAGGTGCCGCTCGAGGTCTCCGGGTCCGGCATCGGCGTATCTGCGCAGGTTATCGAGCAGTTGCGCGCTCAAGACATCGCGCCACCCGACGACGTCGCCGCTCAGGTGCGCAGAGATCGCGACGTTGTCCATGGCCCACAGCGGACTGTCGGCGGGCAGCGGTTCGGTGGCGACCACATCGAGGGATGCCGCCCCGATCCGGCCGGCCTGCAGGGCTTCGATCAGGGCGGGCTCGTCGACGAGGGCACCGCGCCCGACATTGATGAAGTGCGCGTCGGCACGCATCGCCGCCAGGACGTCGGCACCGATCATGTGCTCGGTCTCGGCGGTCAACGGCGCGATCGCGATGACGGTGTCGAAGTCGCCGACGAACTCGCTCAGCCCGGCGGTCTCGCGCACGACGCCGAAGTCCGGATCATGGTCGCGGGCGCGCCGGCCCGCGCCGGTGACCTGGATGCCGACCGCGCTCAGCAGGCGGGCTATCTCGCGGCCGATCCCGCCGGTGCCGATCACCAGCGCCGACGTCCCGGTGGTCGATCGGGTCTCGCGCCACTTCCAGACCCGCTGCGATTGCAGGGCCATCGACTCGTGTAAACGCTTGTCGCGAGCCAGGATCGAGGCCAGCACGAACTCGGCGATCGGGCGGTCGAACACCCCGTGCGCGTTGGTGACCACCACATCGGAGGCGACGAGTTCGTCGAACAGCAAGGAATCGACCCCGGCCGCGCACACGTGCACCCAGCGCAGCGAATCGGCCGCCCGCCAATTGTCGTGCAGTGCGCGGGAGAAGAAGTCCCAGACCACCAGCGCATCCGCTCCGGGCAGCACCGTCCCCAGCTCGTCGGCGGTGGTGTGCCGGATATCGGCGATGTCCTCGAGTTCGGCCAGGTGCACCGGTGGCGGCGCCTCGGGTGATCCCAGCAGGGCCACCACCGGTCGGGATCTGGTCGTACTGCCGGTAGCCATGTGGTTCAAATTACCGAACCCGGGAGTGCCCCGCCCGGTTGCCGAATTCCGCAACACCGGCGATGATGAACGGTTGCCTGCGAGTCGCAGCCCGGTCGTAGCGTATATTGCGCACAGTGATCGTGACCCTTGATGACCGGTACGCCACCCACGTTCGTAACCTCGGACAATTTGTCCGGTTCGGCATCGTGGGCGCTTCTGGCGTGGTCGTCAACATGATCGTCGCGGTCCTGATGAACAAGGCCCATGGCGGCACCGCCAACGCCTTCGACGTGGTCTGGCACATTCCCGGCAGCCATTACAACGTGCGTTTCACGGTCCTGGTGTGGATCGTCGGGTTCCTCGTCGCGAATTTCGTCAACTTCCAGCTCAACCGGTCGTGGACGTTCAAGAGTTCCCAGCACGCGACCTGGTGGTCGGAGTTCTGGCCGTTCCTCGCGGTGGGTAGCGTCGCGGCGATCGTCGGCCTGTTCCTCAAGGTGGGCTTCACCAACCCGACCTCGCCGTTGTATCTCTCGTCGTCCTTCTTCCATGAAGGCGCCGGATTGCATTCACGCGAGTATTGGGCCCAGATCATCACGATCGTCATCACGATGCCGATCAATTTCATCGTGAACAAGCTGTGGACCTTCCGGGCGGTCCGCTCGCCCGTGGAGTCCGCCCGAATCATCGACTGACGACCGGCCCGCTCCGGCGCAAGCGAATATAGGTTGCGGCCATAGCGACGGCCACGACGATAATCGGCTCGACCGTCGCCATAGCCGCAATCCATATTCCGACAGACCGCCATTCACTGCTCTACACCCCTCTCCGCGCCTTGCTGCGCTGTCCAATTGTTGACAATCCGACGATAGGGCGTCACCGTGGTGCCATGACCGCCGTCGAACCCGCCACGCAGACCGCCACGCTCTCCCCGATCCTCAAGCAGGCGACCCCGGTGATCGTCGACCACGCCCTCGGCTCATGGATCCACGGCACCGACGGCAACGCCTACCTCGACTTCACCACCGGCATCGGTGTCACCAGTACCGGGCACTGTCATCCGCGCGTGGTCGCGGCGGCGCAGGAGCAGTGCACCAAGATCATTCACGCCCAGTACACGACGGTCATGCATCCGCCGCTGCTCGAACTCACCGCGAAACTCGGCGGTGTGCTGCCCGCCGGACTCGACTCGGTCTTCTACGCGAACTCGGGCTCGGAGGCCGTCGAGGCCGCGATCCGGCTCGCGCGCATGGCCACCGAACGACCCAACATCGTGGTGTTCCAGGGCGGCTTCCACGGTCGCACCGTGGCCGCGGCCAGCCTCACCACCGCCGGCACCCGATTCTCGGCCGGATTCTCGCCACTGATGGGCGGCGTCCACATGGCACCATTCCCCTACGCCTTCCGGTACGGGTGGGATACCGACACCGCTGTCGACTTCGCGCTGGCCGAACTCGACTACCTGTTGACCTCGCGTGTCGCACCGAACGACACCGCCGCCTTCCTCATCGAGCCCGTCCTCGGTGACGGCGGCTATCTGCCCGCTCCCCCGCGCTTTCTCGCCGGACTGCGCGAACGCGCCGACCGCCACGGCATCCTGCTGATCCTCGACGAGGTCCAGGCCGGCTTCGGACGTACCGGACGCTTCTGGGGTCACCAGCACACCGACGGCCTGATCCCCGACATCATCATCACCGCCAAGGGTCTCGCATCGGGCTTCCCGATCTCCGCGATGGCCGCGCCGACCGCGCTGATGAGCAAGGCCTGGCCCGGTTCGCAGGGCGGCACCTACGGCGGCAACGCCGTCGCCGCAGCCGCCGCGATCGCCACCCTCGACGTCATCGCCGAGGAAAACCTGGTGGAGAACGCCGCGGTCCGTGGCGAGCAGCTCCTCGTCGGCATCCGCGAGGTGACCACCGGTTTCGACGCGGTCGGCGATGTGCGTGGAATCGGGCTGATGATCGGAATCGAGTTCGTCACCGGCGAGGGCGCCACCCGGCGACCCGACGCCGACACCGCGCTCGCGGTGCAGCGCGCCACCACCGCCCATGGCCTGCTCACCCTGACCTGTGGTCCGGCCGGCAACGTCGTCCGCCTCATTCCGGCGTTGACCGTCACCGCCGACGAGATCAGCCTCGGGATCGAGCGTTTCGGCGTTGCGTTGCGGTCGGTTCTCGGCGGATGATCCGACAATGACCGCGACGTCTCCACCCGGCGAGACGGAAACCGCTGTGCCGGATCGGGTCGTCGCCTCGCACACCGCACTGCTCGCCGAACTCGCCGCCGCGGACCTCGAGGTCGACGGCTCGACCCGTCGGCGATCCGAATACTCTTACGACGCATCCAATTACCGCATTCCACCGTTGGCCGTGGTGTTTCCCCGCGATGCCGACGACGTCGCGGCCACCGCCCGCCTCTGCCACCGGCACTGCGTACCGATCATCGCGCGCGGCGGCGGAACCTCGATGGCGGGCAACGCGATCGGCCGCGGAATCGTCATCGATCTGTCCCGGCACATGCGGCGGGTCGGCGCCCTCGACGCCCAGCGGCGCGTCGTCACCGCCGAGGCCGGCGTGATCCTCACCGAACTCGCCGCACAGGTACAGGCACGCACCGACGGCCGGCTCACCTTTGCCCCCGACCCATCGTCGGCGTCACGCGCCACCCTCGGCGGCGCGATCGGCAATGATGCGTGCGGCAATCATTCGGTGCGCCATGGCCGTACCAGCGATCATGTCGAATCCCTGGATCTCGTCACCGCCGACGGACTACGGCTCACCGCCACCCGAACGGGGCTCGCGGCCACCGACCCCGCCGACGCCCACGCCGCACTACGCGCGCACGAACTGAGCTCGGCGATGCGCGATCTCGCCGCCCGCAACCTCGCCATCCTGCGCACCGACCTCGAGACGATCCCGCGGCAGGTGTCGGGCTACCATCTGGCGCACCTGTTGCCGGAGAACGGTTTCGACGTGGCGCGCGCCCTGGTCGGCAGTGAGGGCGGCTGCGCGATCGTCGTGTCGGCGACGGTCAGGTTGGTGCCCGCGCCGACATCGCAGCTCCTGCTGTGCGTGGGCTACCGCTCGATCGCCGACGCGGCCCGCGACGTGCCCGCCATCTTGCCGTTCGCGCCGTCGGCCATCGAGGGCATCGACGGCAAGATCGTGACCACGATGGCCGCCCGCCGTGGCCCCGACACCGTCGCCGGCCTGCCCGCCGGCGACGCGTGGCTGTTCATCGACCTCGACGAGCACAGTGCCGCCGCACAATCCGAGCCGGATGTGCGGTCGGTCATCGCCCGTCTGCGGACCGAACTCGGCGAACAGGGACGGATGGTGGACGCGACCGTCGTCGATGACCTGGCCACCCGGAAGTCGTTGTGGCGCGTACGCGAAGACGGCGCCGGACTGTCGGCCCGGCTGGCCCCGGACGCCGGGATCACCGCGGCCGGCAATGGGCCGCTGCACGAGTCGTGGCCGGGCTGGGAGGACGCGGCCGTCGCACCCGAGCGGCTCGCCGATTACCTCGTCGACTTCGAGGCGTTGCTCGACGAGTTCGGGCTCACCGGGGTCATGTACGGCCACTTCGGCGCCGGCTGCATGCACGTGCGGATCACCTTCGATCTGCGTAGCGCCGACGGGCGGGCCATCATGCGCGAATTCTGCACCGCCGCAGCCCGGCTCGTCGTCGCACACGGCGGTTCGCTGTCCGGTGAGCACGGTGACGGGCGGGCGCGCTCCGAACTCCTGCCGATCATGTACTCGCCGGAGATGCTGCGCGCCTTCGACGAGTTCAAGCGGATCTGGGATCGGGACGGACTCCTCAACCCGACAGCCATCGTCGCCCCGGCACCGATCACCGCCGACCTCGCGCTCGCCGACGTCCCGAATCGCCCGTGGGCCGGGAGCGGCAGCGATTCGCTCGACGGATTCATCCACGCGGTGCAGGGCTGTATCGGTGTCGGCCGCTGCCGCAGTTCCACCGGCGGCGTCATGTGCCCCAGCTACCGGGCAACCCGAGACGAGAAGGATTCCACCCGCGGCCGGGCGCGCGTCCTTCAGGATATGGTGCGCACGGCACCGGACCTCGAATCCGGTTGGCGGTCAGCCGATGTCGCCGAGGCCCTCGACCTGTGCCTGTCGTGCAAGGCGTGTTCGTCTGACTGCCCCACGGGCGTCGACATGGCGTCCTACAAATCCGAGTTCCTGCACCATCACTACCGGGGGCGCGTCCGACCGGCGTCGCACTACTCGCTGGGCTGGATGCCGATGTGGTTGCCGATGGCCACCGCGACCGCACCGGTGATCAACCGCGCCCTGCGGGCAGAGCCGTTGCGCCGCCTGGCCGCCCGGCTCGGCGGAATCGACCGGCGCCGTGCGATGCCCGCCTTCGCCACCCGACGCCAGGTCCGCAGCCACCTCGACGCCCTGCCCGCGCCCCATACCGGCGCCCGCTCCGACACCATCCTCGTCGTCGACACCTTCACCCGCGCCTTCCGTCCGCACGTCGCGACCGCGACCGCCCGCCTGCTGGGCGCGACCGGCGAGCAGCTCGGCTGCCGTGCCGACGTGTGCTGCGGGCTCACCTGGATCTCCACCGGACAGCTCACCCGCGCCCGAAAGACCTTGGCGCGCACCGCGGAACTGCTCGACGACGGCACCGATCGGCCGATCGTCGTCCCGGAACCCAGTTGCGCCGCCGCGCTACACAAGGACCTCCCCGAACTGGTGGATTCGCCTGCGGCCCGCCGGGTTGCCGCACGCGTACTCAGCGTGGCAGCATTCGTGCCCCGACTCCTCGACGCCGGCTACGAGCCACCCGCGCTGCCGGAATCGGTGACCCTGCAAACGCACTGCCACGAGTACGCCACCTTCGGCGCCGGCACCGGGACGTCGGCGCTCACCCGACTCGGCGTCGAGGTTCACAGCGCCGACGGATGCTGCGGCGTGGCAGGCAATTTCGGCTTCGAATCCGGTCACTACGAGGTCAGCCGCGCGGTCGCCGAGCAGGCGCTGGCCCCCGCCCTGCGCACTCATCCCGACCGGCCGGTCGTCACCGACGGCTTCAGTTGCGCGATGAGCGTCGACCACCTCGACGCCACCGATCCCCTCGTCAATGCCACCGGCATCCATCTTGCCGAGTTGCTCGCGCCCGCACCCGACACTCACGGAGGTACCCGATGACCACCACCGAATCACGCCCGGTCCCGTCCTTCGAGCACATCACCACCGATCTGCTCATCGACGGCCGGCCGACGCCGGCGCGCTCCGGCCGGCGCTTCGATGTCGAGAACCCGGCCACCGGCGGGGTTCTCGCCTCGGTGGCCGACGCCGACGCCGACGATGCGCTCGCGGCGCTGCGTGTCGCGGCCGGCCACCAGAGCGCCTGGGCCGCGACCAGCCCACGCAGCCGCAGCGAAATCCTCTACCGTGCTTACCAACTCATCACCGAACGCGCCGACGAGTTCGCCGCGGTGATGACCGCCGAGATGGGCAAACCGCTCGCCGAGGCACGCGGTGAGGTCGCCTACGGCGCGGAGTTCTTTCGCTGGTTCGCCGAGGAGTCCGTGCGGATCAGTGGCGATGCGACCACCACCGGCGACGGCGGCACCCGGATCGTCGTGACCCGGCGCCCCGTCGGCCCGTGCGTGCTGATCACCCCGTGGAATTTCCCGCTCGCCATGGGTACCCGCAAGATCGGCCCGGCCATTGCCGCCGGCTGCACGATGGTGTTCAAGCCCGCCGAACTGACTCCCCTGACGTCTCTGCTGCTGGCCGATGTGCTGCGCGAGGCCGGATTGCCCGACGGCGTCCTCAACGTCGTCACCACCTCCGATCCGGGTGCGGTGGTGGGCGCCTGGATGAGTTCGGGCCTGGCCCGCAAGGTCAGTTTCACCGGATCGACCGAGGTCGGCAAACTGCTGATCGCCCAGGCCGCCGAGCACGTCATGCGCACGTCGATGGAGTTGGGCGGCAACGCGCCGTTCATCGTGTGCGAGGATGCCGACGTCGACCGAGCGGTCGACGCGCTGATGGTCGCCAAACTGCGCAACACCGGTCAGGCCTGTACCGCAGCCAACCGGGTCTTCGTCCATCGCAACATCTTCGACGCCTTTGCCGATGCCCTCACCGCACGGATGAGCGCGCTGTCGGTCGGCGACGGTGCCGACCCCGGCACGGAAATCGGCCCGCTCGTGGAGGCCAAGGCCGTCGCCAAGGTCGAGCGTCTGGTCGCCGACGCGGTCGCGCGCGGTGGCCGGGTGCGCTGTGGAGGCCGTCGCATCGACGGTCCGGGCCACTTCTACCTGCCCACCGTGCTCACCGACGTCGATCCCGGCGCCGACCTCGTGCACACCGAGATCTTCGGGCCGGTCGCGGCTCTGATCCCGTTCGGCGGCCAGGGCACCGCCGCCGACGACGAGGTGCTCGCGCTCGCGAACCGCACACCATGGGGACTTGTCGGTTACGTTTGCAGTGAGAACGCCGATCGGCTCGCCGACATCGCCGATGGCCTCGAGGTCGGGATGGTGGGTGTGAACACCGGTTTGGTGTCCAACCCGGCGGCACCGTTCGGCGGGATCAAGCAATCCGGCCTCGGCCGGGAGGGCGGGCGGCTCGGCATCGAGGAGTTCCTCGACGTCAAATACACCGCGACGCCCGTCCGGC
Organism: Gordonia sp. DT219; assembly: GCF_049847065.1. Taxonomy (NCBI): domain Bacteria; kingdom Bacillati; phylum Actinomycetota; class Actinomycetes; order Mycobacteriales; family Gordoniaceae; genus Gordonia; species Gordonia sp. DT219. The sequence goes on along the minus strand of NZ_JBNCNR010000007.1, from coordinate 77,115 downwards.
GCCGGTGACCGGTCACCGATGACGAAGGGGACGACGAATGTACCTCGGCGCGCAGCTGTTCACCGACAGCGAGTACGATCAGCGGTTGACCCGCGTGCGCGAAGCCATGGAGCTGCAAGGTCTTTCGGCGCTCATCGTCACCGAACCGGCAAATCTGTTCTATCTCATCGGCTATAACGCGTGGTCGTTCTACACCCCGCAGATGCTGTTCGTGCCCATCGAGGGCGAGTTGTTGTTCTTCGCCCGCGAGATGGATGCCCATGGCGCGCATCGCACCACCTGGCTGCCGCCGGAGCAGATCGTCGGCTACCCGGAGAGCTACGTCCATCGCCCGCACGTGCACCCCTTCGACTGGGTGGCATGGGCGTTGCGGCAACGCCACCTCATCGCGCCCGCCTCCAAGGGCGGTTCGGTGGGGCTGGAGATGGACTCGCACTACTTCACCCCGAAAGCCTATCGGGCCCTGCACAACGCGATCCCCGAGTGGAAGCTCGTCGACGGCTTCGAACTGGTCAACTGGGCACGTTCGGTCAAATCCGACGCCGAGATCCAGCTGATGCGGCAGGCGGGCATGGTGTGTTCGGAGGCGATGCGGGCGGCGATCGACACCATCGATGTCGGTGTGCGGCAATGTGATGCGGCGGCGGTGATCTCGCAGGCACAGATCACCGGCACGTCGGACTTCGGTGGTGACTATCCGGCCATCGTGCCGATGATGCCGACCGGCGCCGCCGCCGACACCCCGCATCTCACCTGGCATCAAGGAACTTTCGCCGCGAACGAGGCCGTGGTCATCGAATTGACCGGGGTGCACAACCGCTATCACTGCCCGCTGGCACGTACCGTCGCGCTGGGCAAGCCCTCCAACGATCTCGACTATGTCGCCCAGGCCACCGCGGAGGGTCTCAACAACGTGCTCGACGTAATCCGGCCGGGCGTACCGACCCGCGAACTGGCCTCCACCTGGAACTGGACGCTGGCCAAGTACGGGCTCGAAAAGCCTTCGCGGCTGGGCTATTCCATCGGAATCGGCTATCCGCCGGACTGGGGTGAGCGCACCATCAGCATCCGCACCGAGGACGAGACCATCATGGAGACCAACATGACCTTCCACATCATCTGCGGAATGTGGATGGACAACTACGGTTTCGAGCTCTCGGAGTCGGTGCGCGTCAGCCCCACCGGGGTCGAGACCTTCACGAGTTTCCCGCGCGAACTGATCCAGAAGTAGGCCCTCTCAACACAGAAGCCCCTCAACACAGAAGCGAGGTGACGCACATGACCACCACACCGACCGCACCCACGATCCCGCTCGCCGGTCGCGCCAAGGACCTGGTGGGTTCGATGATCGACTCGTCGACGTCGCTGCTCGCCGCCCAGACCCACGACATCGTGCGGTTCGCGATGGGGTCCCCCGCCGACGAGGCCGTCCCCGCCGACGAGTTCCGCGAGATCGCCGGGCAGATCCTCGACAACAGTTCGTTCACCTATGGCGCCACCGAGGGCGAGCCACGCCTGCTGCAGCTGCTCGTCGACTTCCTGGCCACCACCGCCGACCCGTCGAGCCACGACCGGCTGGTCATCACCACCGGCGGCATGCAGGGCCTCGACCTGGCCAACAAGCTCTTCGTCGACCCGGGTGATCTGGTCGTCGTCGAATCCCCCACCTACACCAACGGCAGCGCCACCGCGCTCTCGTACGGCGCGCAGCTGCTCGAGGTCCCCGTCGACGCCGACGGCATGCAGATCGACACCCTCGTCGACCTGGTGGCCCGCACGCGCCGCACCCCGAAGGCGATCTACACCATCCCGACGTTCCAGAATCCGTCCGGCGTAACGATGAGCGAGGAACGCCGCCGGGAACTGCTGCGCCTGGCGCATCAGTGGGGTTCGGTGATCATCGACGACGACCCGTACGGCCTGCTGCGATTCGCCGGCGAGGACATCCCGACCTTCCAGCGGCTCTCGCCCGGCGACCCGCTGGTCTTCTCGGTGCGCACCTTCTCCAAGATCCTGGCGCCGGGCTGGCGCGTCGGCTGGGTCGACGCCGACCCCTCGCTGCGGCAGCTGCTCATCAACGGCAAACAGGCCATGGACACCTGCACCAACGTGCCCAATCAGCACATCGTCGCCGAATACATCGCGCGCGGCGGTCTCGCCGACCATCTGACGTCGCTGGGCGACCTGTACCGCACCCGCAAGGACGCGATGATCGACTCCATCGCCCGCCATCTGGGCGACCGGGTGACCACGACCGACCCCGAGGGCGGCTTTTTCCTCTGGGTCACGCTGCAGGGCGAATTCGCCGAGATCGACACCCGCGAGCTGTTCGACGTGGCGCTCGCCGACGGTGTCGCGTTCATCCCGGGACCCGCGTTGTCGCCGGGCGGCCGGTTCCGCAACGCCCTGCGGCTGTGCTTCGCGTCGAGCACCCCGGAGCGGATCGAGGAGGGCATCGCGCGCCTGACCGGCAGTCTTGAGAAGATGGCGGGGTGAACGGCGAGGACTCCACGACCATCGACGGCCCGCTCCCTGATGCCGACGAGATCACCGACCTGACGGTGGCGCTGGTGCAGGCCGCCAGCGAGAATCCCGGCGGCACCGAGGCCGGTGCGGTTGCGGTACTTCAAACGGCTTGTCAGAAAGCGGGTTTCGTCGTCGAGACCCATGAGGTGGCGCCCGGACGACCCAATCTCGTGGCGACCCTGCCGGGCGGTGACGGACCGGGCCTGATGTTCCTCGGCCACTCCGACGTGGTACCCGCAGGGCCCGGCTGGACCGGTGACCCGTACGTCGCGCGCGTCGCCGACGGCACCATCACCGGCCGCGGGTCCACCGACATGAAAGGCGGGCTGGCCGCGATCGTGGCGGCCATGTCCTCGCTCGCCACCTCCGGCGTCGAACTGTCCGGCCCGGTGCAGCTGGTGTGCACCGTCGACGAGGAGGAACACGGCACCGGCGTCCGCGACCTGGTGCGCGATCACCCGGGCGAGTTCCTGGGGTGCGTGGTGGCCGAACCCACCGATCTGCGGATCGTCCGCGGGTGCCGCGGTGCGTCGTACATCGACGTCGACGTGACCGGCCGCGCCGCCCACTCCGGACGGCCCGACGACGGCCGCAGCGCCATCTACGCCGCGGCCGCGATCGTCGACCTCATCCGCGCCGACCACGTCGCCATGACGGACGCGGCCGGCGGCCTACTCGGTTCCGGCACTTGGAATGTCGGCACCATCTCGGGCGGGCAGGGCATCTCGGTGGTGGCGCCGATGGCCGCACTCGGCATCGATCGGCGACTCATGCCCGACGAGGACGCGCACACCGTCGCCGCCTGGCTGCGCTCCCGGATAGCCGGTGCCGGAATCGATTCCGACGGCATCAGCGTCGACGTGCGGGTCACCATGGAGATGCCGGGATTCGAGACGCCTGCCGACCACCGCCTCGTCGCCACTGCGGCCGACGCACTCACCGGCCTCGGCGTCGAGCCGTCGGTCGGCGGGTGGAGCGCCGCCTGCGACGGCGGCTTCATCAGCCGCGATCTCGGCATCCCGGCGATCGTCCTCGGCCCTGGCGACATCAACACCGCGGCTCACCAACCCGACGAATCCGTCCGCATCGACGACCTGCTCACCGCGGCACGGCTTTACACCCGCATGGCCTTGCAGCTCCTCGGCCCGACCTCCTGAACCGGCTCAGTCCGTGACCGCGGTCCGAGTTGGTGAACGCGGCCGGTGCACCGCGGGCGTTCACCAGTTCAGGCCGCGACAAGTCGATGGAGCCGATCGACCGTCCGGTGCGTCCAATCCCGTATGACGACATTTCCCACCGATGAACACGACATCATCTACCGCAACGTATGCGTGCGGGCCGGGTTCACCGACGACGAACTCCGCAAGGCGCGCCGCGCCGGGACCATCGTTCCCCTGGTCCGGGGCGCATTCGTCGACGCAACCCCCCGCAAGCCGGAGGAACTGCACCGACTCTCGGTCATCGCCGCACATCGGCTCGGCCGGTTCGGCACTGCCGTCCCCAGCCACCAGTCGGCGGCCACCCTGCACGGTCTGTCCCTGTTGAAGCCGAACTTCCGCCGGATACACACCACCCTCGGCAAATCCGACAGTGGCACACGCACGGCGACCCGCCACGATCACGTGGGCACGATCAGGCCGGACGACATGACGACGATCGACGGCATCGACCTACCGGCCATCGAACGCACCGCGGTCGACGTCGCATGCACGACGCCGATGGGTTTCACCGGTGCGTTCACGGTCCTCGACTCGGCTCTCCGTCTCGGTGCGGACCGGGCACGGATGACGGAGATGTTGCGGACCAAGCGCCGCGGCGTCGCAGTCGCGCGCCGGGCCCTGCATCATGCCACCGGCGCGTGCGAGAGTCCCGGCGAGGCATGGAGTTGCGCACTCATGATCGAGGCGGGACTACCGACGCCGCGTCAGCAACACGAATTCTTCGACGACGACGGAGAATTCGTGGCCCGCACCGACTTCGACTGGGCGGGCGCCTCGTCGGCGAGTTCGACGGAATGGTGAAGTACCAGAAGTACCTCCGCCCCGGCGAGTCGCCGGCCACCGCGGTGATGCGAGAAAAGAAGACGCACATCCCGCTGACCGAATTGGCGAACGCGGCCGGTGTACCAGCCGCGTTCGCAAATTCGGACGGCGTTACCGATGTGCAGCAGCGCTCAGGACGACGACGCCGCCGCCTTCTTGACGTCGGCGACCGCGAAATCCTCGGTGCGGGCCGGGATCTCGGTGCCGCGGATGGAAGCGCCCGCGGTCTCCTTGAGGAAGACCATCGCGATCATGCCGATGGCACACGCACCCATCAGATACATCGCCGGGAACAGCAGCCAACCGGTGTTGTCGACGACGGCGTCGTTGACCAGTGGCGCGGTACCGCCGAACGCCGCGGTCGCCACGTTGTAGGAGATGGCGAATCCCGCGTAACGCACCTGGGTCGGGAACATCGCCGGGAACGTCGCCGAGATGGTGGCCAGCTGCGGAATGTAGAGCAGCCCCAATATCACGAATCCAACGATGGCCCAACCGAATCCGCGTCCCATCAACCAGTAGAGGGGCAACGCCAGCACGAACATGCCGATCAGCGATCCCCACCACATCGGTTTTCGGCCCGTCTTGTCCGACCACGCGCCGAAGAACGGGATCGTCGCCATCATGACGAGCTGGCCGATCAGCACGACCGTCGAGCCCGACGACTCCGAGAGCCCGATCGTGTTCTTCAGATAGGTCGGCTGATATGCCAACAACGTGTAGTTGGCGACGTTCAGCGCGATCACCATGCCGAACATGATCAGGATGGGCTGCCAGTAGTTCAGGATCAGATCCTTGAACCGGGTCCATGGCGTGCCGGTGATCTCGTCCTCTTGCTCGAGCTCCTGGAAGACCGGGGTGTCCTCCATCTGCGTGCGGAGGTAGAGACCGATCAGGCCCAGGGGCAGCGCCAGCAGGAACGGGATGCGCCAGCCCCAGGTCTGCATCTGCTCGTCGTTCAGCAACAGTTCGAGCAGCAGGACGATCGCGGTACCGCCGGAAAATCCGGCGAGCGTACCGAATTCGAGGAACGAGCCGAACCGTCCACGTTTGTTGTCGGGCGCGTACTCCGCCATGAACGTTGCCGCACCGCCGTATTCGCCGCCGGTGGAAAAGCCTTGGATGACGCGCAGCGTGATCAGCAGGATCGGTGCCCACACACCGGCGACGGCGTGGGTGGGCAGTACACCGATCAACGCGGTGGCACCGGAGATGAGCAGGATCGTCATCGCCAGCACGGACTTTCGCCCGATGCGGTCACCGATCGGTCCCCAGACCATGCCGCCGAGCGGACGCAACACGAATGAGATGGCAAAGCCGAGCATCGTGCCGATGGTGCCGAGGTGTCCGGGAAAGAATGCGTGGGTGAGATAGGTGGTGGTCGAGGCGTAGACGCCGTAGTCGTACCACTCGGTGGCGTTACCGATCGCCGATGCGGCGATCGCCTTGCGCAATACCGCTTTCCCTGCTCGCGAATCCGGATCGGGCGCGAGCTCCTCATATGTTGACGAGGAGTTTTCCGTAGCCATCTGTGCCTTCCTGGTGAAGTCGGGGCCAGTGTCGTCGGACTGACTCACATCGGTGGGCGATGATCTAGAGGGCGATGTTCGCCGCGGACTCGGACCCCTCCTGCCCGCCCGCGGCGTCACCGATCAAACGGTTCAGCCCATCCCTCATGTGTTCGATCATCAGCGCGTCGGCCGCCTGCGCATCCCGTGCCGCAATGGCGTCCACCAATGCCTGGTGTTCGTCGATTCGTTCCTTTCCCGAGGAATACGTTCCCCGCATCGCCCTCAGACACATCCGCGTCTCGACGCGAATCGTCTCGTGTAGGCGCGAAAGACGCTGACTACCTGCGGCTTCCACCAAGGTTTGATGAAACCGCATATCCGCGTCGGCCATGGCTTCGCCGTTCGGATCCCCGACGCACCCACGCATCGTGGTCACCGCGTCGTTCAGCGCCGCAACCGATTCCGGGTCATCGTTGCCGATGATCTGCTCGATTGCCGCCCGCTCGACCGCGGTGCGCGCTATGTACATGTCCCGGATGTCCTCATCGGCCATCAGGACGACGAACAGACCTCGGTTGCGATGACTCACCAGCAGACCCTCCGCGGTGAGACGTTGCATCGCCTCGCGCAACGGACCCCGGCTGACCCCCAGGTCGGCGGCCAAACCCGATTCCGTCAACTGCGCACCAGGCGGAAAACTACCGTCGGCGATGGCCTGATGCAACTTCCGGGCGATGATCGCAGGTGTCGATTCCTGCACGATCGGAGCCAGCACGCGTTTGCGTTCGGCCACCGACCCGTCCGGTGTTCGCGGTTGTGCATCGACCATATCGGTCTCCTTCTTACTCGTCGGCACGGGTGAATGTCAGCTTTTCACCGCGCGCTCCGCCCATCCAGATGTCGTTACAGGCCGCCGCGAACTCGTCGAGTCCGTCGACGATCGTCCCGAACACGTTGCCGGGCACCCAACCCACATCGCCGTTGACCAGCAGGTTGTTGCGCCCGTAGAAGACTGCGAGGTCGATGAGCAGCCGGTGTTGCGCCGGCGCGGAATCCATCTCGTACCCGTAGGCGGGGTTGTCGAGAATACCGTCGAACGTGAAGTAACACAGATCACCGGGAATGGGTGTGACCGTGGTGTTCTCCGGACCGGGCTCCACCTCGGCAAACGCCGGGGTCAGCGTATAGATCTCGTTGCGTGCAAACTTGCCGTGAAAGACCTGATCGCCCAACGGCAGCGCAGCCCAGATCGCTTCGGCAGTCCGCGGGGCCTCGTCGTCGAGCAGACGCGCCCTGGCGCTGACACCGCGTTTGTGCAGCGTGATCGTGATGAATCGGTCGCTCACCGCATTCCCCTCTGGTCGAGTCCCTCGAATGCCGCGGCGGCCTCGTACGCCGCCGCCACCTGCAGGACGGTCGTATCGGCGTGCCGGGCACCGACGAACTGCACCCCGGTCGGCAACACCGCACCGTCGTCGGCGGCGAGCCCACTGGGCACCGTGACCGCAGGCTGCCCGGTCAGGTTGAACGGGTAGGTGTAGGGCGTCCATGATGTCCAGTCTTGGGATGCCCAGTCCGGGGACGCCGAGCCGCGCGGCACGTCGACACCGGCCTCGATCGCCGGGGTCGGCATGGCCGGTGTCAGCAGCACGTCGTAGTCCTGGTGCAGCACGCCCATCTGCCGACCCAGATCCATGCGCAGGGCCGTGGCGTCGACGTAGTCGGCAGCGCTGAAGTCCCGGTGCCGCTCCAACGCGGCCAGCAGCCCGGGATCGACGCGCTCGCGGGCGGGCGGGTCGAGCGCGCCGACAACCTTGGCCGCGCCGGCGAACCAGATGACGTGATACGCCCACACCGGGTCGTCCCAGCCGAGATCCACCTTGTCGACCACCGCCCCCAGACCACGCAGCACCTCGGCACACGCGTCGGTATTCGATTGCACCGCTGGGTCATTGGCTGCGAACGACAGATCGGGACTGTAGGCGACGCGAATCCCCGCCAAGCTCGTCGGCGCGCCGGCGACCGCGGCGGCGAAGCTCTCCGTCGGGGCAGGCAGGGCGGCCCAGTCCCGCGGGTCGGGCCGGCCGATGACGTCGAGCAGTGCGGCCACGTCGGCGACGGTGCGGGCCATCGGCCCGACGTGCGCCACCGGCGCGAACGGGCTCGCCGGATACATCGGCACCCGCCCGAGTGTCGGCTTGAACCCGACGATCCCACAGAAGGCGGCCGGGATGCGGATGGAGCCGCCGCCGTCGGTGCCCACCGAGAGCGGACCCAGCCCGGCGGCCACCGCCGCGGCCCCGCCACCACTCGATCCGCCGGCGGCGCGGTCGGTGTCCCACGGGTTGCGGGTGATCCCGGTCCGCGGGCTGTCGGTGACGCCCTTCCAGCCGAACTCCGGGGTGGTGACCTTGCCCAACAGCACCGCCCCGGCCTCCCGTAGCCGAGCGACGGCCGGTGCGTCCTCGGTCCACTCAGACGAGTCGGGAGCGATCGACAACGAGCCGCGCAGGGTGGGCCAGCCGGCCGTGAGCAGCAGGTCCTTGATGGTCACCGGCACCCCGTCGAGCGGGCCGAGGGCTTTACCGGTCCGATGCCGCGCCTGCGACGCGCGGGCGGCGGCCATCGTCGTATCCGCGTCGATCAGGCAGAACGCGTTGAGCCGGCGGTCCACGTCGCCGATCGTCGCCAGCAACTCGTCGGCCACCGTCACCGGTGACAACGTCCCGTCGGCGTAGGCCGATGCGAGATCGGTCGCCGACATCCAACGCACGGAATCCGTCATCGCACCTCCCGGTCGAGACATTGTTAGATTGTTGACAATCTACCTGGGAGGTTCAGTGGTGACAACAGAAACACACACCGTGGCCGTGCTCTATCCGGGCCATGCCGCCGAGAACGACTATCCGCTCATCGAGTCGGCCCTGGGCGGGATGACCGCAACCGGGCAGGCAGCCGAGGAAGCAAGCGTCGCAACGGTACGGCTACCGGTGATCATCACCGACATCGACTCCGACGAGCACACGGTCGAGGCGATGCGTGCCGTCGGCGAGGCCGATCGTCTGGCGCAGGGAGCACGCCGTGCCGCGGCGTTGTCGGCGGATGCGGTGATGTGGGCCTGCACCTCGGGGAGCTTCCTCTACGGCTGGGCGGGCGCGCACCGTCAGGCCGACGCTCTCGCGCAGGCCTGCGGCGTCCCGGCGTCGTCGACGTCGCTGGCCTTCGCCGCGGCCTGCGCACATCTCGGCGCGACGACGGTCAGTGTGGTCGCCTCCTATCCGCCCGAGGTGGCGGCGGGCTTCGTCGACTTCCTCGGCGACGCCGGGATCACGGTGGCGGCGTGGCGTTCTCATCACATCGAGACCGCGACCGAGGCCGGTGAACTCGACGGCGATCAGCTCTTCGCCATGGTGCGCGCCGGAGTCCGTCCCGACGCCGACGCGATCCTCGTCCCCGACACCGCCCTGCACACCACAGCGTGGCTGGCCGACCTCGAAACCGATTGCGGGATACCGGTTCTCACGGCCAATCAGGTCACCGTATGGCAGGGCTTGCGGCTGGCCGGCGTGCCGATCCCGTCGGCGCCGCTCGGCTCCCTGTTCACGGGTGTGGCCGTCCACTCCTGAATGGTCAAGCGGCCCTGGCGAACAGCGACTGCCCGGGCGCACCCTCGGCGAGCACGCCCGCGTCGACGAGCGTCGCCCATGCGGTGACCTGATTCGCCGAGAGCACCGGCTTGCCGAGTTCGGCCTCCATCGCGGCGAGGATCTCGTAGGTCCACAGGTTGGTGCACGAGACGAAGATCGCGTCGGCGTCGGGATGGTCGGCGGCCCGGATCAGCTCGCGGGTCACCGAATACGGGATGGTCCAGATGTCGTGATCGCGGCCCAGACCGGACTGGGCGACCACCGTCCGTCCGGACTCGGCGAGAAATGCGCACAGCAGTCCGGTCAGGTCGGTGGTGTACGGGGTGGCGACCGCGATGCGCCCGATCGACATCAGGTCCAGCGCGCGCAGCAGTGCTTCCGAGGTGGTGACCGCCCGGCGCGCGCCGGCGGCCAGCATGCAGTCGCGCAACGCCACGGCGCCGCCGATTCCGTCGACGAAACTGCCCGAGGCACAGGCGTATCCGAATGCGACCGGGCGGATCGCGCACAACGAGCGGACGGCCGACGCGATCTGCTCGTGGTCGTTGAGTTGTCGGCACATGTCCACGTCGACGGGCCGGTCGAGATAGCCGGTGCGGGTGAAATGCAGCGAGACGGCATCGGGCATCCAGCGCCACAGTTCGCGGTCGAGGGCCATGTCGAACGGGCAGACCATCCCGATACCGATCTGATCCGCTCGTCCCTCGCCGGGTACGGAGAATTGCACCGTCATGCAGGCATGATGGCACGTTGTTGGATTGTCGACAATCCGGTGCCGTGTGACTTTTGGGTTACACGGTCCGGTCAGTCCCGCACAAACCGATATCCCATCCCCGCCTCGGTGATCAGATGCGTCGGGTGGGCCGGATCCTCTTCGAGTTTGCGGCGCAGACTGGCCAGGTACACCCGCAGATAGTTCGACTGCGCGGTGTACGTCGGTCCCCACACCCCGGTGAGGATCTCCCGCTGGCCGACCAGTTTGCCCTCGTTGCGCACCAGCATCTCCAGCACGCCCCACTCGGTGGGCGTCAGGTGCACCCGCTGCCCGTTGCGCAGGACTTCCTTCGCGCCGAGGTCGACGGTGAACGCGCCCGCGTCGATCACCGGATTGTCGGCCGTCTCCCCGGTCGATCCCGCGCCACGCCGGATCGCCGCACGCAGCCGGGCGACGAATTCCTCCATCCCGAAGGGCTTGGTCACGTAGTCGTCGGCGCCCGCGTCGAGCGCGGCCACCTTGTCGACGGCCTCGCCGCGCGCCGAGAGCACGATCACCGGCACGTTGGTCCAGCCGCGCAGACCGGCGAGAACCTCGAACCCGTCGATGTCGGGCAGCCCCAGATCCAGCACCACCGCTTGCGGATTGGTCTTGGCGGCCGCGGCCAGCGCCGAGGCGCCGGTCGCCGCGGTGGTGACCTCGAAGCCCCGTGCCTTCAGGTTGATTCGCAACGCGCGCAACAGTTGTGGCTCGTCGTCGACGACGAGGACCCGCGCCCGCTCACCCACGCGCCATCCCCTCCTCGCTCGGAGCCGGGGCCGCATCGTCCGGTTCGGCCGCCGGCAGATCGACCACCATCGTCGTGCCGCCGCCCGGGGTGTCGACGACGGCCAGGTGCCCACCGAGGGTCGAGGTGAATCCGCGCGCCACCGAAAGACCCAGTCCCACACCGCCGTCGGAGCCGTTGCGGTCGAAGCCCTGGCGGAAGTCGTCGAAGATCTGCTCGCGTCGGGCGATCGGGATGCCGGGGCCGTGGTCGATCACCTCGATGATCGTACGTGGCGTCGCCGGGTCGGTCTCGTCGAGCGAGGTGGTGACCTCGACCTGTCCGCCACCGTGGCGGACGGCGTTGTCGATCAGGTTGGCCAGCACGCGCTCGAGCAGTCCGCCGTCGGTCCAGGCCCACACGTGCCCGAAGCGGAACCCGATCTCCGCGGCGACCGGACCGCTGCGGTTGGCCGCCCGATGTACCACCTCGACGAGGTAGGTGCGGGACATGTTGGGGCGGATCGCTCCGGCCTCGAGCCGCGAGGAGTCCAGGAGGTTACCGACGAGCGCAGTGAGCTGATCGGCGGATTCCTCGATGGTGGCGAGCAATTCGGCGGTGTCCTCCGGTGAGAACGTGACCTCCTCGCTGCGCAGACTCGACACCGCCGCCTTGGCCGCGGCCAGGGGCGTGCGCAGGTCGTGACTGACCGCCGAGAGCAACGCGCGCCGCAGTTCGTCGGTCTGTGCAAGGGCGCGGGCGGCGGCCGCGTCCGCCTCGAGGCCGGCGCGTTCGAGGGCCGCGGCCGCCTGCGTGGCGACGGCGGTGAGCACCCGCCGGTCCTGGGCCTGCGGCCGCGGCCCGATCAGCAGCAGCTCGTATTCGTCCCCGCGGGCCGGGAACACGGCGTCGGCGTCGGAATCGCGTTGCGGTGGCCCGTCGCCCACTGCTGCGGCCACCTCGACGGTGCTATCGGTGTGCCGTCGCACCACCGACACCGCGCGCTGATCGTAGGTCTCGAGCACACGTCCGAGGAGGCCCGGCACGTCGGCGCCACCGAGGACGGCGTCGCTGAACACCGCCAGCAGCTCCGCCTCCCGGGTGGCCCGCTGCGCCTGCACGCGCCGCACGGTGGCCGAATCGACCAGCGCGGCAACCGCTATCGCGATGACCAGCATGACGAGGATGGTGATCAGATTGTCCGGCTCGTTGATGGTCAGGGTGAAGCGCGGTGCGGTGAAGAAGTAGTTCAGCAGCAGACCCGACACCACCGCTGACAGCGCCGCCGGTGCGACACCGCCGAGCATCGAGATCGCCAGCACCGTCACAAAAAACAGCGCCGTCTCACTGGCGAAGCCCAGCCAGCGGTCGAGGATCGCGAGGATCCCGGTCACCACGAGCGGCACGACGACGGCCAGCACCCAGCTCAGCGGCCGGTGGAAGCGGGTGTCGCGGATGTCGAGCCGGTTGCGTCTGGCGGTCTCCTCATGGGTGACCATGTGGACGTCGATGCGCCCGCTGCTGGCCACCACGGTGGCGCCGACGCCCTCGTCGAAGATCCGCTTCCAGCGGGGGCGCCGGGAGGTGCCGAGCACCAGTTGGGTGGCGTTGACGCCGCGCGCGAACTCCAGGAGCGTGGCGGGGATGTCGTCGCCGACGACGGTGTGCACCCGGGCGCCGATGCCTGCGGCGAGCTCGGTGAGTTCGCCGAGGTCGCCGGTCGAACGATCGGCCAGCCCGTCGCCGCGGACCACGTGTACGACGATCAGCTCGGCGCTCGAGCGCGACGCAATCCGCCCGGCGCGCCGGACCAGGGTCGGCGACTCGGGGCCGCCGGTGACCGCCACCACCACCCGCTCGCGTGCCTCCCACGTGGCGGTGATGGCATGTGCGGCACGGTAATCGGCGAGGCTGTCGTCCACCCGGTCGGCCAGCCACAGCAACGCCAGTTCCCGCAGTGCGGTGAGGTTGCCCTGGCGAAAGTAGTTCGACAGTGCCCCGTCGATCCGGCCACTGGGGTACACCTTGCCCGCCGACAACCGTTGCCGCAGCGCCTGCGGGGCGATGTCGACGAGCTCGATCTGATCGGCGGCGCGCACCACCGCGTCGGGGACGGTCTCGCGTTGGGTGACGCCGGTGATCTGCGCGACGACGTCGTTGAGGCTCTCCAGATGCTGGATGTTGACGGTGGTGAGCACGTCGATCCCGGCGTCGCGCAGCTCGTCGATGTCCTGCCACCGCTTGGCATTCCGCGATCCCGGCACGTTGGAATGGGCCAGCTCGTCGACGAGCGCGACCTGCGGGCGGCGGGCGAGGACGGCGTCGAGATCCATCTCCTCGAGGTGTGTTCCGCGATGCACCGCGCTCCGGCGCGGGATCTCCTCGATGCCCTCGACCAGACCTGCCGTCGCGCTGCGCCCGTGCGACTCGACCACGGCGATCACCACGTCGGCGCCCTCGGCGACCAGATCGTGCGCATGGGCGAGCATCTCATAGGTCTTGCCCACGCCCGGGGCGCAGCCGAGGAAGACCTCGAGCGTGCCCCGGGCGTCGGCAGCAGAAACCATGGACCCGAGTCTATCCGCCGGTGCCGGTCACCCGGCGCACCGTCACGAGTGGCACACCGTGTGGCCCAGAGCGAGATTGACCTCGAGCACGTTGACCCTTGGCTGCCCGAGGAAACCCCACTGCCGCCCGTCGGTGTGCTCGTCGATGACCGCCTGCACCTGCGCGGGGGTACGGCCGCTGTTGGCCGCGATGCGCGGCACCTGCAGGTGCGCGTACGCCGGACTGATGTCGGGGTCGAGCCCCGACCCGGAGCCGGTGACCGCGTCGACGGGCACCGCCGCCGGCGCCACCCCTTCGCGCGAAGCGATCACCTTGCGGCGCGCGTCGATCTCGGTGGCCAGGGACTCGCTGCCCGGCCCCTGATTCGAGGCCGCCGACGCCGACGGGTCGCCGGGCGCCATCGGATCGTCGTCGGAGCCGAGTACGCGGGCGTGCAGGAACGAATCGGGCTGTCCGGCCGCGGGTTTCGGGTCGATCCCAATATTCGACGACCCGGCCGCGCAGCCCCGCTGGTCGATCGCCTGCGTGCCCTCGGCGGCGTGGGTGTCCAGGCGGGAGGCCGCCCACACGACCGCCGGGTAGGCGCCGCCGAGTATCACGGTCAGCGCGAGGAGCACACCGATCGCGGCGACGCATTGCCGCGCGAAGGTGGAGAGGACGGTGTTCATCGGATTCCTTACCCCATTCCCGGAAGGAAACGGACCACGAGATCGATCAGCCAGATGCCGAGGAACGGCGCGATGACGCCGCCGGCACCGTAGATCAGGAGGTTGCGGCCGAGCAGCCGCGACGCGGAGCTGGGCCGGTATTTGACGCCGCGCAACGACAACGGGATGAGCGCGACGATGATCAGGGCGTTGAAGACGATCGCGGAGACGATCGCCGACTGCGCCGAATGCAGGTGCATGATGTTGAGCACGCCGAGCTGCGGGTAGATGACCGCGAACATGGCCGGCAGGATCGCGAAATACTTCGCGAGATCGTTGGCCAGCGAGAACGTGGTCAGCGCACCGCGGGTGATCAGCAGTTGCTTGCCGATCGCGACGACCTCGATCAGTTTGGTCGGGTCCGAATCCAGATCGACCATGTTGCCGGCCTCCTTGGCCGCCGACGTGCCGGTGTTCATCGCCAGGCCGACGTCGGCCTGGGCGAGCGCCGGGGCGTCGTTGGTGCCGTCGCCGGTCATCGCGACCAGCCGCCCGCCCGACTGCTCGGAGCGGATCAAGGCCAGCTTGTCCTCCGGGGTGGCCTCGGCGACGAAGTCGTCGACACCGGCCTCGGCGGCGATCGCCTGCGCGGTCAGCGGGTTGTCGCCGGTGACCATCACCGTGCGGATGCCCATCGCACGCAGTTGCGCGAACCGGGCGCTCATGCCGGGTTTGACGACGTCGGAGAGCTGGATGGTGCCCAGCACCCGTGCGCCGTCGCGGTCGTCGACGGCGACCAGCAACGGCGTGCCGCCGCCCTGCGAGATCTCGGCGACGCGCGCGGTGACGATCTCCGGTACCGAGCCGCCCAGTCCGGCGACCCAGCGGGCGACCGCGTCGGCGGCGCCCTTGCGGTAGGCGGTGCGGGTGGGGCCCTCGTCGAGATCGATTCCGCTCATGCGTGTTTCGGCAGTAAACGGCACCACCTCGATGCGCGCGCCGGCGTCGTCGAACCTCGGCGCATCACCGGATGTGGCGTCGCCGGCGGCGATCGGCGCCACCTGGTGGTCGGTCCGGCACAGGTCCACGATGCTGCGACCCTCCGGGGTGTCGTCGGCCAGGCTGCACCGGTAGGCGGCCACCGCGAGTTCGGCGGTGGTGGTGTCGGGGCCGGGGAAGATCTCGGTGGCCCGGCGGTTGCCGAAGGTGATGGTGCCGGTCTTGTCCATCAGCAGGGTGTCGATGTCGCCGGCGGCCTCGACGGCACGCCCGGACATGGCCAGCACATTGCGCTGCACGAGGCGGTCCATTCCGGCGATGCCGATCGATGACAACAGCGCCCCGATGGTTGTCGGGATCAGGCAGACCAGCAGTGCGATCAGCTTGATCGGGTCGGGTGTCTGCCCGGCGTACTGCTGCATCGGGCCGACCGCGACCACCGCGAGCAGGAAGATCACCGTCAGGCTCGCGAGCAGGATGTCCAGTGCGATCTCGTTGGGGGTCTTCTTGCGGGCGGCGCCCTCGACGAGGGCGATCATCCGGTCGACGAAGGTCTCTCCCGGTGCGGTGGTGATGCCGACGACGATGCGGTCGGAGAGCACCACCGTGCCCCCGGTGACCGCGCACCGGTCACCGCCGGATTCGCGCACCACCGGGGCGGATTCGCCGGTGATCGCCGACTCGTCGACGGTGGCGATACCCTCGATGACGTCGCCGTCACCGGCGATCACCTCACCCGCCTCGACGACGATGCGGTCGCCCACCTTCAGGTCGCCGCCGGGTATCTCGACGATCGAGCCGCCCGGTTCGATCCGGCGGGCCATGGTGTCGCGCTTGACCTTTCGCAGGCTGTCGGCCTGCGCGCGGCCGCGGCCCTCGGCGACAGCCTCGGCGAGGTTCGCGAATACGACGGTGAACCACAGCCAGGCGGCGATCAGCCACGCGAACCACGAGGGCCGCCAGATCGCGAGGACGGTCGTCACGATCGCGCCGCCGAACACCACGCACATCACCGGGTTACGGGCCTGATCGCGCGGATTCAGTTTCCGCACGGCCTGCGGCAGCGAGGTGAGGAGGGTGCGTACGTCGAATGCGCCGCCCGACACCAGTTCCGGTGTCTCCTCCGGCTCGTGCGCGGGCTGCTGTGTCCCGTCGGTCCGGTCGATCATGTCCACACTCACAGAGCAGCCTCCGCAATCGGTCCCAGCGCCATCGCCGGGAAGAAGGTGAGTCCCGCGACCAGCAGGACGGTTCCGAACAGCAACGCCCCGAACAGAAGTCCGTGCGTCGGCAGGGTCGAGGCAGTATCGGCCGGTGCGGCGTCTGTCGCGCCGGTATCAGCCCGCACCGGCTCCTTCACCGCGGTCGCGGTACGTCCGCCGCCCGCGGTCGACGCCGAGACCCCTTGGGCCGGTGTCGGTCCCGACCCGAGGGCCGCCGTCGTCGATGCCACGTCACCGAGCGGCGCGGTGTCGTCGGCGGTGAGGCCGCGCGGGCGTTGCCGCGCCAGCAGGCCGGCGAGCGCCAGCACGAACACGATCGGCAGGAACCTGCCGAGGAGCATCGCGAAGCCCAGTGCCGTCTGGAACCAGTCGCTGGTGACGGTGAGTCCGCCGAAGGCACTGCCGTTGTTGTTGGCCGCCGATGCGAAGGCGTAGAGCACCTCGCTGAATCCGTGGATGGAGCCGGCGCTGCCCGCGGGGCCGCTGTTACCCTGCGCGTCGAGTGTCGAGGAAAGGATCACCGTGATACCCGCGCCGATGAGCACGAGCGCCGGCATCACCAGCACGTACAGGGCGGCCATGGTGATCTCGTTCTGCCCGATCTTCTTTCGCAGGAATTCCGGGGACCGGCCGACCAGCAGGCCGCCGACGAAGACGGTCACCACGGCCATCATCAGGATGCCGTAGAGCCCCGATCCGACGCCGCCGGGTGCGACCTCGCCGAGCAGCATGTTCCACAGCACCGCACCGCCGCCGCCGGCGGAGAGGCTGTCGTGCGCGGCATTGACCGCACCGGTCGAGGTGCCCGTCGTGGACACCGCGAACAGCACCGACGCCGGAATGCCGAAGCGTTGTTCCTTGCCCTCCATCATGGCGCCGGCCGCCTGCGCGGCGATTCCGTTGGTGTGCGACTCGAAGTACCAGGTGACGGCCAGGATGATGCCCCACAGCGACGCCATCACGCCGAGCAGCGTGTAGCCCTGTCGGCGGTCGCCGACCAGCGTGCCGTATGTGCGGGTCAGGCAGACCGGGATGATCAGCAGCGCAATGATTTCCACGATGTTGCTCAGCGGCGTCGGATTCGAGAACGGATGCGCCGAGTTGGCCGCGAGGGTGCCACCACCGTTGGTGCCGAGTTCCTTGATCGCCTCCTGCGACGCGAAGGGTCCGACGGGGCTGTGCGCCGATGTACCGCCGAGGGTCGTGAAGTCGAAGCCGGTCCGGAACGACTGGACCGCGCCCTGGGTGATCAGGATGATGCCGACGACAATGCTGAGCGGCAACAGGATTCGCAGGTTTCCACGAATCAGATCCACCCAGAAGTTGCCGATCTGCCCGTTGCCGCGGCGATTCACCAGCCCGCGGATCAGGGCGACCGCGACCGCGAGACCCACGGCCGCCGACGCGAAGTTCTGCACCGCGAGGCCGAGCATCTGGGTGAGGTTGCTGATCACCGCCTCGGGTGAGTACGACTGCCAGTTGGTGTTGGAGACAAAGGAGACCGCCGTGTTGAACGCGGTCGCCGGGTTCATCCCCGGTTTGTGGTCGGCCCACGGCAGCAGTCCCTGAATGCGTTGCAGCAGGTAGAGGAACAGCACGCTGACCGTCGAGAAGGCCAGTACCGCAAGCGCATAACCGGTCCACGTCTGCTGCCGTTTGGGGTCGATGCGGGCGATGCGGTACAGCAGGCGTTCGGGCGCGAGGTCGCGTTCGCTGCGATAGACGCCGGCCATGTAGTCGCCGAGCGGCACGTACGCCAGGCCCAGGACGACGAGGAGGAGGGCCACCTGCAGGGTGGCCGCCAGGGCGGGGTTCATCGAGTCAGAACCTTTCCGGGAAGATCAGCGCGTACATCAGATATCCGACGGTCAGTACCGCCAGCGCCAGCAGGACGATGTTGATCGTCCCGTCGGCGGTCATCGCCGCGTCCGCACGTCGACCGCGCGCACCGCGAGCACGCAGAGGGCGAACCCCACGAGCACCGCGAGGACGTACAGGAAATCAGCCACTCTTCACTCCTCATCGAGAACCTCGGCCAAGGCGGCCAATACGGTTGGCGCCCCGGCATACACCGGCCGGCAGCCGGTGCGCAGAACCACTCTGCGCTCGATGTGGGCCCCCTGCGAAGCTCCTTAACGCGTTCCATACGCCGCAGGCGCCGATGTTGACGAGACTTTCTCGCCGCTTGCCGGTGAGCTTCCGGCGGCCAGGCAGAAGTCCATGTCATGGGCGCGTCAAGGCCCCGTCAAAATCGCCGGTCGCGGCGTCGAGATCGCGTGAGAACCCCTTACGCCGGGTGCCTCGCCGGGGCTACACCGAGGTCATGATCAACACACCGGCCCGGCGGATCGTCGCGGGCGAGCATCGATGGGGCTATGTACAGGTCGGCTACGCACGCCAGTGGGTGCGCGACCGGATGGTGCTCTACCCACCCGGCACCTCGCTCGAGCAGCGCCGGTGGATGCGCATGTGGCGGTGGCTGCCCGCGGTGGTGGCGGCGATCTTCTTGATCACCGCCTTCGTCGGCGGCTACCTGGGTTCGGCCCTCGTCGTCGCATTCGCGGTGGCGATCGCCCTCTCGGTGGCGCTGGCGGTCGTCGTCGCCGAGCGCACCCGCCGGGTGCGGCACGCGTCGGTCATGACCGAGGGCTGGACCGGCCCCGACGCCGACCCCGCCTCGCTGGCGAACATCGCGATGATCCGACGCATCTCCGGCCGGCTACGCCAGGCCGACGCCGACCTGCACGACGGCCGCATCGACGAGGTGCGCTACGAGGTGATCTGGGCCGGCTGTCACGCCGAGATGGCCGAGCTACTCCGCCGACCCGTGCGTCGGCAGCCGACCCGGTAAACGCTGCCTGAATTGGTGAACGCCGCTGGTGTACCAGCGGCGTTCGCCAATTCGGGCGGCGTTCGACATAGGTGATCTCCTCCCGCGGATGGAACGTAACGCCATTGCACCATGGCGTCACGCGCTGGAAACACAACGGCCCTACCTTTTGAACTGGTTAGTTCAACTCGGGTGGCAGCGCGGCCCCTGTGGACAGTTGACGAATGGCCACCATCCCTCGAAATGGAGTTGGCAATGTCTACTACGCTTGACTTTTCACGGTCGGCGGAGATCGACTGTGTACCTCCCGCCTCTGGCGGCGACAGCGCGGTCACCATCACCGGCGTCGAGAAATCGTTCTCGATGGGTCGCGGTAAAACCCTGTCGGCCCTCTCCCCCATCGACCTCAGTGTTGCCAAGGGCGAATTCATCGCGGTGATCGGCCCGTCGGGCTGCGGCAAATCGACCCTGCTGCGCCTGTTGGCCGGTCTGGATTCCCCCACCGCCGGCACAATCGAGATCTTCGGGGCACAACCACGCAAACTCGCGGCGCAACATCGGTTGGGAGTCGCCTTCCAGGAGCATGCGTTGCTGCCATGGGCTTCGGTCCGCAGCAACATCGCGCTGCCGTACAAGGTCGCCGGCCGCAAGGTCGACGACGCCCGCGTCGACTCGCTGATCGAACTCGTCGGCCTGGAAGGCTTCGAGAAGGCCCGTCCCAAACAGCTTTCCGGCGGTATGCGCCAACGGGTCTCGATTGCCCGGGCACTCGCCCTGAGCCCCGATCTGCTCCTCCTCGACGAGCCCTTCGGCGCGCTCGACGCGGTCACGCGCCGACGCATGAACGCCGAGCTGGCCCGGATCTGGGCCGAAGAACGCATCACCACCGTCCTCATCACGCACGACGTCGACGAAGCCCTGTTGCTCGCCGACCGCATCGTGGTCATGAGCAAACGGCCGGGCTCGATCCGGGCGATCCAACAGATCGACTTCGATCGTCCGCGCGACAAGTCCATCACCCGCAGCGCCGAATTCCATGAGCTCGTCGACGAATTGACGACGATGCTCGACGGCGACCCGGTCGATCCAGCACATGGAAAAGTGAAGGCGACCACGGCGTGATCGCGAGCAGATCTGCCATTCGGCTGCTCTACTCCATCGCCGGCTGTGTGCTGTTGCTGGCGGCGGTCGAGATCGTCGGGAAGACACAGGTCGCAGGAAAGGCGTGGCCGCCGCTGTCGGAGATCGTCGACTACGCCTTCTCGAAACCGGGATGGAAACTGATCCGCAGCAACGCCATCGACACGCTGACCTCCGCTGCCAAGGGCTTCGTCCTGGGCGCGGTCGTCGCGGTCATCGGAGCCGCACTGGGCCTCATCATTCCGGTCCTGCGTCCCGGATTCGACCGTCTGGCAGCACTTCTCAACGCCATCCCCACGATCGCGCTGGCACCCCTGCTCATCACGACGGTCGGCCGCACCAACACCCCGGTGGTCATTGCTGCGCTGAGCGTCGGCTTCGTCACCTTTGTCGCGACGACGGCCGGCCTGGCCGACGCCGACGGGCGCCATCAGGATCTGTTCTCGGTGATGGGTTCGAGCAGATGGCAACGGTTACGCCGGTTGGAGTACCCGCACGCCGTCCCCGCCCTCCTCGACGGCCTGACCTTGGCGGCACCGGCCGCGATCCTCGGCGCGACGATCGGCGAATGGTTCGGTGCACCAAAAGGGTTGGGCCTGATCATCGTGAGCGCGATGCAGAACTATCAGATGACATTGCTGTGGTCGGCGGCGCTGGCCGCCACGGTCATGTCCCTCGTCGCGTATCTCGTATTCGTTCAGATCCAGCGCATCGGCATGCGGAGGTTCACATGAGGTCTCGGATATGGGCGTCGCTGGTCCGCATCGCGCACTATTGGCCGGTGCCGGCAATCCTCGTCGCCTGGGATCTGTGGGTTCTGGGTAACGGATACACCTCCACGGTTGCGCCGCGCCCGTGGTCGGTGATCGCCGATGTGGTCACCCAGTTCCACGCCTACCGTGATCCGGTGCTGTATACGCTGGGGATGTCGATCGGTGGGTTGATCGGCGGCACCGTCGTCGGATTTGTGGGCGCGGTACTCGTCTGGTGGTCCTCGGCGCTCTCCGGCGTCGTGACGCCGGCAGCGCTGGTGGTGCGATCGGTGCCGTTGACCGCGATGATCCCGATCATCGCCCGCGTCGTCGGCTATGGCGACACCGCCGTTCTCGCGTCGACCATCTTGATCTCGTTCTTTCCGGCATTCGTGCTGACCCTGTCCGGATTGAACTCGATTCCGGCGGTCGACGACGATCTCGTGGCGTCGCTGGGCGGCGGCAGATGGCAACTGTTCCGCCGCGTCGGGCTTCTGCACGCCCTGCCCAATCTGGCAGTGTCGGTGCGTATCACGGCGCCGACGGCCATTCTCGCCGCGATGCTGGCCGAATTCCTGATGGGCTCACACGGACTCGGCGCACTGTTCAGCCAGTCGCAGGGTTACCAGAATGCCGACCGCGCATGGGGAACCGCCCTGATCGCCTCGGTGGTCTCCTTACTCGTTTTCATCGCGGCCCGGGTCCTCGAACGTCGGGTCACCACCCGGGTCACCTGATCCGGACACCGCCGATCGGCACACGTCGATCGGCCCGGTCACACGAAACTCTGCCGAAGCAGCCGATAGTGACCCGCTGCGGCAACAACCTGCTCGTCTCACCTCACAGGCGCGGATTCACCGTGCCACCGACCGGCCTCGATAAGCCGTATTCACCCGAAGGAATCACATGTTCTCACTCTCGCGCCGCGGTCGCCTGCACGCCACCCTGGCGATCGTTGCGGCCGCACTGACCCTCGTCGTCTCGGCCTGTTCGAGTTCCGACGACGAGCAGGCCACCGGACCAGATGGGAAACCGCTGCAAACACTGGATGTTTCGCTCGGCTGGATCAAAAACGTCGAGTTCGGCGGATTCTGGGTCGCCGACGACAAGGGGTACTACGCCGACGAAGGGCTCAAGATCAATTGGATCGCCGGTGGTCCGAACGCCCCGACCCCCATGCAGACCGTCGCCTCGGGCGAGGCCAAGATCGGAGTGGTCCCGTCCATGCAGCAGTGGTTGGCGACGTTCGCCCACGGGGACAATTGGGAAGGAATCGGAACGATATTCCAAGACAGTCCCGGCGTGCTGCTGTCCCTGCCGGGGCACCCGGTCCATAGCGCCAAGGACATGGTCGGACAAAAAGTTCTCGGGCAGGACGGCACGCAGATCCAGTACGATGCCGTGTTCCGGATCGCCGGGCTCCAGCCGAACTACACCTTCATCCCGGTCGGTTTCGACGTCGCGCCGCTGGTGGACAAGCAAGGTGTGGCATACACGGCATACTCGACAAACCAACCGCGCATTCTCCAGCACAAGTACAACTTCAAGCCGTCCGACTATGTCATGACCAGCTATTCCGATCTTGGCCTTCCGACGTACGGCGACATCATGTTCACCGACAAGAAGTTCGCGCAGGGCAATGCCGACGTGCTCACCCGCTTTCTTCGCGCCAGTCTGCGCGGATTCACCGACAACATGGCCGACACGTCGGTCGGTGCCAAGTTGGCCGTCGACAAGTACGGCGCCGACCTCGGTCTCGACCTCGCACAACAAACCGAAGAGAACCAAGATCAGCAGGTATTGACCAAGGGTTCTTACGGAAAGCCGTTGCTGTGGATGGACCCGACCATCATCGCGGACAAGATGTATCCGGGCCTGCGGGCCGCCGGCGTCTCCGGCCTTCCGCCCGCCGCAAGTATCGTCAACATGAGTTATCTCGAGGCCGCCCAACAGCCGGCAGGAAAGTGAGCAGTCACATGTCGATCTCGCACGACGCGCCGAAGGTCGCCGCAACGCAACCCGCGGAAGAAGCAGCGTCCGAACGGAGCCTGAAAGATCTCCCGAAGGGCCACCTCCACCTGCACATGGAGGCCGCCATGCGGCCGGAGACGTTGCAGGCGCTGTCGGCGAAGTTGGACATAGAACCGCCCACGGTATCCGGATTCCAGGGCTTCTCGGCGTTCTCGGGGTTGTACAAGGGCCTGCTTGCCACCCTTCACCACCCGGGTCACCTGGACATTCTCATGGATCAGATCTTCGAGGACCAGGCAGCCGACGGCGTCGCCTACCTGGAACTGAGCGTGAGTCCCGACCGCTACGCCGACGACTACGGCTCCACCGTCGCCGCGCTCGACGCGTTGGTCGACATGGCTCGTACGGCCTCACGTGTCCATGGCGTGGCCTTCGGGTTGATGCCCACCATCGACCGCACGGCGGGCCCGGACGCCGGACTGCGGGTGGCCGATGCCGCCGCACAACTCGCCGGCCGGGGCGTCGTGTCGCTCGGCCTGGCCGCCGACGAGCGCGGATATCCCGGAATCGACCATCGGGAGAGCTTCGCCCTCGCCAAGGAGGCGGGCCTGCAGGTCACTCCGCATGCCGGCGAGCTCGTCGGCCCGGAGTCCGTTCAGGAGGCGCTCGACGTCCTCGGTGCCGACCGGGTTCTCCATGGGGTCCGCAGCGTGGAAGATCCCGAACTCGTCGCCCGTCTGGCCGGGACCGGGGTCTCCCTCGACGTCTGCCCGACCTCGAACGTGCTGTTGGACGTCGTCGACGACATCGCCGCCCATCCGATCACCGCACTGCTCAAGGCGGGTGTTCGGTGCTCGATCAACGCCGACGACCCCATCCTCTTCGGTCCGAACATTCTCGACGAGTACGAGATCTGCCGTACCCGAATCGGTTTGAGCGATGAGCAACTGGCGACGTGTGCGTGGTCGTCTATCGACACCACCCTGGCACCAACCGAGGTCAAGGCCGAGAGCAAGCGCCTGATCGACGAATGGCTCGCGTCGTGAGGTACGGCTCCGGCCCTGCCACGTGATCGCCGATCGTTGCCGGTACGGAGGGTCATGCACAGTAGGATGACCCCCATGACAAAGCAGCCTGAGCGGGATCGATTGATGGACCTGGTCATCGATCTGATCCTCGATCAGGGGCTGATCGACCTGAGTCTCAGCGCGATTGCTCGCGAGATCGGGTCGAACAACCGTATGTTGCTGTACTACTTCGGTTCTCGGGAGGCCCTTCTCGACGAGGCGTCCCTGGCGGCGTTCGACCGGTTCCCCCGGCTCCACAATCTCTTCGACGGGATCGAGGGCCCCGGCCCACTGCGGGACCGATTGATCGACGCCTGGGACGACCTCGGCCATCCCGACAATCACGAATTCCTCCGCCTGTACTTCCAGCGATTCGGCATCGCGATGCGGGAGCCCGGAAGGTGGAAGATCTTCATCGAGCGTGTCGGCCAGGAGTGGCTACTCCGATTGGCCGAGGTCCTGCGCCGTGAGGGCTATCAACCCGCCGACGCCACCATCACCGCGACCGGGATCGTGGCCCTCTGGCGGGGACTGCAGATGCTGGTTCTGTCCGGGGTGGATGCCGACCAACTGCGTGTCACATATCGCGAGTCCCTTGACGCACTTCTGAGCCGGGCACTCGACGGTGCGTCGAATGCTCTCGGTCACTGAGCAATTCACCGGCAATTCTGCGCTACCGGACGGACGGCACGGCAGACCCGCAGCGTTCTCGATTCCGTAATTGCCGGGAAACATTGAGACTCTATCGTTTGAACTGTTCAGTTCAAACAGTATCGGTTCGGGCTTTCCCCGGTCGGTCCCGCTCTCGATAGGAGCACCTCAATGGCCACACCATGGAAGATCGGAATGTTCCAGCACGTGGGCCCGATAGGGCCATGGCAACTTCCCGAGAACGTCTCCACCGGCTTCACCGATCTCGAACACTGGACCACCATGGCCCGCAAATGTGAAGAGGGCGGCGCCGATTTCCTCTTCTTCGCCGACGACTATGGTTATCCCGTTCTGCAGGACGGCATTCCGCCCGCGTCCTTGCGCGGCGCGGTGCAATTCCCCAAGGGCGATCCGAGCATGTTCCTGGCCGCACTCGCGGTGGTGACGCGCCATCTCGGCCTGGTGGTGACGTTGTCGACGCAGGTCGAGAAGCCCCCGATGGTCGCCCGCAAGATGGCCACACTGGACAACATGACGAACGGCCGCATCGGCTGGAACATCGTCACCGGCGCGGGGCAGAACGCGTCGGCGCGTCTGTTCGGCCTGCCGCTCACCGAGCACGACAGACGCTACGAGATCGCCGACGATCACGTCGACCTCTGCCTCAAACTGTGGGAGGGATGCTGGGACGAGGGCGCCACCATCGGTGATCCGACCACCGGGGTCTACGCAGATCCGGATCACGTACGTGAAATATCGCACGACGGACCGCATTTCAGCTCCAAGGGCATCCTCACCATGCCGCCCGGGCCGCAGCGCGCGCCTGTCTTGTTCCAGGCCGGCGCGTCGGCCACCGGTCGGGATCTCGCGGCCAAGTATGCCGAGGCGGTCTTCCTTGCCGCCGAGGCGCCCGCCCTCAAGAGCCAGATCGAGGACATCCGTCGGCGGGCAGAAGGGCACGGCCGGGATCCCGACTCGATCAAATGCCTGATTGCAGGAACTTTCGTGGTCGGGCAGACGCACGCGGATGCGCAGCGCATCCGGGATCGTCAGATCGCGACCCGCACCCTCGACGATGCGGCAGTGGCGTACTCGTTTTTCACGGGTCTGGATCTCTCCCAGATGGATCCGGACATGCCACTGGATCCGTCTGCGGCACAGACGCAGACGGGCCGGACGAATGTGGAGCGCTTCCTCGGTCCCGATGCGCCCACGGTGCGGCAGATCCTCGAAGAGTTCCAGCGCAACAATGTGATGGGCACACCGTTCATCGGTGACAGCGCACAGGTGGCCGATATGAGCGAAGAGGTCATGGCATTCACCGGCGCCGATGGATTCCTGGTCCAGGCCGACCACACCGGAACCTTCGACTCGTTCTTCGAGCTGGTGATGCCCGAGTTCCGGGCCCGCGGCCTCGTCGCCGCGCCGGGCGAGCCGACAACACTGCGGCAACGACTGACCGGATCGTCCTCACCCCATCTACCCACCGACCATCCCGGATATGCGTACCGCAATCATGCAGCCGCACTCGTGTAACTCCCCGGCAGTATTCGACAACAACTTTGGTAAAGGGCGTAACCATGCAGAAGACGTTGACCATCGGCATGTTTCAGTCGGGCGGAGTCCGGGGCTCCTGGAAGATCCCGGGTCGAGAATCCGAGCCGAACTTCACCGACCTCGACTACTGGATCACCCTGGCGCGCAAATGCGAGGCCGCGGGTGTGGACTTCTTGTTCTTCGCCGACTCGTACGGATACCCGACCATGGACGGTGCGGTGATCCCTGGCGCGATCACGCACAACGTGAACTTCACCAATATCGATCCACAGGTGATCCTGTCGGCGTTGGCCGCACACACCGAGAAGCTGGGTTTGGTGACGACGGTGTCGACCCAAGTGGAGCAGCCGGCCGTGGTTGCCCGGCAGTACCGCACACTCGACCATCTCAGCAAGGGCAGGGTCGGGTGGAATATCGTCACCGGCTCGGCGCAGGCAGGCTCGGCCCTGCTGTTCGGTGAACCGCTGATGGCGCACGACGACCGCTATCGCAAGGCCGACGACCACGTGGAATTGTCACTGAAATTCTGGGAGGGCTGCTGGGAACCCGATGCGCTGCAACGGTCCTCGACCACCCAGACCTGGGCCGACCCGAACAAGGTCCACGAGATCCACCACCGGGGACCCTTTTTCGCCAGCGATGGGATCCTTCCCACACCACCCGGGCCGCAGGTGACACCCACCCTGTTCCAGGCCGGCGCATCCGCTCCCGGCCGAGCGCTCGCGGCAAAGTACGCCGAAGCGGTGTTCCTGGCAGCCGAATCGAAGGCCCTGGCCGAGCAGATCGCCGACATCCGGGGTCTGGCGGAGGAGAACGGGCGCGGCCGCGACGCGGTCAAATGCCTGATCGCCGGCACCTTCCGCGTCGCCGACAGCTACGACGCGGCAGCGGCGCAGCATCGTGCGCAGATCGAGGCCATCTCCCTCGACCAGGCGGCAACCCATTACGCCTACTACACCGGCATCGACCTGATGTCGCTCGATCTGGACCGGCCGATCCCCGAAAGCGCTGCTGCGGGAGACAACGGGCGCACCAACATCGAGCGGTTCCTCGGGCCCGACGCGCCGACGGTTCGCCAGATCCTCGAGGAGTTCCGGGCCAACGGCGTCATGGGCAAACCGTTCCTGGGATCTCCCGAGGAGATCGTCGATCAGGCGCAGGCCATGATCGAGGCCACCGATGCCGACGGATTCCTCGTCCAGCCCGAACCCGACGGAAATCACGACCAGTTCTTTGCGCGGGTGCTGCCGGAGATGCGCCGCCGCGGGCTCATCAAGGACGAGCTGGCCGGAAACACGCTGCGGGAACACTTCTTCGGTGTCGGCTGCACTCAGCTGCCCGACACACATCCCGGCGCCGCTTTCCGGGCGCACAACGTCCTGGTCTGAACCCCCGATCCGATCCTCATCGAACACAGAGTGGGTGATAGCGAATGAAAACTGTTGTGGTCTCCGGCAATCCGAAGCCCGGTTCACGCACTCTGCGGGCCGGTGAGCGGGTGGCGAAGGCGTTGGGGCAGCAACCCGAGGTCGTGGAACTCGCAACGGCAAGTGGGCTGTTCGTCACCGACACCGAGGCCGTCCGGTGATCGCCCCCTACACCGGCGACACCACCGCCCTGCGACGCATCTTCGGCGGCTTCCCGACCGGCGTGGTCGCGCTCTCCGCCGTCGGCGACGACGGACATCCGATCGTCATGGTGGCCTCCACCTTCGCCGTCGGCGTGTCACAGGACCCACCGCTGGTCGTCTTCGCCGCACAACACTCCTCGTCGACATGGCCCGACCTCGCCCGCGCCCACCGACTCGGGGTCTCGGTACTCGGAGCCGAGATGGCCGGACGATGCCGGCAACTGTCCTCGAAGAACCGCGCCAAACGGCTCGCCGACATCCCGGTCTCCATCCTCGACTCCGGCGCCGTACTCCTACCTGACGGCACCGCCTGGTTCGAATGCGAGGTCACCGCCGCCCATCGCGCCGGCGACCACGACCTCGTCGTCATGCAGGTACTGGGCTTCGGCGAGAAGCTCGACGCCGACCCACTGGTGTGGCATCGCAGCACCTTCGTCGGACTCGCCACATGAGCCTCACCACAGCCCCGCCAACCACAGCCCCGGCAACCACACCGGCCACCGTCACGGTGCTCCTCACCGACCGCGCCACCACCAGTCGCGGTGACACCACCTACGACGTGGCGACCTTCCCGACCCTCCTCGACGCCATCCGCGCCCGCGAACACCGAAACCCACTGCACCCCACGCTTCTCCGAGTCGACGTCGTCGACCCGGATTCCCCACCCCCCGATTCGATCTCGGTACTCGCCTACCCCCGCTCGGTGGCAAGCCTGATCACCGACATCCACCTCCTCGACATCGCCGACGGAGTACTTCTGGCCTACGCCCACCCCACCGTGATCACCACCGCCTACCGCGCCGAACTGGCGAAGCTGCTGGACCGCAAAGGCTTCCGAGCGGATCTTCGCCACCAGATCGGCAGCGGTCGAAAGTAGCCGGCGTTGCCGTCACGCCCCGGAGGCACCGAGCTCGGCGTAGAAGGTGGCGGGGTCCTGACCGAGGAACGATTTCACCCATCGCGTCCAGTCGTCGGTGAGGATCTCGACGCTGTCCGTTTCCAGGCCGTCGATGGTGGCGCGGGCGATGTCGGCCGGGTCCTCCTTCGGGCCGTCGTAGTCGGCGGTGAAGTCGGTGTCGAAGGCTCCCGCGTGCACCGCCACGACGCGGGTGCCCTGATCGGCCAACTCGAGCCGGAAGCCGTTGGTGATGGCCCACGCCGCGGCCTTGCTCGCGTGGTAGCCGTTGGTTCCCGGGTAGGCGAACCACGACTGCGCCGACAGAACGTTGACGATGGTGCCACCGCCAGTGCCCGCGAGCACCGGCGCGAACGCCCGCACCATCGCCAGCACGCCCCAGAAGTTGGTGTCGAGTTCGGCGCGCACGTTCTCCAGCGGAGTGTCCAGCAGGGCGCCCGGCCGACTGATCCCGGCGTTGTTCACGAGCAAGGTCACGTCGGAGGCGATGGCCGCGGCCTCGGCGATCTGCGAGTCGTCGGTGACGTCGAGCCGCAGCGGCACCACTCCCGGCAGGTCCACTGACTCTGGATTACGCGCTGCTGCATAGACTTTCGCCGCGCCGCGGCTGACGAGCCGAGCCGCAATGTGACGGCCGAGACCGCGGTTGGCTCCGGTCACCAAGGCGATGGCACCCGTTACCGACGATGTGGGAGTCGAGTCCGACGATGTGGGAGTCGAGTGTTTTTGTGTGGTCATGGCATCACGCTAGAAGCTGACGCCCACGTGAGGTTCAAGGCTATGTGACCACCGCCACGCCACTCCGTCATCTCGACAGGTCGGGCGTAGCCTGACACCTGACGTCCACGTGAGGTATGAGAATGAAAATCGGTGAACTCGCCCAGCGCACCGGGGTCAGCGTGCGCGCACTGCGCTACTACGAGGAGCAAGGTCTGCTGACCAGCGACCGCACACCCGGCGGACATCGCGACTACGCCGACGACGCCGTCGAGCGGGTGCGTTTCTTTCAACTGATGTACTCCGCCGGTCTGTCCAGCCGGCGCATCGCCGACATGCTCCCCTGCCTGGACACCGGCACCACCGATCAAGAACAACTGCAGATGCTGTCCGCGGAGCGTCGTCGACTCGACACTCGCATCACCGAACTCACCGCCGCACGCGACCGGCTCGACGCGATCATCGACAATGCGTATGAACGGGTCGGCACAGCTGACGCGGTCTGAATTGGTGAACGCCGCCGGTGTACCAGCGGCGTTCACCAATTCGGGCCGCGTTCAACAACTTCCGGTCCTCAGAACGGCGGCGATGCAGTGATCAGGAACCGCACGGCAGCGTCGGAACGGTTGTGCCACCGATGCGCCACGGTGGCCGAGAAGTACAGGACGTCACCCACGCCGAGGGTGTAGGTGGTCGATCCGACCTCCACCTCCAGCGACCCGTCGACGACGTAGATGAACTCTTCGCCCGGATGCGTCGTCGCCGACGACGACGAGGTGTGCGGTCCGGCGGTGATCTCGTTGGGCCCCATGGACCCGCCCCGCAATGCGCAGCGACGCATCGTCGCACCCGGTGACACCTCGAGAACCGGCGACTGCGCCGCACGCACCAGCGACGCGTCGTTCTCGGTCTGGCTCAGCAACTCGTGCGCGGTCGTTCCGACGCAGCGGGCTATCGCATGCAGGTTCATCACGCTGGGCACCGTCCGACCGTTCTCGGCCTGCGACAGGAACGATTGCGACAGACCGGTCCGATCGGCCACATCCTGCAAGGTCAGCGCCGCCGACTTCCGCGCCGACCGGATCGCGATACCGAGGCTGGTCGCCAGATCGGGCGCCTCGGTCTGTTCGGTCGGCACGTCCGCAGAAGTCGTCATGACAGCAATCAATACACGATTACGAGCCCCGCGCAGCCCGCGCCGACGGTGTTAACACGGCCGTGACTTATCGATGAGGTCGAAGAAATCTTCAGCCCGTTCAATATCTCGTGTCGGTGGCGGCAGCCTCGCGCACCAGCTCGCCCGACGGTCCCGCAGAACTTCCTCACGTACGGGAGAGAGCATATGTCCCAGCACCAAGTCGACGTCCGGCCCCCGTGGGGCCGCCTGGCCGCACTGTCGATCCAGCACGTCCTGATCATGTACACCGGCTGCGTCACGGTCCCGCTGGTCTTCGGCGCCGCCCTGAAACTGAGTCAATCCGACATCGCATTCCTGATCAGCGCCGACCTGCTGGTGGCCGGCATCATCACCGCCATCCAGGGCTTCGGCCTCGGGAAGATCGCCGGCGTTCGGCTGCCGATCATCTGTGGCGCCACCTTCACCGGCCTCACGCCGATGATCCTGATCGCCCACAAATACGGCATCCAGGCGGTCTACGGCTCGATGCTGATCGGCGGTGTCGTCGGTCTGGCCCTGGCCATCCCGTTCGCCCGCATCATCCGGTTCTTCCCGGCGCTGGTCACCGGCGCGGTGCTGACGGTCGTCGGATTGTCGCTGATCGGCGTCGCCGGTGGACTCATCGTCGGTTCGGACTCCTCGTCGCCCGACTACGCCGCTCCCCGCAACCTGCTCATCGCCGCCATCGTCGTCGTGATCGCCGTCGCCCTGCTGTGCCTCGGCCGCGGAATCTGGGCGCAGCTGGCAATCCTC
This sequence comes from Gordonia sp. DT219, assembly GCF_049847065.1. Lineage (NCBI taxonomy): Bacteria > Bacillati > Actinomycetota > Actinomycetes > Mycobacteriales > Gordoniaceae > Gordonia > Gordonia sp. DT219. Next base: position 45,310 of record NZ_JBNCNR010000007.1, on the reverse strand, counting down.
TTCTCGCTCATCGCCGGAACCGCGATCACGGCTGCCATGGGGATGTTCCACCTCAGTGGCGTAGGACAAGCCGGCTGGGTCGGCATGCCGACGCCCTTCCATTTCGGCGCACCGCAGTTCCCGATTGCGGCGATCGTGTCGATGAGCATCGTCATGGCCGTGGTGTTCGCCGAGTCCACCGCCAGCATGCTCGCTGTCTCCGAGATCACCGGAAAGCCGTTGAGCACCGGCGATCTCACCCGCGGCCTGATCGGCGACGGACTGTCGGGCATCCTCGCCGGAATCTTCGGCGGCTTCATCGACACCGTCTTCGGGCAGAACGTCGGGGCCGTCGAGACGAGCCGCGTCCACAGCCGGTTCGTCACTGCGGGCAGCGGCCTGATCCTCATCGTGCTGGCGCTCATCCCCAAGATGGGTGCGCTGATCGCCGCACTGCCCGGCCCCGTCGTCGGTGCGGTCGGCCTGGTGCTGTTCGGCACGGTCGCCATGGTCGGCATCCGCACGCTGGCCACGGTCGACCTGGCAAAACCGGTCAACCTGACCATCGCGGCCACCGCCGTCGGCGTCGGGCTGCTGCCCGAGTTCGTGCCCGACATGTTCACCAAATTGCCCGACTCGATGCAGATCATCTTCGGCAGCGGCATCACGCTCACCGCGATCGTGGCGTTCGTACTGAACATCGTCTTCTACCACACCCCGCTCCGCCGCCGCGTCGACGACGAACCGGTGGTCACCGCAACCACCGACATCCTCGTCGCCACCGAAACCGGCACCGCGAGCACCAGCACGGCCACCGAGACGAATGCGAAAACCCATGTCTGAGAGCACGTTCACCGTCCCGACCGTCGACATCTCGGCCTACGTGACCGGCGGATCACCACAGGCCCGCTCCGAGGTGGCTCGCCAGATCGACTCGGCTTGTGCCAGTGTCGGTTTCATCCAGGTCACCGGGCACGGGATCGCCGACGACGTCATCGACGGTCTGAAGTCGGCGATGGACGACTTCTTCGGACTCGACCTCGACACCAAGAAGACCTACCGGGTCGACGGCGCCAATCGTGGCTATACGGCACCGAAAACCGAGTCGCTGCGGCTGAGTGCCGGTGTGGAATCGGCGTCCCGGATGAACGACTTCTTCGAGGCCTACAACATCGGCGTCGAGGCCCGCTCGATCGCCGACGTCGACCTCGACGAGGCCGACTACGGCATCAACCTGTGGCCCGGCGTCGACGGCTACCGCGATCGCATCGAGGCGTACTTCGCCGAGGCGCGACGCGTGGCGCGCACCCTCACAACCATTTTCGGTGACGCACTCGGACTCGGACCGGATTTCTTCACCAAACTCACCGATCACTCCATCGACGTGCTCCGGATGAACAACTACGCGCTCCCGCCCGGCACCGACATCGCCCTCGACGGCGACCTCACCGGTATGGGCGAACACACCGATTTCGGTCTGGTCACCGTGCTGTGGGCCGATCAGGTCGCCGGCCTGCAGGTACTCGGGCCGGACGGGGTGTGGCATGAGGTCTCGCCGATCGACGGCGCGCTGCTGGTCAACCTCGGTGATCTCACCGCGCGCCTCACCAACGATCGCTGGCTGTCGACGCTGCATCGGGTGAAGCCGCCGGTGGTCGACGGCACCGTGGAGCGCCGACGCTCGGCGGCCCTCTTCCACGACGGCAACGCCGACGCCGTGATCTCCACGCTCGAAAGCCATCTCGGTTTTGACAACGGCCTGGCGTATGAGCCGATCCGCGTCACCGACCACATCGCCGCCAAGCTCGCCGGCTCGCGCGGCGGAAAGCTGAACGTGGGCGCCGTGCGCGAAGCAGCGCGCCTGTCGGACGCCGCCCGGTGACCGCACCACTTCCGAACGTCGTACTTCTCCACGGCGCCTGGGCGCAGTCCTGGGTGTGGGATCTGGTGGTCGAGCGGCTCGCCGCCGCCGGAATCGCCTGTCACCGACCGGATCTTCTCGGCGCCGCGCACTGGGGTGACGACGCCATCACCCTCACCGACGTCGTCGGTGCCGTCATCGACGAGATCGCCGACATACCAGGAGATCTCGTCGTCATCGGACACAGTGGCGGCGGGGTGGTGGCGACCGACGTCGCCGAGCACCTGATGCGTCGGCACGACCCGAGGATACGGGGTCTCGGCTACGTCGCCGGCATGATGCTGCCGAGTGGCATGAATTTCGGCCGACTGTGCGACCTCGCGGGTCTGGCTGCGCCCGTGGGCATCTCGGCGTTCACCGAACCCACCGCCGACGGGCGTGGCACCGTCGTCCCGCCCGAGGCGGGTGCGGCAGTCTTCTTCCAGCAGGCCGACGCCCACGCCGCGGTGAGCGCGGCGCGGCGGCTCGTCCCGCAGCTGGAATCGACCCGGCTCATCGCCCCGGAATGGACCGCCGAGGGTACAGGTTCACTGCCGCGCCTGTACGTGGAGGCCACGCTCGACAGGTCGGTTCCCCTTGCCGCACAGCGCGAAATGCAACGGCTGAGCCCCGGAGCGCGGGTGGTCACCCTGGAGACCGACCACGCACCGCAGCTGTCCCGGCCCGACGAGCTCGCCGCGATCCTGGCCGAGTTCGTGCGCTCCACGGAGCTCAGCCCCTCAGGTGTCACCCCTTCAGGGCACCCCAGCCGTACCAGCGTTCGATCGTCATGACGGCGGTGGTGCGCGGGTTGTCGCGCACCGCATACTGCTCGCCGGTGTAGTGGCGGGAGATCCGGTCGATGTCGGTCAGCCCCTCGTCGGCACGGAACTCCGTCACCCGCCCCACCACGGTGACGTGGGTGTACCAGTCGTCGCCGGCGAGCACCGTCAGCGTGACGCGCGGGTCAGCGCGGAGGTGACGCAACCGCACGCGGGTGTCGTCGAGGTTGAGCAGGATCTCGTCACCGTCGAGGAGGTACCAGGTCGCGGCCGTGACCGGGGCGCCGTCGGATCGGACGGTGGCCATCACGGATGGATTCGGCTGGGCGAGCAGTTCCCGTGCGGCCTCGGTCAACGGTGCGTTCGACATGTGTCCTCCTCGGTGTTCATCGCGCTTTCTGCGACGACGGTGGGCCGTGTGGCCCGGCTACCAGGTTGCCACGCCGAGACTGCTCAGTGCCCTGCGGAATGCCGATGCTCGGCGATCGCGGCGGCCACCGCCGGCCGGGTGGCGCAGTCGTGGGCGTGATCGTTGACGAAGCCCGCGGCCTGCATCAGTGCGAACATCGTCGTCGGCCCGACGAAGCGCCACCCGCGCTTCTTCAGGTCCTTCGAGAGTGCCAGCGACTCGGCCGAGGTCGTCATCGAGTGCGGGACGTGTTCACGTTCGGGGGCATAGCTCCAGAAGTAGGGTTCGAGGGAGCCCTCGGCGTCGATGAGTTCCTCGGCGCGGCGGGCGTTGTTGATCGACGCCTCGATCTTGCCGCGGTGCCGGATGATGCCCGCATCACCCAACAATCGGGTGACGTCGGCGTCGGTGAATCTCGCGACCGTGGGAATGTCGAAGCCGGCGAACGCTTTCCGGAAGTTATCCCGTTTGGTGAGGATGGTGCGCCAGCTCAGTCCGGACTGGAATCCCTCGAGGCAGACCCGCTCGAACAGGGCGGTGTCACCGGAGAGCGGGAAGCCCCATTCGGTGTCGTGATAGGTGGTCTCCGGTTCTCGGGCGGCCCACGCGCACCGCGAGACGCCGTCGTCGCCGACGATCACGTTCGACATGCCGTTCTCCCTACCTCGCGTCCGGTTGCACGCTACTCTCGCCCACCGACAGGACCGGTCCGGCCCATTCGGGTGACTACTGTGGAACCGGTGAGTGCCCACGATTACATCCTGAACTCGCCCGCCACCTTTCTCAACGATGCGCTGAGCGGTTTTGTCGCCGCTCATCGCGACATCGACTGGCAACCCGATCCCGGCTTCCTGTATCGCGCCGACCGTGGCGACGATCGTCGGGTCGCGCTCGTCTCCGGCGGCGGTTCCGGGCACGAGCCGATGCACTCGGGGATGATCGGCGCAGGCATGCTCGACGCAGCCTGCCCCGGCCTGGTGTTCACCTCCCCCAACGCGCTGCAGGTGGCCGGCGCGACCCGCTGGGCCGACCGCGGCGCCGGGGTGCTGCACATCGTGAAGAACTACACCGGCGACGTCCTCAACTTCCGGATCGCCCGCCACCTCGTGCGCGACGAGGTCGCCACCGACCACGTCATCGTCGACGACGACGTCGCGACCGCATCCGAGTCCGGCCCCGGACGGCGCGGCACCGGAGCCACGATCATCGTCGAAAAGATCTGTGGCGCAGCCGCAGCCGAAGGCAGGAAGCTCGACGAGGTGGCCGAGATCGGGCGTCGGGTCGCGGCGAATGCCCGCAGTATCGCCGTCGCATACCAGGCCTGCACCGTTCCCGGCTCGTCCGCGCCCGCGTTCGAATTATCCGCGGATGAGATGGAATTCGGGGTCGGTATCCACGGCGAGGCGGGTGTGCGCCGGACCGCCAAGGTCGATGCGCGCGAGCTGGTGAACCGGATGGTCGACCCGATCGTCGATGCGCTGTCCCTCGTTCACGGCGAGCAGGTGATCGCGCTGGTGAACGGTCTCGGGTCGGCGCATCAACTCGAGTTGGACCTGGTGTTCGGCGAGGTGGTCGCGGATCTGGACCGACGCGGGATCACCGTCGCGCGCCCCATGGTCGGCACCTTCGTCACTGCCCTGGACATGGACGGCGTCTCGATCACGCTGGTGCGCGCCGACGATGACGTCCTCGCCCTATTCGACGCGCCGACCACAGCTCCGGCGTGGCCGTACGTACCGGCCCGCGCCGCCGGCGGTCCGGTGCAGGTCACCTTCGCCGAACCCGATGACGCGGCCGACGACGGACCCGAATGTGGTTGGCTCTCTGCCTTTGTCGAACGCGTGCAGGGCTCGATCGATGACCTCACCGACCTCGACCGACGCGCCGGCGACGGCGACTTCGGCGTGAACATGGATGCGGCGCTGGGACATTTCGCGATCCCGCTACGCGGCTCCGACACCGAGGTGCTCGATACCATCGCCACCTCTTTCCTGGTACGTGCCGGGGGCACCTCCGGCGCGCTGTTCGGCGTGCTGTTCCGGCAACTCGCCACCTCCTTCGCCGACGGCCGCGGCTTCGACGAATCGCTGAGTGCCGGAGCACAAACGGCACTCGCCGAGATCACCGACCTCGGCGGCGCCTCGGTCGGCGACAACACCATGGTCGACGCCCTGTCTCCCGCGGTCGACGCCCTCGCCGACGGCGACACCGGCGCGGCCGCGGCGGCCGCCGAACGCGGCGCCCGCTCCACTGAAGAGCTCACCGCCGCCAAGGGCCGCGCCAGCTACGTCGGTGAAAATGCCCGGGGCGTCATCGATCCCGGCGCGCTGGTGGTGTCGTGGTTGTTCCGCGCGGCGGCCGACCACTCCTGACACCATTCACTGGTGCGACGACAACGCCCCCTTCCCGACATCGGGAAGGGGGCGCGTCATTGCCGAGATCAGCCGAGCACCAACGACTCTCCGTCGGCGTCGACGTTGACCGGGACGACGTCGCCGTCGCGGACGTCACCGGCCAGCAGCGCCCGGGCGAGCTTGTCGCCGATGGCCTGCTGCACCAGCCGCCGCAGCGGGCGGGCACCGTAGAGCGGGTCGAAGCCCCGCTCGGCCAGCCATTCCTTGGCCTTGGGCGTGACCTCCAGTTCGAGGCGACGCTGGGCCAGCCGCTTCTGCAGCTGCCCGAGCTGGATGTCGACGATGGACACCAGCTGTTCGGGACTCAGCGCGTCGAAGATCACCACGTCGTCGAGGCGGTTGATGAACTCCGGCTTGAAGGCCGCGCGCACCGCCGCCATCACCTGATCCTTGTCGCCGCCGGACCCGAGGTTCGACGTCAGGATGAGGATGGTGTTGCGGAAGTCCACGGTGCGGCCCTGGCCGTCGGTCAGGCGTCCCTCGTCGAGGACCTGCAGCAGGATGTCGAAGACGTCCGGGTGGGCCTTCTCGACCTCGTCGAAGAGCACCACCGTGTACGGGCGGCGGCGCACCGCCTCGGTCAGCTGTCCGCCCTGCTCGTAGCCGACGTATCCCGGAGGAGCGCCGACAAGCCGTGCCACGGCGTGCTTTTCGCCGTATTCACTCATGTCGATGCGCACCATCGCGCGTTCGTCGTCGAACAGGAACTCGGCGAGTGCCTTGGCCAGCTCGGTCTTGCCGACACCGGTCGGTCCGAGGAACAGGAACGAGCCCAGCGGGCGGTTGGGATCGGCGACGCCGGCGCGTGCCCGACGTACCGCATCCGACACCGCGACCACTGCCTCGCGCTGCCCGATGACCCGTTGTCCGAGTTCTTCTTCCATGCGCAGCAGCTTGGCGGTCTCGCCCTCCAGCATCTTTCCGGCGGGGATGCCCGTCCACGCCGACACGACCTGTGCGACGTCGTCGGGGCCGACCTCCTCCTGCAGCATCACGTCTTCGTCGGGGTCGGTGCCGGTCTTCTCCAGCGCCGCCTCGAGTTCCTTCTCCAGGCTGGGGATCTTGCCGTACCGCAGCTCGGCAGCACGTCCGAGGTCTCCGTCACGCTCGGCGCGATCGGATTCTCCGCGAAGGCTTTCCAGTTGCTCCTTGATGTCACGGACGGCATCGATGGCGGTCTTCTCGCCCTGCCAGCGGGCCGAGAGCTCGTTCAGCTTCTCCTTGTGGTCGGCCAGCTCTTGACGCAGTTTCTCCAGCCGCGCCTTGGAGGCCTCGTCGTGCTCCTTTTCCAGCGCGACTTCCTCGACCTCGAGCCGGCGGACGATCCGCTCCACCTCGTCGATCTCGACGGGCCGCGAGTCGATCTCCATCCGCAGGCGCGACGCGGCCTCGTCGACTAGGTCGATGGCCTTGTCCGGCAGGAACCGCGAGGTGATGTAGCGGTCGGAAAGGGTTGCGGCAGCGACCAATGCGGAGTCGGTGATGCGCACGCCGTGGTGTACCTCGTAGCGGTCCTTGAGGCCACGCAGGATGCCGATGGCGTCCTCGACGCTCGGCTCGCCGACGTAGACCTGCTGGAAGCGGCGTTCGAGCGCGGCGTCCTTCTCGATGTACTGGCGGTACTCCTCAAGCGTCGTCGCACCGACCAGCCGCAGCTCGCCACGGGCCAGCATCGGCTTGATCATGTTCCCGGCGTCCATCGCGGAATCGCCTGTCGCACCGGCGCCGACGATGGTGTGCAGCTCGTCGATGAAGGTGATGACCTGCCCGGCCGATCCCTTGATCTCGTCGAGCACGGCCTTGAGCCGCTCTTCGAACTCGCCGCGGTACTTGGCACCGGCGACCATCGATCCGAGGTCCAGGGAGACAACCGTCTTGTTGCGCAACGACTCCGGGACGTCGCCGGCGACGATGCGCTGGGCGAGCCCTTCGACGATGGCGGTCTTGCCGACGCCGGGCTCACCGATGAGGACCGGGTTGTTCTTGGTCCGGCGGCTCAGCACCTGTACGACGCGCCGGATCTCGGAGTCACGGCCGATCACCGGGTCGAGCTTGCCCTCACGGGCGGCCTTGGTGAGGTCGGTGGAGTACTTCTCCAGCGCCTGATAGGTCGACTCCGGATCCTCGGAGGTGACGCGCGCACTGCCGCGAACGGAGACGAACGCCTCGCGCAGCGCCTGTGGGGTGGCGCCGGCATTGTGCAGCAGTTTGGCGACGTCGGAATCGCCGGTCGCCAGGCCGACGACGAGGTGCTCGGTGGAGACGTACTCGTCGTTCAGCTCGGTCGCGAGCTGCTGGGCTGCGGTGATCGCGGCGATCGATTCGCGCGAGAGCTGCGGTTGGGCGCTGGCGCTCGACACCGTCGGCGCGCGATCAACCATCGCCTGGGCCTGGGTACGAATGGTCGACGGATCGACCCCCACCGCCTTGAGCAGCGGCGAAGCAATGCCGTCGGACTGATCGAGCAGGGCGACCAGGATGTGGGCCGGACGCACGTCGGGGTTACCGGCAGCGGCCGCCGCACCCACCGCAGTGCTCAGCGCCTGCTGTGTCTTGGTGGTCGGGGTGAAGCTGTCCACTTCGTGTGCACCTTTCTCTACGTTCTTAAGTCGGTACGGCTCAAGTATGGCCGTTCGAGTGCTACAACGCGAGGAGAGTTGAGTCCATTCCGCTCAACTATGGGAACTTTGTGGTGACGGACACAGTCCACGGTAGTAGTTGCGACACGTTGGTGACGTCGTCGAACAGGCAGGGTTGCCACCCACAGTTCTCTATGTGCCAAAATCGCAAACATGGATGCGAAGGCACTCGGCAGGCGAATTGCGGAGGCGCGTGTCGCTGCCGGCATGTCGCAGGCGCAACTCGCCGCCGCGTTGGACCAGGCCGACCACATAACGGTGAGCAAGATGGAGTCGGGAACCCGACGTGTCTCGGCCACCGAGATGTTCGCCATCGCCGAGGCGCTTGGCAAGCCTCTGCAGTGGTTCGTCATGGATGAGGTTCCTGCCGCGATCAGCCGCCGCACCGACGCCGGATTCGACCCCGACGTCACGGCGCACATGGATGAGGCAATCGAGTTGCTGGCCGACGACATCCGATCGCTGATGCGCAAAGAGTTGATCTCCACGGTCCAGCGTCCCGAGTCGTCGGTACCCAGTCGCCATGAGGATGCCGAGCAGGTTGCGCACGAGGCGCGCAAGAGAATTGGCGTCGGCAACGAGCCCGTCATCGACATTCTGTCGGCCTGCGAGGAGCTCGGGATGTACGTGTTCGTGGGCAACTACGGCGAATCCGCCGATGGGGCATGCGTAATCGTCGACGGTGACGGCAAAAGTGCGGTGGCCGCTACGGTGATCAACGCCGAGCAGCGACCGGGGCGCAAACGGGTGACCGCCAGCCACGAGTTGGCGCACTGGCTGGTCGGCGATGCGTACGACGCACACAATTCCGATTCCGAGACGATGGTCAAATCGGTTGCGATCCATTTCCTGATTCCCCGGGAGGGCGCGGCGAAGCTGTGGAGTGAGCATCCACATGACAGCCCACGCCGACGCGCCATCCGCATCGCCGGCACGTACCGCGTGTCGTGGACCGCGACCGTCAACCAACTCAAGAACATCGGATTGATCGACGAACGCGAGCGAGTGTCGCTTGCCCGCGACCTTCCCGTCACCAGTGACTTCACAGCAGTCGGAATCCCTTATCGCGCAGACCTTCTCGTCGCTCCGCGGCTGTCCCCGCGACTCGCCGCCGCCGTGGTGCGCGGCTACGAAGACGCGAAACTCACACGGAAGCATGCACTACAGATGCTGCGCGGATCGATCAGCGACGCAGAACTGCGCCCCCGAGACGAGGCCCCTTTCGAGGTGATCGACGGAGATGCCTGAACCGTGGGTGATGGATACGAGCATCTGTTCCCTTGCACCGATCCATGCCCCTCTCAAGCGGAATAACCCAAGAGCGAAGTGATCGACTCCTTCGACGGGTGCTCAAAGAGCATACGTTCAACGGCTGTTCGGTCCAGAAAGTGCCAGGTCTGGGGCGGTGCGAATGCTCGGTTCCTTCGGATGTCATTTAGCCGAACGGGATCGCGCAAGACACGCACCTCTTCGAGGTGTATCAGATAGGCAGTGTCTCGACCGCGAAAATACCGTTCAATCTCCGCTGCTGACACGCAAGCATCCTTCAGGACTGAGTGTTGTAAGTCAGCCACGTCAACGACCACGATCCTTGCCACTCGACATGTCGCCACCACCGCAGACATTGGAAATGTCTCATAAATCACAACTGGCTGTCCCGGAAGTACATTTGGCCTCGTCTTGCGGAGTTCGATGGTTTTCTTACCATTGACAATGTTTCGCACGTGTCGTGGATGGACTGACAACATCATTAGCCCGCGATGCGTACTTTCACTCGATCCCAAACTGGCCCTCCCTGATGATCGACGCGGCAACCTCCGGCACCAACCTTACCGATGACTGCGCCGGCAATTGCTGTCCCATCGCTTTCCCAAGTTGGCGGAGGCGCCGCAGCCCCACGGGATGGGGAAACACGACCGTGTCCGCAACTCGAAGCGCTCGGGCCACGTCATTATTGCTAGTCTGGCATACCTGCTCATACGTGTAGACTCCAAGCCTGCGAAATCGCCGGTGAAGCTTCTGCGGCGTGTCGTCGACGCATTCGATGAGCGAACTACATGCAAACGCTTCACCACTGCCCCCGCTGGCGTACCAGATGATTCGGCCAGGCGGACTTTCGCCGTGTGGCCGAGCCTTGTAGTAGACATGTTCCCTGCTCAATCCGAGGTTGGAGGGACGCTCGAATAGTTGGTCCGGGTATCCGAACAAGTCGGTGGAGAACTGTGGCTTGATTGGAACCATCCAGGTAGGCAGCTCTTCTGAGTCATACCGCATTGGGCGAAGTTCGTGTTCGATGGCAGCAATTCGGTCGGCTCCGGCGAGTGCGTTGATCCTATGAATTGCACAGGATAACTGCGTCTGCTCGTGACTATGCTCGTTTAACGTCGAAAGCATCACGTCGACTTGCGATTCAAATTGGCGAGGAGTCAAATATCCATCGAGACTTGCCCCTATCAGACCGGTCTCATGTTGACGAAACCCATCCGATATCAACGCTTCCCGGATTGTCGCCTCGACATGCATATCGGTAACGCGAATTACATTCTTCTGATGCAGACGACTGTAGTCGCGTATGTTCTGGACTAGCTGCGCCGCCATCGAAACAGATAGAGGATCCTGATACATCCGAGCAATCCGGACTATCGCATGTTTACCCGAGACATCGATACCTACCAACGCTAATGGCCTCGCGCCAGGAGTATAGACTATGGACATTGTCGACAGCGGTTTAGCCGCGGCGATACTGTCTCTTAATTCTTGAAAGCTGCTACGCCGCTCTGAAGCTGCGGTATCGATAAATGCGTCGACGTCCGCGGAGTCGTTCACTCCGGCTTCTACGCGCCGATAGGCGGTCCCCAGTAGGGGGCCGGGAGAGTACAACGAAGTGTTCTCAATCTCATCGACGATTCCTTTCAGTGCAGCTGGGGTCACGAGGTTTATTTCAAACATCCTTTTCGACACGGGTCCGAGCCGACGACGGGCTGCTCCGTCGCGTGTGACAACCGTGGTCACGCCGGCAACTGCCGCATAAGCGATATGCATTCGGTCGCTGCGCGTTTGCCGACTCTCATTCGGCTTCGACGTGGATTCGTCCGCCAATTGCGCTTCTATGCGTACGAATTCGTCCTGATTGGCAGAAATTTCGGTATATGCCCCAAGTGCGCCACGCAGCCGCCTTCTCGCGATCTCATCTGGGTTCCGATCAATCTCATTGGCGGCCTCAGGACTGACGATCACTTCGATGCGATCATGAAGAGAATTGAACACCTCACGCGTCCCACACTCCACCGGGCCAGGATTGTCGCATGTCAGATCGATTAGGATGTTCATGTCGATCATAACAGGAACCAGTGAGTCAGCAGGGCCATCCCATGTGAGTAGCGTTGGGTGGCCGAAATCGAGCCACCAACGAGTGAGCGGAAGGCGGCCCTTGCCACGACCCGGCTTTTCCCCGCGGGCGACGAATCCTAGCTTGGGCCACATCGCGTGGGCCGGGTAGTCGCGTCGACAACTCAGCGAGATTCCCATTCGATCGGGATAGCTGCCGCGAAGAAAGTCAATGAGGCAACGCGCAAGGCCCAAACCCCTGGCAGCCGAGCGGACAACAAGATGGGCAACGACGATCTCGTTCCTAGGCGTCCTGTATGCGACGTAGGCAAGAGGCGTATCGCGCGCGGCATCATCGACCATCGCACAGATGTGTCCGGCTTCTGCATACTCAGCCCAGGCGGCGTGAGGTAGCAGGCCCAGGTACTTTGAATGCTCGTCTCCGAGGGACTTCACCGAAGTAAACAATGCGGAACCAGGCTCGACTACCTGTGGGACGACGACCATCCACCGATGTTATCCTGCCCACTTCATGTCGATTGCCCCGCATCGGCCCAACTCACGAGACTGTCGCCGGGCTTTCGTCGCCCCGAAGCCAGCAGCGCCACCCAGTTCACACTTGCAGGAGTCGACACAGCATCGGCACTCGGGCTTCCACAACTGTGCCGCCCGAATCAGCTCTTCGTGGAGTAGCTGCGCCAGTTGCGCGGCAGGCCGAACGTGATCATGTACGGGTGCAGTTCCGCTCATCGCAATTGTGCCCGTCCTCGACAGCATGATGCATCGAACGCAGATGGAACGGTCGAGGCGGCACATCGGATCGACGCCAGTACAGTTCCCTCTTCCGCGGGCGATCCGACACAACGATGGCTTGGCCATCGAAACCTTCGTCGTCGCCGAGGCCGCACACATGGCGTTCATGCCCAACACCACAGGCATTGGTTCGGTTACATCACCGCGCCGCTCATCGGCCTCCTCTAACTCGCCTGCGTGCGGTTCCCCCATTGAACTGGTTCTGAAACTCGCTACGCCGGTTGAGGCTTCAAGTCCGAAACGGCAGGATCGGTCTCCACCTCGCTCCGCTCCATTCAACACGTTAGCCGCGCCGACGACGACGCCGACCGGCGAGAGTGTTGCGGAGTGCGAAGGGCGACCAATGGTCGCCGTGCGATGTCGATGACCGAGTTCCCTGCGACGAAGCCCGGCGAAGAATGTCGTCGGCGGTCCAGTTGAGGATTTGCCGTTCGCGCTCCCCGACCGACGTCAGATCGGGGAGCACGACGTTCGCACGCCGACGACTCAGCCAGCCAAAAGCGCCTTCGACTCGGGGCGCTCGGACATCGCAAGGTCGAGCATGTCCACCACCCGACCGACCGTCCCGAAAATCGCTGCCATCGCATCAAGTGCCGGCTGATGCTGTTCGGCGGGAGCCGATGTGGCATCCGACGCGATGAACATGGTGAAGTCGCGCTGTTGGCCGGAGCGCACGGTCGATTCCACACAAACGCTCGTCACGACCCCGGTGACCACTAGATTCTCGATTCCCTTGGCGCGCAGCACGACTTCCAGATCGGTGTACAGGAACGCATCGAATCGATTCTTGTCGACGATGACATCGCCCGGTTCGGGTGCGAGTTCGTCGACCACGTCGGCATCCCAGCTACCACGCACAAGGGGAGGCGGATCTGCCGGCAGCGGTCCGGACACCAAGGCGGGCATGTCCAGGAAGTCCGAACGGTAACAGTGGCGGGTGTAGATCACCGGGACTCCGCGGGAGCGGGCGACCGATATCGCTTCCGCATTCGCCGCGATGACCTTGTCCATATTCGGCAGACCGCGGCCGGCCAATGGGATCGATCCTTCGGGATGCACGAACCCGTTCTGCATATCGATGACGAGTAAGGCGGTGGTCATGGTTGTTCTCCTGTGCTGATCGGCGGCACGGCGAGGTGCCAGTCTGTTTCTTGCTGATAGGCGTCGGCTGCGCGCAACACCGTCGGTTCCGCGAACGGACGTCCCGCCATTTGCATGGCCAGTGGTAGACCGTCGGCGGTGAACCCGATCGGAACGGATATCACCGGATTGCCGACGGCATCCCAGTACGGCGTGTTGACCTTGGTGAACCACGAGAGGTCGCGGGTCAGGCCGTCGAGGGCGAGTGCCCCGGTGAAAGCGGTCGGGGTGACGACGAGATCGAGATCGGACATCATCGTCTCAACCGCTGTGTGAGCGAGACGTCGGAATCTCTGTGCCTGAACATAATCCGCGCCGCTGTACATCGATCCACCAGGGAGCGACAGGCGCAGGCTCGGTGAGTAGTCACCGAGCCGGCTTTGGGCGTCTGGCCGGTGATACGCGAGAGTCTCCCCGGAGTTCGTGACCAACAGCGAAGCAATGACGTCATCGAAGCAGGGCAGGGCCACCTCGACGACCTCTGCGCCCCGACTCTCGAGGACGTTCACCGCCGCCCTCATCGCGGGCACCAGCGCCGGATCGACGTCGACAGCGTCGAACCCACTACTCAGATCCACTCCGATGCGCAGCCCCGAGAGGTCGCCGGTGAGGGCTGCCGGATAGTCGTCGACCGGAACGTCGAGACAAGTCACGTCGCTGGGATCATGCCCCGCGAGGACTCCGAGCATGACCGCGCAGTCACGGGCACTACGTGCCATCGGCCCGATATGGTCGAGGCTGTAACCCAAAGGTACGCAACCAGATTTGGGGACCCGGCCGTAGGTGGGCATCAGGCCGGTGATCCCGCAGTACGCTGCGGGAATCCGGATGCTCCCACCGGTATCAGTGCCGAGTCCACCCAGAAACATCCCCGTAGCGATACCGGACCCGGTCCCCGAACTGGATCCACCGGGCCACCGGTCGAGGGCCCACGGGTTTCGTGGGATGGGGAACTCACGCTCGTGGTCAGGAAGGCCGGATGCGAACTCCATCGTCGTCAGCTTTCCCATGATGATCGCGCCGGCTGCTCGTAGTCTCCGGACAACCACCGCATCCCCGTTGCTCCACGCCGGGTCGAGGACGAGGCTCTGGGCTGTCGACGGACACTCCGAGGTCGTGATGATGTCCTTGATGCCCAGCGGTATTCCGTGCAACGGCCCCAGCGATCCGCCCGCGTCACGCACCTCGTCGGCGACAGCGGCGGCTTGCATAGCCTCCTCGGTGAACCGGGTGATGTAGGTACCAACTGCGGCATCGTGACGATCCGCGACATCGATGCATCGTTGGACGAGTTCGGTACTGGTCATCGCACCGGCGGCGAGTGCATCGGATGCCGTGGAAAGGGTGAGCACCGACGAGGTACTGGTGGAAACGATGGTCATGCCGGAACCTCGCTCATCGCCTCGGGCATCGTGGGCGTCCGCAGATGCCAGTCGGTGGATTGCTGGTACGCATCCCCGACTCGTAGCACCGCTGCCTCGTCGAAAGGTCGACCCGCGATCTGCATGGCCATGGGCAGACCAGACCCATTGAATCCGATCGGTACGCTCAGAACGGGGTTGCCAGTGGTATCCCAATAGCCGGTGTTCATCGCGCCTATGCTGCCCGACGCCAGACCCTTGACCATCCCGTTCACCCCGGAGAAGGACGGTGCCGCAGTCGAACACGTCGGCGTAATGATCACGTCAACGTCCTCGTAGGCATCAGCCAGCGCGCGTTGTCCCACGCGGCGGCAACGTTGCGCCTGCACATAATCGGCTGCACCGTAGAAGACGCCTGCGCCGATGGTTGTCCGGGTTGCCTGGAAGTACTCGTACCACCGTTGGGACAAATCGCCGCGGTGGTAGGCGAGCGCTTCGCTGAGCATGATCACCATGTCGGCGATCGTCATCTCTTCGTAGTGCGGCACCTCCATCTCGATAATCTCTGCTCCCTGCGATGCGAGCGCATCAAGCGCCGCGTTCCAGAGGGCTGGCAGTGAGGGATCTTCGGCATCGCCGGCGAATCGGCCCAGACGGTC
This sequence comes from Gordonia sp. DT219, assembly GCF_049847065.1. Taxonomy (NCBI): domain Bacteria; kingdom Bacillati; phylum Actinomycetota; class Actinomycetes; order Mycobacteriales; family Gordoniaceae; genus Gordonia; species Gordonia sp. DT219. Next base: position 29,887 of record NZ_JBNCNR010000007.1, on the reverse strand, counting down.
CACGCCGACCCGTAGACCGGTCAGATCGCCGGTCAGCCCGGTCACATAGTCGTCGACCGCTACGTCGAGCGTGGTCGGGTCGCTCGGGTGCCGGCCTGCGAGTGCATTGAGCATCAGTGCGCAATCGCGGGCGCTGCGTGCCATCGGTCCGATGTGGTCGAGACTGTAACCGAGAGGTACACAACCAGACTTAGGCACACGGCCGAAGGTGGGCATCAGACCGCTGATTCCGCAGAATGCCGCGGGGATGCGGATGCTGCCCCCGGTGTCGGTACCGAGAGCACCCAGCACCGCCCCGGCCGCGACGGAACTGCCCGACCCGGAACTCGATCCGCCGGCCCAATGCTCGAGGTTCCATGGGTTGCGCGGGATCGGGAACGGCTTGCTGAAATCCGGCGCTCCGATAGCGAACTCCATGGTCGTCAGTTTTCCCATGACGATGGCACCGGCGGCCCGGAGACGCTGGACCACGACCGCGTCGCCGTGGCTCCAGGCCGGGTCGAGGATCAGACTCTGGGCCGTGGACGGAGCCTCCGCTGTGGTGATGATGTCCTTGACGCCCAAGGGAATCCCATGCAGCGGACCGACCGCCTGCCCCGACGCCCGTTCGGCGTCGGCCTTGCGGGCGGCCTGACGGGCTTGGTCGCTGAACCTTGTGATGAACATACCCGTCGCTTCGTCATGCGCGTCGGCCACTGCGATGGCGTGCTCGACGAGTTCCGCGCTGGTAACCGAGCCGTCCGACATTGCGCGGACGGCGTCCGACAACGTGCTCACTGTAGTCATCTCAGCTCCTCTGGTAGCGGGGATCGAAGGTCAGTGCGGGCTCCTCGTACCGGACCTCCGGCATCTGGTAGAGCTTCTCGACACGTTGACGGCTGGGGCCGTAAGCCGCGACCAACAGGTCGAGGTCGTCGGATGCGGGATCGAGTCCATGCATGTGCAACAGGGACTTGACGATGGTGTGATCGTCCATCGGTTACCTCTCTTTTCTCTAGACGACACTCACTGTTGTGAGGTCGACGAACCATGATTTGGGCTGGATGAAGCCGCGTACGGCCGGGCTCAGTACGCGGGGATTTCGATCGTTGAACGCGGTCAACCAGGCGGCGTCCCGGGTGAGCAATCCGGATACCTGTGCATACACCGCGCTGCGTGCGCCTGGATCGACAACTGTGGCGGACTTGGCCAGTAGCGCATCGACGTCCGGATTCGAATAGCGGCCGATGTTTGTCGGCGAACCGGTCGCGAATAACAAATTCCAGAAAGCCTCTTGAATAAAGGTGAGTGAAATGTTGATGGCATCTGCTTCGTCGGGGATTCGGCCGCTTGAGAAGGAGGTAAGCATCGCCGCCCATTCGATGGGCTTGAGATTGACGTGTACGCCGATCCTGGCGAGATCTGCCTGCATCGCCTGGTTCATCGAACCCGGCTGCATGTTGCCCGAACCACTGGTCGGGTAAGAGACCGACATGGAGAAGCCGTTCGGGTATCCAGCTTCGGCCAGGAGGCGGCGAGCCTTCGCCGGGTCGTAGTCGTAGAAGTCGTTGCTGCCGTGGTAGGCGAGACTCGCTCGCGGAGCCACTTGGTCGGCCGGGTCAGCTGTGCTGGCGAGCAAATGGTTGGCGATCGAGTTCCGGTTGATCGCGAAGTTGAGTGCCTGGCGGACACGAACGTCGCTCAGCGGTTTCTTGCGGACGTCGAAGATCCAGGGCCATACATGGTCGTAGGAGTTCGTCAGGACGTCGTACCCGTTGGATGCGAGCCACTTGATGTCATCCGGGTTAGGCGCTTCAGCCCAGTCGACGCTATGTGAGCGAATTGCCGCCAATCGCGATGACGCGTCGGGCACCGGAATAAGGACCAACTTCTGCAGCTTGGGCGCTCCGCGCCAGTAGTTCGGATTGGCCCGCAGAATGAGCTGTTGTCCGCGACGCATCGAGTCGAACACGAATGGGCCCGTGCCGACTGGATGCGAACCGAATGCGGCACCCCATTTGGTGATCGCGGTCGGACTTGCGATGTACACCATGGTGAGGTCTTCCGGCAGGTGTGAATACACGCCCTTGGTGTCGATGGCGACCGTCTGTTCGTCTACCGCGTGATAGCCCGAGACTCCTGCGAGTGAGAGCGCCGCCCGCCCGGCGACGGAGACGTTGTATTGGGGCGCACGCGGGTTCAGGTAACGATCCAAATTGAAGATGACAGCGTCCGCATTGAACGGAGTCCCGTCCGTGAAGTGAACACCGTTGCGGAGATGGAAGATCCACTGTGTTCCCGACGGCGCCAATTCCCAGGACTCGGCGAGCGACGAAACAACTCCAGGGATCTTGGAGGATTGGAGTAGGTCGTAACGGGTCAAACCTTCATAAAGCGAGTTTCCCACGAATCTGCTGCCTTCGTACCCCTGATTGCCGGTGAGTGATGTGTCGAGCGAAGGTATGTCGGAGGCGGTCATGGCGATTCGCAACGTTCCTGGGTGTTCGGCAGCAGCGTGGTGCGCGTCCTGACTCTCGCAGCCGGTTGCCACCACACAGAACGCGAGCAGTGAGATCGCGATCCGGATGGCATGTTTGTAGGGCATGGAACCCTTCCTTTCGGGCATGTTTCATCGCCGCTGCTCCGTATCGGAAGCGCGGGAGGGTCAGCTGAGAACGTCAGGCGGTGGCGGACACTGAGAGCTCAGGTGGACGGGTGTGCACGCAAGCAGCGAGGTGACCCTGTGCCCGAACGGTGAGACTCGGCCAATTCCGGGAGCATTCGTCGGTCGCAACCGGACAGCGCGTACGGAAGGCGCAGCCGGTCGGCGGTTCCGTCGGACTGGGGAGCTCGCCTTTGAGTACGACGCGGTCGCGTCCGAGGCCGGGGGTGGAGGACAGGAGTGCGACCGTGTACGGATGTCGTGCGTCGGTCCAGAGGTCCACTGCCGGCGCTTCTTCGATCACACGACCCAGATACATCACTGCGACCCGATCCGACAGGTGTTGCACCACGGCAAGATCGTGACTGATGAAGACGAAGGCGATGTGGAGGTCGCGCTGCAGGTCAGACATTAGGTTGAGCACCTGTGCCTGGACGCTCTTGTCGAGCGCACTCACGGCCTCATCGCAGATGACGATATCCGGCTCACTGGCGAGCGCGCGAGCGATGGCGGCGCGCTGCAGCTGTCCGCCGGACATCTGGTGCGGGTAGCGATCGGCATACACAGGATCGAGGCCGACGCGGTCGAGCAGCTCCGGTACCTGGGCGCGCCGCCGGGAGGATGACATCCCATGGGCCCGCAGGTTGAAGGCAAGCGAGTCGAACACGGTTAGACGTGGGTTGAGGCTGGTCTGCGGATTCTGTGGGACCACCTGGACGCGCCGCCGAAACTCCTTGAGACCCCTGAAACGCAGTCGAGAGATATCGTTGCCGTCAAAAAGTACGTGCCCTTCGTCGGGTGTCAAAAGTCGCAGTAGTAGCTTGATCGTCGTCGACTTGCCGCAGCCGGACTCGCCGACGATGCCGAGGCTCTCCCCAGCGGAAACCGTGAGGTTGACGCCGTCCACCGCATGCACGCCGTTGCCGAAAGTCTTGCTGATTCCTTGAGCTTCAAGCAGTGGCCGGGTGTTCATGCGCTGAGTTCCTTTTCACGAAGTGCCGTCTCGTTGACCACCGGGCACGCTGCCTGTCGCCCGGGCAAGACGGGGACGAGTTCAGGCTCGGCCGTCCGGCACTGCGGCTGGACATCACCACATCGTTGTGCGAAGGCGCAACCGGTACCGACCTCTCCGGTGAGTGGTGGTCGACCGGGAATCACGGTGAGCTGGCCCCGGCGCACAGCGGGTGATGGCAGTGAAGCGAGTAGGCCAGCGGTGTAGGGGTGGCGAGGTTCAGTGAGAATCTCCCGCGCCAGGCCTGATTCGACGACGACCCCGGCATACATCACGGCTACGTCTCCATCGAGTTCTTCGGCGACGCCGACGTCGTGTGTCACCATCAGCAGCGACATACCCATGCGCTGCTGCAGTTCGACGAACAATTCAAGCACCTGTGCCTGCACGGTCACGTCGAGCGCAGTGGTCGGTTCATCCGCAATGAGCAGATCCGGCTCGCACGACACCGCGATCGCGATAGCCACACGCTGCCGCATGCCGCCCGACAACTCATGCGGCCTGCTGCGCATCACACGGACGGGATCCGGGATGCCGACAAGGCCGAGCAATTCAACGCAGCGCTGACGGGTTTCTTTGCGGGACTGAGTCATCCGATGTACGCGTAGAACTTCACTGATCTGGGAGCCGATGCTGCGTAGCGGATCGAGGGCGGCGGTGGGGTCCTGCGGGACCATGCCGATGGTGCGACCGCGGATCTGGCGCATCTCAGACTCTTCCGCAGTCAACAGGTCGCGGCCTTCAAGTCGGACGGTTCCCGTGATATGTGCGGATTCTCCGTAGAGGCGCAGGATGCTACGCGCCGAGACGGACTTGCCGCTGCCGCTCTCGCCAAGCAGGACCAGCGTGGCGCCGGCGTCAACCGACAACGAGACACCGCGCACCGCTCGTACCGTGCTGTCTCCGCCGCCGAACGTTGTCGTGAGGCCGGAGACCTCGAGCCGTGGGTTCATCGTCCCTTCCTCCTGATGTCGAGAGCGTCACTGAGTGCGTCGCCGAGCATGTTGAAGATGAACGACGCGGCGAAGATAAGGAATGCGGGAATCAGAGCGGCGGCCGGGTGTGAGAAGAGTGACTGGCGTTGATCATTGATCATCTGGCCCCACTCCGGGTTGGGTGGTGCGACTCCGAGGCCGAGGAACGACATTCCGCCGGCGAACACGAGAGCCAATCCGACGAGGCTCGTGCAGTACACCAGCAATGCCGGGGCGACGTTCGGCAGTACGTGGCGGTAGGCGACCGAAATCGGCGATGCTCCGCTCACGCGCGCGGTCTCCATGAAATCCATACCGCCGATCGCCAGGGTCTCCGTCTCCGCAATCCTGGCGACGGGCGGAATGAGCACGATCGCCAGCGAGATGACGGTGCTGGTTGTACCTGCGCCTAGCGACGACGCGATTGCGATGGCGAGTAGAACGGCAGGAAAGGCGTAAAACACGTCCAGCGTACGCATGATCGCGGAATGGACGGCACGGCCAGACATTCCGGCGGTTACACCGAGGACCGTCCCGATCAATCCGGCGACGATGACTGGCAGCAGCGCGGCGGTCATGCTCGGTCGCGCTCCGGCTAACAGTCGATCGAGTGTGTCACGGCCCAGGCCATCGGTGCCGAGAAGGTGCCCGTCCGAGCCGATTCCGAGCATGCGGTTATCGAGCTGTCCAAGCGTCGGATCGGACACAACGTAGGGACCGATGATTCCGAGCAGCACCAGCGCGGCAGCAAGCCCGCCGTAGACCCAAAGTCGTGCATTGCCGGACCGGAGGCGGGATCGGACCGAGCTCCCGGTGGCCGCCATCCGGCGTCCGATAGAGCGTTCTGGTACGAGGGCGGGCTCGGTGGCAATGCTGGTCATGAGGTCCTCACTCTGGGATCGATCATTGCAAGCGCCATATCTACGATGATGTTGATCAGGACAAAACTAACGGCGCAGATCAGAACTCCGGCCTGGGTGACGGGTAGATCGCGAGACGAGATCGACTGGAACAGAAGAAGTCCCAGGCCTGGCCAGTTGAAGATGGTCTCCACAAACACGACGCCACCGAGCAGGTAGCCGATCTGTAGGCCGGTCATGGTGATCAGGCTCGGTGTGGTGTTATGGACGGCATGTGCGAGCACTCTGGTCCGCGAAAGACCACGTGCACGGAGCGCTTCCACGAACTCCATGGACATCACCGAGAGCAGTGAGGCGCGGAAGGTCCGGGCGATCACGCCTGCAGGTACGAGTGCGGCGGTCAGCGCCGGCAGGAACCCATGCCACAGCGTGGCGAGCACTCCAGGGTCCTCTCCGAAATCGGCCATGCCCGACACTGGGAACGCGTTGGTAGTCAGTGCCACGTAGACGATAAGGATCAGGGCGACCGAGTATTGCGGTGCGGACAATCCCACCGAACTCAGTACCGACGCGGCCCTGCCGACGATTCCGTCGGGCCTCAGAGCACCCAAGCCGCCGAGCAGTAAGCCAAGGACCATCGCCAATACGGTCGCATACACTGCCAGGATTAGGGTGTTCGCGAACGCATCGATGACCATGCCGAACACCGGCTGCTGCTGCGCGATGCTCATCCCAAGATCGCCGGTGATGGCGTGAGACAGCCACTGCCAGAACTGGACCGGGAGAGAGCGATCGAGTCCGAGTCGCTGCGCGAGCGCTTCCTTCGTTTGCTCGGATGCGCCCGTGCCGGCGAGCAATGCGACAGGGTCACCGGGGATCAGCTTCACAGTCAGGAAGACGATGATCGTGACACCCAACAGGATCGGGATGGTGTAAGCAAGTCGTCTGCATAGGAAGGTGGTCATCGTTCGTCCGCCGGGTCCGTGCGGAGTGCCAGTGATAGCAAAGCCATCCGGTCTCCGCGGTTTCGCAAGAGCGCGTAGTCGAAGGGACGCATCGTCTCGTCGAGAATCAACTGCTCGACACCGAGGATGGGATCGCCGACCTCGGTGTGCAGGGCCGCGGCCAGTTCTTCGTCGGCGGCCATACTTTCGATGACCAGTTCGGTGGCTCCGACCGTGAGGCCGGCATCGTCCATGAGGGCCCACCAGTGCGAACGGAACTCGATGTTTTCCACCGCCTCCGCCTCGGGATAGCGAAGATAGTTCGTATAGATACCGGCGGGCTGCCCGTGGTGATAGCCGATGTACTCAATCAACAGACATGGGGAACCGACAGGGCTGTCCAATTTTTCGGCAACACGACGTGGCATGGGAATGGTCGACTGTTCCAAGACCTGGTTCGAGATGCCGCGATCGACCATCGGCTCTGAACCATGCAGCTCTGTGAGGCGAAGCGAGAAGCGTTGAGCAACAGCAAGAGTCCCAGTTCCCGGGATTCGCTCAACAACACCTTCGTCCCTGAGGAGACCCAATGCCGCCCGCACGGTCGCACGAGACTGCCTCTCGGAGAGCATGATCGCACTCTCTGGCGGGAGGGGACTGCCTGCCGGACGGTTCCCGCTGAGCACGTCACTGCGCAGGATATCCCGCAGCCAACGCTCTTGTCGGTGCCCGGAACCGACTGTGCTTGTGATCGTCATGCGAGCCATCGTGGCGCTCCAGTGATTGTGAGTTCATATCGTCGGTGTAACGCGGCAGTTTCGCCGACATGGGCCTGCGAACATGCAGGTCAAAGACGCGGGTCCCGCTGTTCCGCCGAAACCGCGCCGGGTTCCGCCGCGCTCCGCCACTGCGACAAGAACTGCACATTCTTTGCCGCATTGCGGGTGAACGCGATATCGAAGATCATGCCGTGGGGATCGCGGATCACCTGTTCAGAGATCAACATTGCCGAACCGACCCCGGCTCCGATCAGTTCAGCATCGTAAATGTCAGCAACAGATGCCTCGAACAGAAATGTGGAAGAGCCGACCTCAATGCCGGCGATCGCGAGCATCCGGTACCAGTCGACGCCGAACATGTCCGGCGCGACCCTCTCTGCCTGTGGGTAGCGCAGGTAGTTGCAAGCGGTTCCCAGAGGCGTGTCGCCGATGAGGGCGACATAGTCGATGCGCAACAGCGGTTCATCGGGCTCGATGCCGAATCGGGCGCCGAGTATCGCGCCAGCCGGCGTGTTGCCCCACTCGAGGATCTTCGTCCTCATGACACCGGACCAGACGCCGGTGGGGGCGGGCGTCACCACGCCATGGGTCTCGGCCAGTGAGATGGTGCGCTGGGTGTGCGCCACAACCGTGCCGACGCCCCGCCGACGTGTCACGATCCCCTCACGCTGCAGCTCGTCGAGCGCTCGCCGGACGACGGCACGCGATGCCCCAAACTCGGTGCGCAGTTCCTCTTCGTTGGGCAGGCGGCCGTCGGAAAATGCACCGCTGAGCACTTCCGTCCGCAGCAGATCGCGGATACGCCGGGTCATGGCCGCGCCAGTTCGCGATGATGGGAAGTTCATGACTCAAAAGCTTGGCCCATGTAGCAGCGTATGCAACTTCTCAGCCAGGGACACCGATAGATTCTGCGTTGACGACGTCACGAACAGCGTTGTGGGTGTCACACCTCTCGGCTTCCGGTTTCTGTCCATGCGTGAGGATCGGTCACCGAAGGTCCCCGAGCGGCAGCGGCGATAGTCACTCGCGTTAGACCGATTGGTATACTCGCTGATCAATAGATCCGCGACACCACCGGGCGCTCATGACGACCACGACGAAGAGCCCGGCCGACTCGACCTTGTTGAGGTTCTCGCTGCGCGCCCGCGGTGATCTTCGTCTTCACCACTCCCCTCGTCACCACCGGCGTCATCGACCAGGACAGTTGACTTGGGCGCCGAGTCAGGTCGGGCCAAAGCGGCAACGAATACCTGAACATGCTGGCGGTCATCAAGATCGCCCGGCCTCTATCTCGGCCGCGGGCTATCCCGCACGACGATGACCGGCCATCGACATCTTCATCGCCCCCGAGGCGCGCACATGGCGCCGATGTACGTCATGGCGTTCCTGCCCGAACACCAACCGCGGCGGCATCATTCGTCGCAGACGCGGCTCGATGGGCCTCATCAGCCGGATGGCTCCGGCGCTCGCCTCCGCGATCAGCTGGCAATGGGCGGCTTCCGATGTGACATGGTGTTCGCCTCGAATTCTGCGGATGCGAAGGCGGAGGCGGTGATCACTCGGTGAAATCGATGCGCACCGACACCGGGTCGCTCTGCAGCATCCGGAACGCCATCGCGGTCACCCCGGCGAAGGCCGGGTGCGGTGTGAAGGTACGGGCGCGGGCGACGACGTCGTCGTCGCGCATCACCGTCGCCTTGCCCGCACGCCACCCGGTGCTCGTGCGGATGCGGACGGCGGGATCACTGGCGATGTTCAGCGCCCACCCTGAGCGCATCCCGTGCTGGCTGATGATCCAGGCGCCGGTCTCGTCGAACATGGCGGACACCGGGACGGTCCGTGCCAGTCCGCTCTTGCGACCGACGGTTTCGAGATGGGTGGCCAGCGTCGTGGTGATCCCCACCCGCGCGAGAAGCGACACGGTCGGGTTGGCGATGCGTCGGCCGACGGCACGCTCGAACCGGAACTTCCGCAGTGCCTTGCCGTTTGCGGAACCAGAGGCGTTGCGGCGCGAGCCGAACGCCTCGAATCCGTTGCGCCGGATCGCCGAGATCGCGGTCCGCCACATCGGACGTAACGGATCCGGGTCGGCCCCGTCACCCATCCGGTGCAGTTGGTCGGTGTGCCATTGCAGGTCGAGGGCACCCTCCAGGGATTTGATCGTCGGAATCGACCGCCGTACGCGGTCCGGAATCGGCAGTGCGAGTTGGGCACTCGGTAGACGGTCGGCGCGCCCGGCGGCCACGTCACCGGCCGCGGCGGGTGAGAGTGCGGCCGGACGGCCGATGCCGATGATGTCGCAGGCTCCGCCGGCCAGGGCGTCGACCATTGCGTCACGGGACCGGAAACCACCCGTGACCGCCAGCGGCACATCTCCGGCCAGTTCCCGTACGGTCTCGGCATAGGCCAGGAAGTAGGCCTCCCGGGCCCGGGTACGCGAGGACACCTGCGCGCGGCCCATCATCGCGGGCGATTCGTAACTGCCGCCGCTGATCTCGATGAGATCGATCTGTTCGGCGGCGACCATCGAGGCCACGGTCCGCGAATCGTCCTCGGTGAATCCGCCGCGCTGGAAGTCGGCCGAATTCAGTTTCACCCCGACCCCGATGCCCGGGCTAACCTCGGCGCGGACCGCCCGGATGATCTCGAGCAGGAACCGTGCGCGCCCCTCGACGTCGCCGCCCCAGCGGTCGCTGCGCCGATTGCTCAACGGAGACAGGAACTGCGACACCAGATAGCCGTGCGCGCCGTGGATCTGGACGCCGTCGAATCCGGCGGCTTCGGCGACGGCGGCCGCGGTGGCGAACCGGGCGATGATTGCGCGCACCTCGTCGTCGGACAGCTCCGTCGGCACCGGGACGCCCGGAATTGCGAGGGCGATGGGTGAGGGCGCGACCGGATGCTCGGTGCTCGCCAGCGGGTTGGCTTGTCGGCCCGGGTGATTGACCTGCATCCAGATCCGCGATCCCGCATCCTGAACGGTGCGGGCCCACTCGGTCAGTTCCCGAAGATGGCGATCGTCGGTGATGACGATGTTTCCGGGCTCGCCCAGGTGGCGGGCGTCGACCATGACGTTGCCGGTCACGATCAGCCCGTAACCACCGGTCGCCCACCGCGAATACAGCCGTGTGAGGCGCTCGTCGGGCGCACCATCCGCATTCGCCAGACCCTCACTCAGGGCGGCCTTCATCAGCCGGTTCGGCAGAACCTGACCCGACGGCAGTGTCAGTGGAGTGGTCAATCCGGCGTCGGTCTCGATGGGCATGTCATTCCTCACGTCTCGGGCGTCGCGTTGTCGGCACCCCGACGGTAGACCGATTGGTATAGTCGGTCAATACGGCAGACAGACTGGTAACGTCCAGCCCTGATCAACCCGGCTAGAGACCCTGATCGACCCAGCTAGAGACCAGGAGGCGCGCGTCCAATGGCGGTGCGGGATCAACTGTTGCTCGCGACTGCCGAACTGATGCGGCGTCGCGGCGTCGCCGGCACGGCGGTCTCGGAGATCCTGGCGCAGAGCGGCGTGGCCCGACGGTCGATCTACTTGAACTTCCCCGAGGGCAAACCCGAATTGGTCGCCGAGGCGACCCGAGCGTCGGGCGAGGTGCTCACCGACGCACTCGAGGCGATCCTCGCCACCGACGACCCGATCGCGGCGTTCATCACCATGTGGACCGACATGCTCACCGCCACCGACTTCGACGCGGGCTGCCCGGTGGTCGCTGCGGCTTTGGCGGGCGCGGATGCGCCGAAGGCATCCGGTCAGGCAGGCGAGATCTTCGCCCAGTGGCGCAACCGGATTCGCGACAAGCTCACCGAACAGGGCATCGACCCGGCGATCGCCGAGTCCCTGGCGGTCACGATCCTCTCCGCCGTCGAGGGAGCGGTCGTCATCGCCCAGGCGCAGCGGTCGACGCGACCGGTCGAGGAGGTCGGCGCCCGACTGGCCGAACTCGTCGCATTGCACCTACCCGCAGGCCCCGATCCGTCGGCACCATGAGCGCGCCGGGAGGCGGCCCCACCGAACCGCCCCCAGGCGAACCGCCGGACCGCACGCAGAGTCGACTGCGGGTTCGCCCGCATCGGGTGATGCCGCCGCACTCGGGCACTGTCATGGTCAACGGCATGCACCCGTCTGTCTCTCGAGACCGTTGAGAGCGAGCCCCCGATGACCGACGCCCACGCAGTCCCCGAACTGACCGCCGACGAACGCACCGAACTCGAGCACCTCCGGGTCCGGGTCGCCGAACTCACCGAGGCAGCGCAGGCCCGCGACGACGACGCGGCCCCGCCGGCAGCACGTCCCCGCAGACGGATCAGCGGCCGTGCCGTCGGCGTGGTTCTGCTGGTCATTCTGTGCGCCGTATTGACTCTGCTGTCGGTGACGACCCGATATGTGCGCAGCCAGATCCTCGACACCGACCACTACGTGGCGACAGTGGCACCCCTGGCCGCCGACCCGGCGGTGCAGCAGCAGGTGACGACGACGATCGTCGATGCCATCAACGCCCAGGTCGACGTCCAGCAGATCACCACCGACGCCCTGACAAATCTGACGGAGCTGACCCCGGCCGACCGTCCACGCGCCGACCAAGCCATCATCGGCCTGGCCCCGGTGCTGGCCGGGCAGGCCGAAGGGTTCATCCACGGCACGGTGGCGCAATTCGTCGCCTCGCCGCAATTCCAGGACATCTGGACGACCGCCAACCGTGAGGCGCACGAGGCGGTGGTCGCCGCGGTGACCGGTGAAACCCGGCACGGTGCGGTCGAGGTCGACACCACCAGCGGAACCATCAGCATCCAGCTCGGCCCCGTCATCACGCAGGTGAAACAGCGCCTGCTCGCTCACGGATTCGCCTTTGCCGACCGAATCCCGGTGATCAACAAGGCATTCGTGATCTGGCACTCCCCGCAACTCGCCCGCGCCCAGCACCTGGTGAAGGCGCTCGACAAGGTGGCCAATGTCCTTCCCTGGCTGGCGATTCTGGCCATCGTCGCCGCCGTCGGCGTTGCCCGCAGCGGCCGACGATGGCGCACGCTCGCCGTGGCCGGAGTCGCGGTGGTGATCGCGATGCTGCTGCTCGCGATCGCCATTCTGGTGGGCCGCATGATCTACCTCGACAACGTTCCCGCCGACGTGTTGTCCCCGGGCGCGGCGCAGGCGATTTTCGACACCGTCATCGCCCCCATGCGGCTGGCGCTGCGTGCAGTCGCGGTGGTGGGGTTGGTCCTCGCCCTCGTCGGATACTTCGCCGGTGGGTCGGGCTCGGCGCGCGCGGTGCGCAGCCGCGTCGGACGCGGGTTCGCCGCGATCGATGCTCGGCGTGCCGATCGCGACCCCTCGACGGTGGAGAAGGTGTTGTGGCAGGCGCGGTTTCCGTTGCGGATCGCCGTGCCGACCGTCGCCGCGTTCCTCCTGATGTTCTGGCACTACCCCACGGGCTGGGTCGTGTTCTGGATCGTACTGATCGGCGCGCTGGTGCTCGTGGCGATCGAGTTCACGATCGCGCCGGCCCGACGACAGACGGTGTGGGAAGCGCCGTAGGCGCCCGAGCGATCAGAAACAGACCGAGCACCGCGACCCAGACGAAGAATCCGAAGATGCTGACCCGTTCGATCAGCCCCATCCACACCGTGCTCTCGCCGTCCTGGATCATCGGGACCATCCGGCTCGTGTAGGCGCCGGCCACCAACACGACGACCGCCGCGACGATGGTGAACCATCGAAACCAGCTGCGCCACAACACCGCTGCGAGTACCGTGCACGCCGCGATCAGCATGACCGAGAGCAACGACAACACCAGATGGCCTGCGTCGTTCGACGAATCGCCGGCACCGGCGCCGATGTCGTCTCGATTGCTCATCGGAAACCACAGCCAGGCGACCCCGACGACTCCGAACACCACGAACAGCGCACCGAGGACGCGGACCCCGACTCGGCCGCCGGCGGATCGCCATACGCCGATACCGAATCCGATCATCAACGCGGTGAACACCGGCACCAGCCATTGCAGAAACCGCTGCGTCGGTGCGCCGGTCGCCGACAACTCGCTGATCGCCTGATCGGTCCGGCTGTACCCGCCGTAGCGGGACGCAGCGACCGCATCGTTGGCGAGGATGTAGAGCAACGCGTACATGGGTCCGCACGCGAGGAGTCCCGTCGTCACCCTGCCGACTGTCGCCCTGCCGTTCGCCACATATTCAACGTAGAAGCCCCGGAGTGGCGCTCACCAGGGTCTTTGGTCGGAATCCACCGCGGTCGCGCGGCGAACTCACGGCCCGGGCGGCGCGTAATGCACGACCTTGACCGTGGTCATCTCGTCGAGGAGTTCGGGGCCGAAGCCGAAGCCGGTCCCGCTGGCGCCGCGTGGCTGTGAAGCACCGCCGGGCGCCCCACCGAACACGGCGTTGATCTTCACCGTCCCGACGGGCAGGGCGCGCCACGCCTCCTGTGCGTGCGCCATGTCGGCGGTGAGAACGGTTGCGGCCAAGCCGTATCGGTCATCGGCGGCCTCGACGAGCGCAGTGACGAAGTCGTCGACCACCCGCACCGGGGCGATCGGCCCGAACGTCTCCTCGCGCAGGATCGTCATGTCGGGGGTGCAGCCGGTCAGCACCGTGGGCGGGTAGAAGCTGCCGATGTCGTCGGAGATGACACCGCCGGTCCGGATCTGCGCGCCTTGCGCCACGGCGCCGCGGACCTGCGCGTGCACGGCGTCGCGCTGACGGTTGTCGACCAGCGGCCCGATACGTTCGCCCCACCTGCGCGCCTGCCCGCACAGCTCGTCGATGAAGGCGTCGGCGACGTCGGCGGTCACATACACCCGCTCCACCGACACGCAGATCTGTCCCGCGTTCGCGAAGCATCCGAGGGCCGCTTCTTCGGCGGCCCACGCGGGATCGACCCCGGAGTCGACGATGAGCGGATCGTTGCCGCCGTTCTCGAGCAGCACCTTGGTGCCGTGCTCCGCACATGCCCGGCGGATCTCGGTGCCGGTCGCGGTACTGCCCACGTGCGCAACCACATCCACCTCCGGCGACGCCGCGAGATGCGCACCCACCTCGCCTGCGCCGTCGACGATGCTCAGCACCCCGTCGGGCAGATGCTCGGCGATGATCTCGGCGAAGCGCCGACCTGTGGTGGGGCAGCGTTCACTTGGCTTGTGTACCACCGTGTTTCCGGTGACCAACGCTGCGCCGAGCAATCCGGCCGCCACGGCGGCTGGATCGTTCCACGGGGTCAGCACCGCGACCACACCGCGCGGCTCGGGCACCATCACGTCGAGCGCCGAGCGTTGCCCCTGCAGGGTCCGGCCCCGATGCACGGGTCCGAGTTCGGCGTACTGGAGCAGCGTCGATACGCCGGCGGCCACGCCACCCAGCGAATCGTCACCGGTCTTGCCCGTTTCGCGTTCGTTCCAGCCGGCGAGTTCGGCGGCCGCATCGCCGACCGCCACGGCCGCCTCACGTAAGCGCTCGGCACGCTCGGCCGCAGGGGTCGCCGCCCAGTCCCCGGCCGCCGCGCGTGCCGTGGTGATCGCGGCGTCGACCTGCTCGTCGGTGGCCGCGGGAACCTGCGAGACGATGTCGCCGGTCCTCGGGTCGTGGACTGTGATCGTTTCCATGGTCTCCAACACGGTGGGCCGCGTACCCGTTCTCGGGGCAATCGACACCTGCCGCCGGCCGATACATCCGGCGGCGCCCGTCACCGGCCCTGTAGACCCTCGCCGACCTTCGCGCCAGGTTAAGTCCGTCGCGATTCGAAATCACACGAAGTAGTGACTAACCGGCGAGTCTGAGTACTGTTCTGCTCAGTGGTCGACCCGCCAAAACCTTTGGTGGACTTCGATCGCTCTGTGTCAACGAGTACCAGTGCCAAGTTCCAGCTGGCTGGTCGGCAACCCTCCACCGCGGCGGGGTGCCCTGGATAAAGGACACGGCTCCAGCCCAAGCCGGGCATGGAGCAAGCGCGGGTTCACATATGGGTGCCCGAGGTGAATTCGGGAGTTCGATGATCAACCATGCCCGACCGACGAAGTCGGTTCGCGTCCCCCTGTCCGACCCACACCTGCCTGTGAGCGGACCCCAAAGGCCGATGTCAGCCACCCATTACCTCAGGAGAACGACCATGTCCCGACCAGCCGGCCGATTCAGACACCGACGCAATGCCACCCTCCTTGCGGCCGTCTCGATCGGACTCATCGCGAGTGCCTGTAGCTCGGGGAACAGCAGCAACTCGGCGACCGCCACGGGCAACCCGGTCGACGGCGGGACGCTGCGATTCGCCAGCGCCTCGGGTCCGGGCAGTTGCCTCGACCCGCACCAGAGTCCGGCCGACGTCGCGGGCTTCTATGCCCGTCCGATCCTGGACTCGCTGGTCGCCTTGAACAAGGACGGCTCGCTCCATCCATGGCTGGCGACCAAGTGGAGCGTCTCGCCCGACCAACTCACCTATTCGTTCACCCTGCGCGACGACGTCACGTTCTCCAACGGGGAGAAGTTCGACGGCAATGCGGTCAAGGCGAACCTCGACCACATCGTCAACCCGGCCACCAAGTCACAGTTGGCCGCCAACACCATCTCGACCTACACCGGCACCACCGTCATCGACCCGACACACGTCGAAGTCAAGTTCTCCCAGCCGAACTCGGCATTCCTGCCATCGCTTTCCACCGCGTATCTCGGTATCGAGGCACCGTCGACTCTCACACACGGCCCAGATGCCCTGTGCAGCAAGATCGTCGGCACCGGCCCGTTCATCAGCGAGAACGGCTACACCCCGAACAAGGGCATCGACTACACCCGCAACGACGCCTACAACTGGGGGCCGGGCAACGCCGACCACACCGGCAAGGCGCATCTGCAGAAGATCAGCATCCAGGAGATTCCCGAGGACTCGTCCCGCTACGGCGCACTGACCAGCAACCAGGTCGATGCGATCGCCAGCGTTCCGCCGGTCAACGTCTCCCAGCTCAAGAAGACCCCCGGATTCACCGTCGACACCGCTGCGGCCCCGGGTGGAAACTACAACTACTACCCCAACACGGAGACCGGCGTGTTCTCCGATGTCAAAGTCCGCGAAGCCTTCCGGGCCGGCATCGACTGGGACACCATCGTCGACAAGCTGTACTTCGGGGTCTTCCAGCCCGCCAACAACATCCTGAGCCCCGCCACGGTCGGTTACAACAAGGCAAGCGAATCCGCGTACGGCTACGACGAACACAAGGCCAATCAACTTCTCGACGAGGCCGGCTGGACCGCCCGTGACAGCGACGGCTACCGCACCAAGAACGGGAAGCGACTCACGGTAGTTCATCCATTCCTCAAGGAGTATGCCCGCGAGCAGCGCGACACCCTGCTCGAGCAGGTGCAGTCGTCGGCCAAGAAGCTCGGCATCGACTACCAGATCAAGAACATCACCATCGACGACTACTACAAGGTGATCTTCACCAAGGGCTACGACGTGCTGGACCTGAGCTGGCAGCGCGCATCACCGGACGCGCTTCGCACACTGATGGATTCGTCCAACATCCCGCAGCCGCCGGACCACTTCGGCACCAACTTCGCACGGTATTCGAACCCGGCCGTCGACACCGATCTCCGGTCGGCGCTGGCCGAGACCGACCTGACCAAACAGTCGGCCCTCTACGGCAACGCCCAGCAGCAGATCGCCAAGGACGCCGCGGTGTTCCCGGTCTACGTCTTCAACTACGCACTGGGCCGCAACAACAAGGTCCAGGGTGTCAAGTTCGAGCCGCAGGCGTTCCCCACGTTCTACGACGCCTGGGTCACGCAATGACGGTGATCGATACGGTGGCCGCCCCGACCGAGGTTCCGCGCACGCGGACTCTGGGCTGGGCGATCGCCCGCCGATTGCTGGTCTCGCTCCTCGTGCTGTGGGGCGCGATCACCGCGACCTTCATCGTGATCCACGCGGGCAGCGGGTCGGCGGTCAACTCGATCGTCGGTACCGCCCAGGTCTCGCCGGAAGTGCGGGCCCAGATCATCAGCGACTACAAACTCGATGATCCGATCGTCGTGCAGTACTTCAACTATCTCGGGCGCCTCCTACACGGCGACCTCGGCCAGTCCTACGCGCTGCGGATGCCGGTCACCGAGGCCATCGGCCAACAGATGTGGCCCACACTGCAACTGGTGATCGTCGCCGCGATCCTGGCCTTGGTGGTCGCACTGGTGGTGGGGTTGGCGACCGCGAATCGGCCCGGCTGGCTGCGCGGCCCGGTCACGTCATTCGAAGTGCTGATGGTGGCGGTGCCGACCTTCTGGCTCGGCATCTTGCTGCTCACCATCTTCTCGTTCGAGCTGGGATGGTTCCCCTCGGTGGGCTCGGCAGGCGTCTCGTCGCTGGTGTTGCCTGCCATCGCCTTGGCGGCGGCGCCGGCCGCCCTGCTGTCGCAGGTTCTGCGGCACGGGATCGAACGCACGCTGGACGAACCGTTCGTGGTGACCGTCCGATCCCGCGGCGTCGGCGAGACCGTGCTCCTGCTGCGCCACGTGCTCCGGCACGCCGCGATGCCGGTGATCACCCTGTGGGGCTGGATCGTCGGCGCCCTGATCAGCGGCGCCGTCGTGATCGAGCAGGTCTTCTCCCGAGAAGGGCTGGGCCGCTTGACCATCGCCGCGGTCACGAGCAAAGACCTGCCGCTCGTCCTCGGTGTGGTGATCATCGCCGCCACGTTCTACACCGTCGTCAACACCCTGATCGACGCCGCATACGGGTGGCTCGACCCGCGCCTGCGGACCACCAGATCTTCCGGTGCGGCGGCGGCCCCCGACGAATCGCGTACCGACGAATCGCGCACCGAAGAGAAGGTGACCGGATGACCGCTTCCGACGTCCGGCCCGATCCCGCACCGGCGGTCCGCTTCGCCGCCGGTCAGACCGTGGTGCAGCGCATCCGCCGCCTGCGCGTCTCGGTCATCCTCAGCAGCATCTTCCTCGTGGCCATCGCGCTGGCCGCACTGTTCCCGTCGCTGTTCACCGACAAGGACCCCGATGCCGGTGAGCCACTGGACATGTTGCTGGCCCCGAGCTGGGACCACCTGTTCGGGACCGATCAGAACGGCCGCGACATCTACGCCCGCGTCGTCTACGGCGCCTGGCCGTCACTCCTGATCGGGATCAGCGCAACGATATTCGCACTTGCGGCAGGCACCGCCGTCGGAGTGTTCGCCGCCCGCGGCGGACGCGTCGGCGACTGGGTGGTGTCGCGGGTACTCGACGTCTTCCTCGCCATCCCCGGGCTGCTGCTGGTGTTCCTGATCGTCGCCGCCCGCGGCCCCGGCACCCTGACCACCATCATCGGCGTCGCCGTGGTCACCCTGCCCGGCTACGCGCGTCTCGTGCGCGGCGAGGTACTGCGGCTGCGCGGCGCAGTCTTCGTCGAGGCCGCCAAAACTCTCGGCTGGACGCAGGCCAACATCATCGGCCGCCACATCGTCCCCAACGCCCTCGGTCCGGTGCTGGTCCTGGCGACCATCGGGATCGGCTCGGCCATCGGAATCGGTTCGTCGCTCAGCTTTTTGGGCCTGGGACCGCAACCGCCCACCGCCGAGTGGGGCAGCATGCTCTCGGCCAGCCGCACCTACTTCTCCGTCGCATGGTGGCCCGCCGTCTTCCCCGGTCTGGCCATCACCCTGACCGTTCTCTCAGTGACCGTGGTCGGCCACTACCTGCAGCGACGAACCGACGGACGGAGCGTCTGATGACCACCCTCACCGACAACACCCGCGAGACCGGCACATCCGATCAGCGACTGGTCGAGGTGGCCAATCTGCGGGTCGGATTCCCCGCCGGCACACGCACCATCTCCGCCGTCGACGGCGTCTCCTTCACCATCAACCGCGGCCAGAGCGTGGCGATCGTCGGCGAATCGGGTTCGGGTAAAAGTGTCACCGCCCGCAGCCTCGTCGGATTGATCGGCGGCAACGCACACGTCGAGGCCGACCACCTGCGGGTCGACGGAAAAGACACCCGCAAGTTCTCGCAACGCCAATGGCGTGGCCTACGCGGCAGGCAGATCGGATTCGTCCTCCAGGACGCCCTCGTCTCACTCGACCCGCTGCGCACCATCGGCGCCGAGATCGGTGAGGTATTGAACACCCACCGGGTCGTCGGACGCAGCGACGTCGACGCCCGGGTGATCGAGCTCCTCACGAAAGTCGGTATCCCCGAACCACAATTGCGCGCCGCACAGTACCCTCACCAACTCTCCGGTGGTCTGCGACAACGCGCACTCATCGCCTCGGCGATCGCCGCCGACCCCGACCTGCTGATCGCCGACGAGCCCACCACCGCCCTCGACGTCACCGTCCAGGCCCAGATCCTCGAGCTCCTCGAACAGCGCAAGAACGACGGCACCGCACTTCTGCTCATCTCCCACGACCTCGCTGTCGTCTCCCGCGTCTCGGACCACGTCTACGTGATGAAGGACGGGGTCTTCGTCGAGCACGGACCCACCCGCGAAGTCCTCAACAACCCGCAACACCCCTACACCCGCCAACTCCTCGACGCCATCCCGGTCGCACACGCCCGCGGCACCCGGCTCTCCTCCCGCGACGGGGTCCGGACGCTCGAACGCGCACCGATCTCCGAAGATGTTGTGCTGCAGGCAACCAACCTCACCAAACACTTCGTCCTCACCGGAAATCGACGACTCCGCGCCGTCGACGACGTCAGCCTGACCGTCCACGGTGGCGAGACCCTCGGCATCGTCGGCGAATCGGGTTCCGGAAAGTCCACCGTCGCCCGTCTGCTCCTGAACCTCGAAACCCCCGACGAGGGCAGCGTCGGTATCGGCGGCACCGACTGGGTCTCCATGTCGGACAAGCAAGTACGCCGAACCCGACAGAACATCCAGGTCATCTACCAAGACCCGCTGAGCTCCTTCGATCCCCGGCACACCGTCGCCCGCATCGTCGAAGAACCCCTGCTGGCGGCGGGTGGCATCAGCCGATCCGAGCGCCGCACCCGGGTTCTCGAACAACTCGAACTCGTCGGCCTCGGCGCCGACCATCTCGGCCGCCGACCCCGGCAGCTCTCCGGCGGACAACGCCAACGCGTCGCCATCGCCCGCGCTCTGGCCACCCGCCCCGACATCATCATCTGCGACGAACCGGTCTCGGCCCTCGACGTGTCCATCCAGGCGCAGATCCTCGACCTCCTCGCCGACCTGCAGGCCGAGCTCGGTATCGCCTACGTCTTCATCTCCCACCACCTCGGCGTCATCTACCACGTCGCCGACCGTGTCCTGGTCATGAAAGACGGCCGCGCAGTCGAATCCGGCAGCGTCGAGCAGATCTTCACCAATCCCGCCGACGACTACACCCGCGATCTCCTCGCGGCCATACCAACCCTTGAAACCCAACGTGACAACGAGAAAGTGGGAACGAAGTAATGGTCGAGCTCAGCTACGGTCCGTCTCCGCGATGAGCGCCACCCGAGTGGACACCGTCGTCGTCGGTGGCGGCGCCATGGGCTCGGCCGCGGCGTGGCAACTCGCGCGCCGCGGAGTCGAGACGGTGCTGCTCGAACGCTTCGGCCCCGGCCACGCCAACGGCGCCTCGCACGGCAGTTCTCGCATCTTCCGCACGTCCTATGCCGATCGGACGTATGTGGAGTTGGCGCTCGAAGCGCAACGGCTGTGGGCCGAGCTCGAATCCGAATCCGGCACCTCGCTGCTGACGGTCACCGGCGGAGTGGATCAGGGCTTCACCCCGTACTTGTCGGAAATCGCCGACACGCTCGCCGGATTCGGCGTCGACCACCGATGGCTCGACCCCGGCGAGGCAACCGAGCGGTGGCCCGGAATCACGTTCGCCGGCCGGGCGCTCTACTACCCCACCAGCGGACGAGTGCACGCCGACAATGCGGTCGCCGCGCTGCAGCAGGCCGCGGCAGCGCGTGGCGCCGAGGTCCGACACGGATCGCCGGCGGTGTCGATCGAGGTCACCGCCGACGATTCGGTGACCGTGCGCACCGCCGACCACGAGTACCTCGCGCGCCGCGTGGTGGTCGCGGCCGGGGCGTGGGCGCAGAAACTGCTCGATGACATCGCACCGCTGCCCCCGATCCGCGTCACCCAGGAGCAGCCCGCGCACTTCACACCACGGGACCCGGCCACCGACTGGCCCAGTTTCGGCATCATGCACGATCCCGATGCTCCCGGCTCCCCGGAATTCGGTGGCGTCTACGGTCTTTCGTCGGGCTTCGAGGGTGTGAAGGTCGGATTCCACGGGGTCGGTCCCGTCGTCGATCCCGACCACCGCGACTTCACCGCCGAACCTCGCCAACTCTCCGCTCTTCAAGATTATGTGCGCCAGTGGGTTCCGGGCGTCGACGCCGACGCCTTGACGCCGATCAGTTGCACCTACGCCACCACACCCGATTCGAACTTCGTCATCGACCGGGTGGGTCCGGTCGCCGTTGCCGCCGGGTTCTCCGGGCACGGGTTCAAGTTCGTCCCCGCCATCGGCCGGCTCCTCGCCGACCTCACCATCGACAAAGACGCTCCCGCGTTGTTCTCGTTCGCCAGCCATTCTGCAGAAAGGGCAGTCTGATCATGCCGAATTACGCCAGCCCCGCCGATACCGCCACCTACGGCGAATACACGATCGTTCGGGAACCCGGTGACACCCGTCCGCTCTATCGGTTCACCGGCCGGATCAGTGCAGACGGCTCCACGCCGTATCCGGCGGTCGCCGACCGCTATCACGTCTACTCGGGCTGGTTCTGCCCGTGGGCACAGCGCGTCACGCTGGTCATCGAATTGGCCGGGCTCGCCGACACCGTGAGCGTCAGCTACGTCGACGGCAACCGTGACGCCCGGGGCTGGGCGTTCCGGGAGGCCAATGGCCCCGATCCCGTCAACGGTTTCACCCTGCTGCGCCAGGCCTACGACCGCACCGAACCGGACTTCGACGGTCACGTGTCGGTCCCCACGCTGTGGGATCGCGAGACCGGAAAGGTTGTCAGCAACGACTTCGCCACTCTCGACGCCGATCTCGCATCGCAGTACGACGTCGCCGCACACGGTGGGGTCGAGCTGTACCCGGCCGCACTGCGTGCACAGATCGACGAGTTGGAGACATGGCTGCGTGCCGACGTCAACAGCACCGCACACGTGGCGACCGGTGACGGTCCGGGTGCTGCCGAGGCGGCAGAGACCCTCCTCAAGGCCTTCACCCAGCTTGATGATCGTCTGCGGGACAGTCGGTTTCTGCTCGGCGACGACGTGACTCTGGCCGATGTCCGACTGTTCGTGACGCTCGTGCGCTACGACGCCGCCGCGGCACGAACCGGGGCACCACGACTCGCCGCCTTCGGTGAACTCTGGCGCTACGCACGCGATCTCTACGCCATCGACGCGTTCACCAAGACCACCGACTTCGGTTCGTTCGCCGGTGGCGAATCAGTGGTCGCCGACTGGCATACATCCGTGGGTGCCACCCGATGACCCACGTGCACCTCGGCGTCGCGCTCGACGGTGTCGGCTGGCACCCGGCCGCCTGGCGGGAAGACGCCGAGAACGCCAAGCGGCTGGTCGATCCCGAGTACTGGGTCGAGCTCGCGCAGACGGCCGAGCGGGGGCTCCTCGACTTCCTCACCATCGACGACACCCTGGCTCTGCAATCGGAGACCTACGGCCCGCCGATTCCGCGTACCGACCGAGTGCGCGGGCGCCTCGACTCGGTACTCGTCGCATCCCGGATCGCGCCGCGTACCACCAACATCGGCCTCATCCCGACTGCCGTGGTCACCCATACCGAGCCGTTTCACCTCGCCAAGGCCATCGCGACGCTCGACTTCGTGAGCACCGGCCGGGCCGGTGTGCGACTCAAGGTTGGCGTCACCGGCACCGAGGCAAAGCTTTTCGGACGCCGCGAGTTCCCCGAACTCACGCCGACCGAACTCGCCACGGCAATCGACAACTCGTTCGTCAAGTCGGCGTTCCGCGAGGCGGTCGACTACGGCGAGGTGCTGCACCGGCTCTGGGACAGCTGGGAGGACGACGCCGAGATCCGTGATCAGTCCACCGGCCGGTTCATCGACCGAAACAAGCTGCACTACATCGACTTCGAGGGCGAGCACTTCTCGGTCAAGGGTCCGCTCACGGTTCCCCGCGCACCGCAAGGTCAGCCGATCGTCGGCGTCCTGGCGCATTCGACCGAGGTCTACCGGCTCGGGGTGGCCGTCGCCGATCTGATCTGGACCACTCCGCACAGCGATGCGGACGTGCGTGCGGTGAGCGCCGAGATACAGGACCTCGCCGTGGTATCGGGACGAAACACTGCACCGGCGAAGGTGTTCGGCGATCTGTTGGTCGTCCTGGATACCGACCGGGACCGCGCAGAGGACCGACTGCAACGCCTCGACGAACTCGCCGGCGAACCGCTGGGGACGGACGCCGACATCTTCACCGGTACCCCGTCGGAGCTGGCAGATCTGATCGACGCATGGACAAGGGCCGGGCTCGACGGAATCCGGCTGCGGCCGGCGAGCAACGCCGTCGACCTCCCGTTGATCAGCGATGCACTGGTGCCCGAGCTACGACGCCGCGGGCTACGCCCAGACAATCACTCTGCCAACATCTTACGTGGAAACCTCGGCCTGGACCGCCCGCGTTCACGGTATGCGACATCATCGGAGGCCTCATGACCGACAAGCCGTTGCGGCAGGTGCGACTGGCCGCCGCGTTCCCCGGCGTCAACAACACCACGGTGTGGAGTGATCCGCGCGCGGGCAGTCAGATCGATTTCAGCAGCTTCGTGCATCTCGCCCAGACTGCCGAAGCCGCCAAGTTCGACTTCTTCTTCCTCGCCGAGGGATTGCGCCTACGCGAGAAGAAGGGCCTGATCCACGATCTCGACGTCGTCGGCCGTCCCGACACCTTGCCGGTGCTCGCGGCGCTGGCCGCTGTGACGACCGACATCGGGCTGGTCGGCACCATCAACGCGACCTTCAACGAACCATTCGAACTCGCACGGCAATTCGCCAGCCTGGACCATCTCTCGGGCGGTCGAGCCGGGTGGAACCTCGTCACCTCGTCGGACGCGTTCACCGGTGAGAACTTCCGGCGCGGCGGCTACCTCTCCTACACCGAGCGCTACGAACGTGCCGCCGAGTTGCTCGATGTGGCTCGGACGCTGTGGGATTCGTGGCCGGATGACGCGGTCGTAGCCGACGGTGAGCGTGGTCGGTTCTGGAGCGACCCGGACACCGGCGCGTTCGCCCACCACGGCGACCACTTCGACGTCCGTGGCCAGTTCTCGGTACCCGCGAGCCCGCAACGCTATCCGGTGATCCTGCAGGCCGGCGACTCCGAGGCCGGCCGAGACTTCGGCGGCGCGTACGCCGACGGGATCTTCACCCTTGTCCGCGATATCGACGAATCCCGCACGTATTACCGCGAACTCAAGGCACGCAAGGTTGCGATCGGAGGCTCGCCCGGCGACCTGCTCATCCTGCCGGGCGCCACGTTCGCGCTCGGCGACACCACCGCCGAGGCCCACGAGAACGCCGCTGCGATCCGGAGCCAGCAGGTCAGCGGGGCCACCGCCATCGGTTTCCTCGAAGAGATCTGGAATCGCGACCTGAGCGCATACGACCCTGATGGCCCATTGCCCGACGTCGGCCCCGAACTCGACGCACCGGCGATCGTCCAAGGCAAGAGCCGGATCACCAAGGACCCGGTCGCCGTGATCGAACAGTGGCGGCACCTCGCCGACACGAAGAACCTGTCGATCCGTGAGCTCGTCGTCGAGATCAGCGGCACACAGTCGTTCATCGGGACGCCGGCCGAGGTCGCCGAGCAGATCAATCACCGCGTCCAAACCGATGCTGCCGACGGCTTCATCCTCGCACCGCATCTCACCCCGTCCGGACTCGACGAATTCGCCGCGAAGGTCGTGCCCGAACTGCAGGAGCGCGGGGTCTTCCGCACCGAGTACACCGGTGCGACGCTGCGCGAGAACCTTGGGCTGCCGACCGCCTCGGCGCGACC
Source organism: Gordonia sp. DT219 (assembly GCF_049847065.1). Taxonomy (NCBI): domain Bacteria; kingdom Bacillati; phylum Actinomycetota; class Actinomycetes; order Mycobacteriales; family Gordoniaceae; genus Gordonia; species Gordonia sp. DT219. The sequence goes on along the minus strand of NZ_JBNCNR010000007.1, from coordinate 4,655 downwards.
ATGGCCCCACGACACCCTGCTCACGCACGCTTCCACAGCCGCAGCGCCGACCAACGCATAGGAGATCCCATGGCACCCATCCCGCTGTCCGTCCTCGATCTGTTGCCCCGATCGAGCGGCTCCGACAACGCCACCGCACTTCGGAACACCATCGATCTCGCGCAACAGGCCGAGCGTTTCGGTTACGCCCGTTACTGGTTCGCCGAGCACCATCTGAACCCGGGCGTGCTCGGCTCGTCGCCCGCCGTGGAGATCGCGCTGATCGCCGGATCGACGTCGACAATCCGGTTGGGTTCGGCCGGAGTGCAATTCGGCCACCGGACCCCGCTCGCGACAGTCGAAGAATTCGGACTCGTCGACGCGCTCCACCCGGGGCGCCTCGATCTCGGGATCGGCCGGTCGATTTCTCGGCCGCAGCCGACGCCTGCTGCGGGGCCCCAGACCGCGGGCGCCCAGCGGGACGGGGCCAAACAGGGCTACCTGGCTGCGCGCGGCGGTGCGTCACACGAGGAGGACGCGTACACGCCGAACGGTCTGCTGCTGCCCAAGCAGTACGACATCTCCTCGGCATTCTCGAGCAACGCCGTGGCACATCTGCTGAATCTCCTTCAGCAGCCCGGTGCCTATGCCCCGGATTATGACGAGCAGATCTCCACCGTGCTCGCCCTGCTCGACGGCACCTACGTCAGCCTGGAAGGGCTACCGGCACACGCCGCACCGGGTGAGGGTGCCGATATCCAGGTGTGGATTCTGGGTGCGTCGGGCGGATCGAGCGCCGCGGTCGCCGGCTCCAAGGGCCTGCGATTCGTCGCCAGCTACCACCACAGTCCGAGCACCGTCATCGACGCCGTCGACGCCTACCGGGCGGCCTTCCGCCCGTCCGCCGACGTACCGGAGCCCTATGTTGCGGTGTCGGTGGATGCGGTGATCGCCGAAACCGATGACGAGGCAAGAGAATTGGCAACCGGATATGCACCGTGGGTACGCAGTATCCGTCGCGGCGAGGGCGCCATCGCCTTCCCCACACCGGCCGAGGCCGCTGCACTGGAATGGACCGACGACGATCGGGACCTGGTACGTGACCGCGTGCTGACGCAGTTCGTCGGCTCCCCCGAGACGGTTGCCGACAAACTAGAACAACTCCGCGACGCGACCGGTGCGTCCGAGATCTCGATCACCACCATCACCCACGACCACGACGCCCGCGTGCGCTCGTACGAACTGATCGCAAAGGAATGGGCCGACCGATGACCGCCTCGACGTCTCCGGACACCGCTGTACTCGACGATGCCATGTGGGCGAGCCTGACCGGGGCTCATCGTCACCTGAGTGAAGGGACGGATCGCGCTCGCCGTTATCTGCCCACGATCTCGCCGTTCATCGGGATCGGTGACGCCGCCGACCCGCAGACCTGGGCCGACCTCGCGCAGCTCGTCGGGCCGGGGCAGGAGGTCGCGATTCCCGCCGGTGTCGATGCGCTGCCCGAGGGCTGGTCGGAGGTGATCAGCGGCCCGGGTGTCCAGATGATCGCCACCGATGCCGTGGCGGCCCGTCCCTTCGACGAGGCGATCCGGCTCGGCGCCGACGACGTCCACGACATGCTCGCATTGATCGCCCGCACCCAGCCCGGCCCGTTTCTTCCCGAAACCTACCGATTGGGAACGTATCTCGGTATCCGCCGGGAGGGCACGCTGGTCGCGATGGCGGGCGAGCGTCTGCATCCGCCGGGCTGGACCGAGATCAGTGCGGTATGCACCGATGCCGAGTTCCGCGGTCAGGGCTTCGCCACACGCTTGGTGCTCGCCGTCGCCGACGGCATCTACGCCCGCGGTGAGACACCGTTCCTGCACGCCGCCGCGACCAATACGAATGCCATCGAGCTCTACGAGAAACTCGGCTTCGTCCACCGGTCGGGCATCACGTTCACCGTCGTCCGGACGCCCGACCGCTGACCGTCTGAGGCCTCTCAGTGCGCCTCCTCGGTGGAGTGCGAGTTGGTCAGCGCGAGCGCACCGCCGCCGGCGATGAGTCCGACGAGCACGGCCAGTACCGCGTAGGCGATCTGCTCGCCGTGGAAGAAGCTGCCGACAAGGTCGGCGCCCCACGCCCCGGAGGGCAGTTGTGCGGCGACCAGGGCCGCGATGAGCGTGCCGATGACTGCGGTGCCGACGCTGGTGCCGACCTCCTGGGCGGTGTCGTTGAGGGCCGTACCCATCGAGGTGCGGTTCTCCGGCATGGCGTCGACGAGGGCGACGGCGCAGATCGTCATGACGGTCCGCAGACCGAACGACATCACCACCATGCAGACCGCGATGGCCAGGTAACCGTGCCCGACGGCCCACGCCATCCCGGCCAGTGAACCGGCCAGCGCGAAAGCACCGACGAGACAAGCGATCCGATGCCCGAATCGGCGGGCCAGCCATTCCGAGATCGGCGCGGCCAGCAGCATCGTGGCGATCATCGGCACATTCGCCAGTCCGGCCTTGACCGGACTCCAGCCATACGCGTACTGGAAGTGCAGGATCAGGCCGAACATGACACCGGCCATGGCGATCGACGATCCGATCTGCGCGATCGCGGCACCGCGCACGGTGCCGATGGAGAACAGCTTGAGGTCCAACATCGGTGCGGCGCTGCGACGTTCGTGCCAGATGAATGCCGCGCCCGCGACGAGAGCACCCACGATGGAGGTGATCGTCATCGCCGAGACCCACCCGTGGTCGACGCCACTGGTCGCCGACCAGCAGGCCAGCCCGATCGTCGCGATGCTCAAGATGGCGCCGGGCACGTCGAGCCGGTCCTCGGTGAGGTCCGCGCGGCGGTCGGCCGCCACCCCGAACCAGATGCCGAGGCCGGCGATGAGCGCGATCGGCGCGTTGACGACCAGTAGCCATTCCCATCGCACGTGTGCGAGGGCGGTGCCGCCGAGGAGTGGGCCGAGGACGAATCCGGCCATGCCGACGACGATCATCAGGGTCATCGCGCGCATCCGTAGAGTCTTGTCGTCGAAGAGCCGGAAGACCAACGAATTGGTGATCGGCGCCATCATGGCCGCCGCCACCCCGAGTGCCGCCCGCAGGGCGATGAGTTCACCGGTGCTGCTCACGGCGAGGACCAGCAGGCTGAGCGTCCCGAAGAGGGACAGCCCGACCATCAGGACGCGTCGGCGGCCGAATCGGTCGGCGATCGAACCGGCGGTGAGCAGCAGTCCGCCGAACGTCAACGAGTAGGCGCCGGTGATCCACTGCAAGGCGGTGGTGCTGCTGCCCAGGTTGCGGCCGATGGTCGGCAGGGCGATCGACAACAGTGTGTTGTCGACCATCTCGACGAAGAACGCCAAGCACAGTGCCGCGAGCGGGATGGCCGCCGCGGCGAGAGAGGTATAGCGACGCGACGGTCTGTCGGTCGCGGTGATGGTGGTGGTCATGGAGGACCTCCTCACGGTCGGAGTCAGGTATTGACACCGACATTAGGAAGGCCCCCGTACGCGGTCCTGTCACACGCTGACGCGACGCTGTCACCGGCTGTCAGGACACGTAATCCCAGGTGGAGGCCTCAATCCTCGGGCAGTGCAGCGAAGTCACGCTGCGCCTGCCGGTACCACTTCATGCCGGAGATCGGCCGACGCCACCGGCCCTTCATCTCGTCGGCGGCGCTGCGGTGGGTCTCGTCGCCGGCCGCAACCGCATCCTTGAGGTGCTGATCCTGGGCGTGGATGACCTCGTTCGCATCCGCGCCGTGGTGGGCGGTGTCGCATGGGCCTCCGAGTTCGCGGCAGGTCATGGTCTTCATGGTGGTGTCTCCTCGTTGTGTGGTGACGATGTTGTGCGGTGACGATCCGGGGATCATCGACTGCTTCGACGCTAAGACACCACGTGGTGCGGGCGCTTCTCGATTCCTGATCGATCGGCGCATCCCGTCGCAGTACTGTGCTCCCATGACAACGACCGACTGGCGGGCCGCGCGAGCCGACGAGATCCGGGCACTGATCCTTGAGGCCGAACCCGACATCACCGAAGAGATCAAATGGCGCAAGCCGTCCAACCCCGACGGCGTGCCGACGTTCTCCCTCGACGGACTGATCTGCACCCTCGAGACCTACAAGGACAAGATCAAGGTCACCTTCGCCCAGGGCGCCGCCCTACCCGATCCGGCAAAAGTGTTCAACGCCAGCCTCACCGCCGGCACCCGCCGCGCCGTCGACATCAAAGAGAACGATGCGTTGGACGGCTCGGCGTTCGGCGACCTGATCCGGGCGGCTGTCGCGCAGAATCGGGGTTGACGGCGTAGCACATCGTCGGCCGATGTGACTGCTGTTCACCGCAGGGAAAGTCGTTCACCGCTGTGACAGCTGTTCACCGGTGTGACGAAACCGATTGCGGCCCTTGTGGATTAATCTTCGAACACTTGCGCGTCGAACGTTTCTTCGTGTACACTGGAGTCATCGCAGGATCATCCAGGGGGGAATCCATGTTCCACGACACCACCACTCTTTCCGCCGAACTGTACGGGCACCTCATCGCCCAACTCGACGATCGCACCTACAGTCCAGACCTCACCTCACGTGAAGCGTTCGCGGCGATGCAGCAACTGAACACGTTGCGCAACATGCTCGATCACTACGCGGCGAACCTGACCGGCGAGTTCGACCGCCT
>NZ_JBNCNR010000006.1:176906-200430 GCF_049847065.1 Gordonia sp. DT219 | reverse complement strand
CATCCCCCTCGAACGGCCGCGCCGACCCACCATCACCGGCACCACGATCCGCACCCGTATCACCCGCCGGACCATCCCGGCGAGCATCCCCGACCGACGGACGATCCACCGGCAGCGGCCCGCCCCGCTCACCCGGGCCACCCCCAGACACCGGCCGGGCGCCTTCCGGAACCCCCGCCGAAACCTGCGACCCCACACCACGATCCACGCCCGCACCCTCAACACCCACCGCCGACGCCACCGACTCTGCCCGCACCGCCGTCAACATCCGCGGCACCCCCGCACCGTCAGGCCGCGCCGACACCACCGCACCCGACGCCGCCGGATGCTCCGCAATCGCCGACACCACCGGCCGACCCCCACCAACACCCGACCCAGCACCCGATCCGGCAGCCGATCCGGCAGCCGCCGCACCACCCGACACCGAGCCCGCGCCCCCCGACACATGACCCGCCGCAGCGACCGCGGCGGGCGCCGCCGCACCCGCCGCGGCCGGCGCCGCACCCCCCGACATCGCCGCTCCCCCCGACGTCGCCGCTCCCCCCGAGGCCGACGCCGACGGCGTAGCCGCTGCAGTCGACGAACCCGATTGCACCCCAGCACTTTCCGAACCCCCGTTCACCAAAGGAGCAGTACTGCCCGCCCCCTCACCCGACGCCGCCACCGAACCCTCGGGATGAGGCTGCGCCTGCGGCACCCCAGAACCAGCAGCCCCCTCACCAGAATCCCCACCACCATGCGCAGCCCCCGCAGCCACCGACGACCCCTGACCCCCCACGCCACCGCCGGACGCAGCCGCCTCGGCGGGTACGCCGCCGGACACGATCGCGCCATCCAGGTGCCCAACAATTCCGTGATCACCCAACACCGCCGCGTCCCCGCGTGCCGGCGAACCACCCACCACACCGGTAACCGATTCCCGCCCAGTCAACCCCGCAGTCAGCCCACCACCCTCAGGCTTCCCCGGCAACGAACCCATCAACGACGACCCAAAAAAACCCGCAGCATTGAAATGCCCGCCGGTCAACAACATCGCCCCACCATTACCCGCCGCACCACTGACATAACCGATCACCCCACCACGAGCCAAAATCGCGGCCTTCGACGTGTTCTCGGAGACCTTCCCGAACAGCCGGTCAGCGAACTTACTCATCCCCACACTCGACACCCCGCCGATCGCCCCACCCAACGCATACGACTCCACCACCATGCCGAGCTGCTTCACATCGATCTCCGACCGATGCCCCTGCGACATCTGATAACCCTGAATACCGAGTTCCTGCACCACCCCCAACGCCGACCACTTCAACGTCTCAGCCACAATCTTGCCGACCGTGGTCTGAACCAACTCCTTGATCGTGGTCACCGCAACCGTCTTACCGACCTGCTCCACGATCTCCTTGATCAACGTGCGTTCCATCACCGCGATCGCCGCACGAGTAATCGCCTGAACAATCGGAATATCGGCCAACGACCCGCCACACGTCTCCCACGCATTAGCGAGCGCAAAAGCAATCTGCACCGCCGCAATACCCAACGACGCCAAAATCGTCAACTTCGTGTACTGGATCTGAGTACCCGTCGCCGACGCCAACTCAGCCAAACCATCCATACCCTCGGCCAACTTGTCGACCGCATAATCACCCGAGAACATCTTCGAGAACTCATCAGCAATCGCCTGCGCCGAAGCACCCTCGATCACCGACAACGTCTCCTGAGTAACCGAATTCAACTCCGGAACCAAATCCCGCAACCGATCAGCATGCGAACGCCACGAATCAGCGATACGCCACATCGCATCCTCATCACCCTGCGGCCACTTCTCACCAGCCAGATACGACACCCACTGCAACGACCCCGGAATCCCGATCGTCACAATGCAACCCCACTCGCGTGAGAACGAAGCTCAGAACAACCGTTCACATCCCCGCCGAGTCGCCACCCCATCACAGTGGCTCCCCCCACGACGCACAGCAACTCGTCGAACGCGAACCCGAGTCGCTCGTCCGCCACACTTCCCCCACCTAGGCGCCCTGCACAGTCGTCCGCAATACTTCCACAGCCGAATGACCGCCGCGAGCGGACCCCGACACAGTTGTCGAACCGCGGCCTCGGCCTGCTTCGTGGTCGAGCCCACCAGCACGGCGCCCGCGACACCGCGCCATGTCGGCGCCGGAGACAACATCGCCACCCGGGCGCTCGGCCACGCGATATGCTGGCACCCCGGGGACAGCGTCGACGAAAAAGCCCCCCACCTGCCTGAGCAGGTGAGGGGCTGCCGTGGAGCTGCCGGGAATTGAACCCGGGTCCTCCGTCGGGTCGGCGGGGCTTCTCCGTGTGCAGTTCACTATGTCTCTACTCGGATCTCCCGGTCACGTGAACCAGCCGAGATGACGATCCCAGTCGCTGTTGGTTGTCCCATCCGCACCCGCGACCGGTGCGAACGGTGAGCTCTCAGAGATGATGCCGGCACCGGACTTGAGAGCAGAGTCCGGGCCGACAGACTACGGGCCCGCTGTCAGGCAGCGAGGGCGTAGTCGCGCTGATTCTTATCGGCGCTTAATTGGTTGCCGCGACGCTTATACGGTGGTCTCTGGCCTGCACCGACACGCTTCCCCCGCCTCGGCGTACAGAGTCGAAACCGATCAGCCCCGAGACAGGTGTCCTCCGATCTCTCGGCGGACAGTCCATTGTAACAACTCGTCGTGTCCGGTTCATTCCCTTATCCCCGGATCGTCATGTCGCCGGATCGTCATGTCGCCGGATCGCCCGTGTCACTGGATCGACAGCACCACCGTGTCGTCGACCCCGACCCGCACGGTCAGTGCACCGTTCGCGGCCTGATACCGGCGGCCCGTCCACGCGTCGACGGCGGAGACCGACGCGTCGCCGGTCAGTCCGAGGCTGGAGAGGGTCACCGTCATGGTCCGCGGGTGATCGGCCCGGTTGGTCAACGACACGACCAGCCCCTTGGCACCGAGCGCGCGGCTCCAGATCTCCGGGTCGTCACCGACCACGGCGCCGGCCCGGACGCGCTCGTCCTGATCGATGCCGATGATCGCCTCGTTGGCCAGGATGTCGCGGGTGCGGGCGCTCATCGTCGTTAGGTCGTTGCCGGCCATCAGCGGCGCGGCGGTCATCGCCCACAGCGCCATCTGGGTGCGTTCCATCGCGGGGGTGAGCTGATTGCCGACCCCGACGACGAGTGAGTCCATGTCGAGGAAGCTGCCGTCGGTCACGCGAGCGCCGATCTTCGATACGGCGTCGATGATGTCGACGATGCCCTGATTTCCCGACGCCGGCGTGGAGGTGGCGCCGGGCGGCCGGGTGGTCCAGGCGGCGGTGATGTCGTTGGTGGCGCGCGTCGTCGTCGCCACTCCGCCCCAATCGAATTCGGCGCCGGGCACCGATCCGGCGACGCCGCTGTTGGGGTTGATGCTGTAGACCATCCGACGTCCGGTGGCCCGGATGGCGTCGCGCATGGCGGTGAACGACGCGACCTGATCGTCATGGTCGGCGTCGCTCGAGCACCAGTCGTATTTGACGAGGTCGACACCCCAGGAGGCGAAGGTGCGCGCATCGGTCGACTCGTGGCCGCCGCTGCCGGTGGCGCCCGGACGGGTACCGCCGAACTGGGCGCAGGTCTTGTCCCGCGCGCCGGCGTAGATGCCGAACTTCAGCCCGCGCGAATGCACGTATGCGGCCAATGCGGCCATCCCCGACGGGAATCGGGCCGGGTCGGCCGTCAATGCACCGGCTCCGTCGCGGGTGGGCGCCGACCAGCAGTCGTCGACGACGACGTATCGATACCCCTTGGCGGCCAGGCCCGTCGACACCAACGCGTCGGCCTGCGCGCGCACGATCTGCTCGGTGATGTTGCAGCCGAAGGTGTTCCAGCTGTTCCAGCCCATCGGCGGGGTGGCCGGCAGGCCGCTGATAGCGGGCGGGTTCCCGCCGATGCGGGCGTTGTTGTCGGCGGTGTTCGGTGCACAACCGAGGACCAGTGCCGTCAATGCCACCAGCACCAGAAGACCGCGCAATACCGGCCCGCGCAGCACCGGTCCCCGCAATACCGGTCCGTGCGGCATGACCAGACGACGGCCGGTGGCCCGGTGCGAGGGCGTCGAGGCCGTCAGCACCGGATCACATGCCCTTGACGCGCCGGCCGATCTCGCGGGCGACCTCGCGTTGCGCGGTGCGTCGCGCGATGTCCTGGCGTTTGTCGTGGGCCTGTTTACCGCGGGCCAACGCGAGTTCGACCTTGGCGCGGCCGTCGCTGAAGTACATCGACAGCGGCACCAGGGTCAGGTTGCCGTCGCGGATCTTGCCGATGAGGTTGTCGATCTCACTCCGGTGCATCAGAAGTTTGCGGTTGCGGCGCGGCGCGTGGTTGGTCCACGATCCGCTGCCGTACTCGGCGATGTTGAGCCCGCGCAACCAGACCTCGCCGTCGTCGATGGTGGCGAATGCGTCCACCAGCGACGCCTTGCCCTCACGCAGACTCTTCACCTCGGTGCCGAGCAAGGCGATACCCGCCTCGTAGGTGTCGAGGATCGTGTAGTTGTGTCGCGCCTTACGATTGGACGCGATCAGGTTGCGTCCCTTTTCTTTCACCATGTCGGTGGATTCACCTCCTCACTCGCGAACGTAGACACGCAGCGTGACATATCCGGTCACCGCTGCCAACACAATTCCGCCGATGACGAGCCACGGCGAGACGAACAACACGTCGCCCGCGGTCACTCTGGGCACGATGTTGACCCCATACAACCCGGCCAGCGCCCGGTCGAAGAAGAACACCTTTGCCAGGAACAGTCCGCCGACCGCCAACAATGATCCGATCAGCGCGGCGATCACCGCCTCGAGCAGGAAGGGCAGTTGGGTGTACCAGCGGGTCGCGCCGACGAGTCGCATGATCGACACCTCGGTGCGTCTGGTGAAGGCCGCGATCTGCACCGTGTTGACGATCAGCAGGATCGCGGCGACGGCCAGGATCGCGGCCACCGAGAATGCGGCATTTCGCACGCCGTCGAGAACCCCGAAGATGCGTTTCACCAATTCTCGCTGATCGAGTGCGCCTTCGACCCCGAGGTCTTGTCTGCCGGCAAACGCGTTGTACGCCTCGTCGAAGCGGTCGGCATCGGCCATCCGGACCTTGAACGACGCCTGCGAAAAGGTGTCCTGGGTGATCTGGTCGGCGATCTCCGGAGAGGTCTCGGCGAACATCTCCTTGGCCGCCTGATATCCCTCTTGCGCGCTGACGTAGGTAACCGACCCGACGCCGGCCTGTTTCTCCAGGTCGGCGCGCAAGGTGGTGCACGGTGCCTGCCGGCAGTTGGGGTCGGCCTTGGAAACGTCCTCGTTGAGAAAGAACTGCATCTCGACGCGGTCGAGGAAGATCTGTTGACTCTTGTCGGCCATCTGGATCACCAGCAGTCCCCCGCCGAACATGCCGAGCGTGATCGCGGTGGTGATGATCATCGCGGCCGTCATGGTCAGATTGCGGCGGAAGCCGTTGAAGACCTCACTGAAGATGAAATTGGCTCGCATCGGATGTCCTTTGGTCGTCGTGGTGGCCTCGGTGACGGGTCGCTGGTCACGCACACGTGCGGATCGCGACGACGGCGTCAGCCGATGCCGTAGACGCCTTGCTCGTCGTTACGTACCAGTCGTCCGTTGTCGAATTCGAGGACCCGCCGGCGCATGGCGTCGACGATGTGCCGGTCATGGGTGGCCATCACGACGGTCGTGCCCCGCCGGTTCACCCGGTCGAGGACGTCGACGATCTCCTCGCTGGTCTCCGGGTCGAGGTTCCCGGTCGGCTCGTCGGCCAAGAGCACCAACGGCCGGTTGGCGATCGCGCGTGCGATGGCCACACGCTGCATCTCGCCGCCGGAGAGCTCGTAAGGCATGCGTTCGAGCTTGCCCTCGAGACCCACGTAGTCGAGCACCTCGGGCACGACCTTGCGGATCATCGACGGTGGCTTGCCGATCACCTCCAGCGCGAACGCGACGTTGTCGGCGACCGACTTCTGCTGCAGGAGCCGGAAATCCTGGAACACGCAACCGATCGACTGCCGCAACTTGGGCACGAGCCGGCTCTTGAGCGTGTTGACGTGGAAGTCGCCGACGTAGACGTTGCCCCTGGTGGGCTTGTCCTCCTTGAGCAGCAGCCGGAAGAAGGTCGACTTCCCCGAACCCGACGGCCCGATGAGGAATGCGAACTCGCCCTTCTCCACCTCCAGAGACAGCTCGGCCAGAGCCGGCCTACTGGCGGCTTTGTACTTCATCGTGACGTTGTCCAGCGTGATCACAGGGAGCAGTGTAACGACGACGCCTGAGAAGCCCGCTCAGGCGCACGTGGGGCGCGCCGCGATCCGAACCGGTCCGATCAGACGGTTCGAGAATGCCTGTTCATCGCCTCGCGAGGCCCGGCCTGCTGCATCATCGCGAGGGCACCGTCGTGGTCTCGGTCGTGGTCTCCCATGGCATTTGGAACCCGGGGACGATGCCGTTGGTCGGAGTGGTCGGTTGCCCTGATCCGGTTTCCGATACCGGACCGCCGCCCGAGCCGGGCCGGCTCGGCCCCGACGACGCGCCCGAGGACTCACTCGAAGACGAAGGCGACGACGACGTGCTCGACGAGGGGGTGGTGGACGATCTGCTGAAGGTGGGCTCGGTGGTGCGGACGACCTGACGCGGCGCGTTGACCGGCTCGGGTGGCGGAGCATATCGCTGCGAGGTGTACCCGTAGATCACCCAGCACACGATGAACATCACGATCAACACGGTGGTGCTGGTCCTGATACGTGTGTGATAGAGATGCCCCCAGTTGCGTGCGCGCCACGCGCTGCGGTGCCGGCCGCCGCCGTTGTCGCCGCCCGCGGTGACCGGCCGTTCGCCGGCCTGCGTGGGTTCGGCCTGCGTGGGTTCGGCCTGCGTGGGTTCGGTCTGCGTGGGTTCGGCCTGCGTGGGTTCGGCCTGTGTGGGCTGGGCGTGCTCGCCCGCCGATTCCTCGGGGCCACCGCTCTGCTCGGCCGGGTGCTGGGGCGTGGAGGGTCCCGGGATCACCGGTATGGGGTCGGTGGCGGTGGGATCTCCGCGCCTGCCGGCTTCCGGGCCGGGCCCGGATGCTCGCCTTTCATCCGGGATCTCGTCGTCGCGCCCGGGCCCGCCTTGGTGATGGGTCATGTCTGCTCACCTCGGCCGACGGGGTCGGCGGCGTGGGTTGCCGGCGGTCCGGCAGCCGCTTGGGCGTCGCGACCCGGTGCCACGCTGATGCCCTCCCGGGCGAGCGCGCGGACGATCGCGATCCGCAGCGCACGACTGACCTCGAACTGTTTGCCGGGCAGGGTCCGCGCCACCATGCGCACGGTGACCGAGTCGAGTTCGAGATCGGTCACGCCCAGCGAGGACGGCGCGTCGAGAAGCAGATCGTGCCACCTGGTGTCGTCGTAGAACTGTTGACCGACCCGGTCGAGCGTCTCGTTGGCCAGTCCGATGTCGGCCTCGGCCGGCACCGGCACGTCGACCACCGCGCGCGCCCAATCCTTCGACAGGTTGGTGGCCTTGATGATCTGCCCGTTGGGGACGGTGATGACCTCACCCTCGCTGGTACGCAGTTTGGTCACGCGCAGGGTCACGTCCTCCACGGTGCCATCGGCCTCACCGTTACCGGTGGTGGTCAGACTCACCACGTCGCCATAGCCGTACTGCTTCTCGGCGACGACGAAGAACCCGGCCAAGATGTCCTGTACGACGCGCTGGGCACCGAAACCGAGCGCCGCACCGATCACCGCTCCCGGTCCGGTCAGACCGGTGATCGGGATGTCGAGGATCACCAGGAAGCGGATCAGGACCACGATGATCACCGCGACGATGAGCACCCACGCCACGACGTCGACGAGGGCGCGCCGATGTTTGGAGTCCTCGGTCTGAACGATCAGATCACTGTTGTGGAAGCTGCTGTCGACGCGCGCGGCGTACTTGTCGGCCGTCCAGCGGATGAGCCGGATGACGATGAGGCCACCAAGCGTCCAGGTGACCATCTGCAACCCGTTGGTCACCAACCAGACGTAGATGGATCCGATCAGCTGTCGGGTGGCGTCCTGCGGGTTCGCCGCCGCCAGCAACTCAGGCGCCGACATCAACTCAGGCGCCGACATCGGCCATTCGCCAGCGGATACCCGCCTCGATGAACTGGTCCAACTCGCCGTCGAGTACGGCGGTCGGGTTGTTGCTCTCCACGTTGGTCCGCAGATCCTTCACCATCTGATAGGGGTGCAGGACGTAGGACCGCATCTGATTGCCCCAGCTCGATCCGCCGTCACCCTTGAGTGCGTCGAGTTCGGCACGCTCCTCTTGGCGTTTGCGTTCGAGCAGTTTGGCCTGCAGCACCCGCATCGCCGACGCCTTGTTCTGCAGCTGACTCTTCTCGTTCTGACAGGTGACGACGATGCCGGTGGGCAGATGCGTCAACCGCACCGCGGAGTCTGTGGTGTTGACCGATTGACCGCCGGGGCCCGACGACCGGTAGACGTCGACCTTCACCTCGTTCTCGTCGACGTCGATGTGGTCGGTGGTCTCGACGACCGGCAGCACCTCGACCTCGGCGAATGAGGTCTGACGCCGTCCCTGGTTGTCGAACGGGCTGATGCGGACCAGCCGGTGGGTCCCCTGCTCGACCGAAAGCGTGCCGTACATGTAGGGGGCCTTCACGGCGAACGTGGCCGACTTCAGACCCGCCTCCTCGGCGTAGGAGGTGTCGTAGACATCGACCGAGTAACCGTGCTGTTCGGCCCAGCGCACATACATCCGCATCAGCATCAGCGCCCAGTCTGCGGCATCGACGCCGCCGGCGCCCGACCGGATGTTGACCAGCGCATCGCGCTGGTCGTATTCGCCCGCGAGCATCGTCTTGACCTCCATCGCGGCGATGTCGGTACGTAGGCTCTGCCGCTCGGCGTCGGCGTCGGCGAGTGCGGCGGTGCGGTCGTCGCCCTCCTCCGATTCGGCGAGTTCGTAGAGCACCGGCATGTCCTCGACCCGCTGGCGTAGTTCGGTGACCCGGCGCAGTTCCGCCTGCGCGTGGGAGAGCTCGCTGGTGACCTGCTGCGCGTGCTCCTGGTTGTTCCACAACTCGGGGTCGGAGGCCTGCATCTCGAGTTCCTCGATGCGGCGGCGCAGTTCATCGACGTCGAGCACCTTCTCCACGGTCGTGAGAGTGGCGTCGAGGGATTCGAGATCTGCGGTCACATCGGGATGCACGGTTACTCAGGGTACCGGCTACCGGGCCGGTGGTGGCATCTCGCCCGGACCGGGCGCCTGCGGCGGCAGTTCGCCGAAATGCCAACTGGTCTCGGCCTTACCCGGCTTGTAGACGACCGGATGGTACGAGCCGATCTGCGGCCACGGCTGGCCGTCGGCGAGCACCAACGTGCCGTATACCTCGGCCGGTTCGGTACCGGGACCGATGATGGTGCCCGAAACGGTGCAGTACGCGTCGCCCTTGCTGTCGGCCTCGGGCCGATCACTGACACCGGTCACGGTGAGCCGGCCCTGCACGAGTCCGGCGCCGCCGCGCGCCCCGCCGCCGAACCCGACCCGGCGGCCACGCATCTGCATGATCATCGCGACGGCGATGACCGCCAGGAGGATGGCAATCGTCACGGTGATCCACATGCGGCCAAGCTTACCGGGGAGATCAGCCGCGTTAGGCTGTCGCGCGTGACGACCATCCCCGACACCGATCTCGATCTCGCGCTGTCGTTGGCCGCAGCGGCCGACGAGCTGACGATGTCACGCTTTGGCGCCCTCGATCTGCAGGTGACGCGCAAACCCGACCTCACCCCGGTCTCTGACGCCGACCTCGCCTGCGAACGGATGATCCGCGATCGGCTGGCGCAGGCACGCCCCGACGACGAGGTACTCGGCGAGGAGTTCGGTGGCGAGGCCGCGCTGACCGGACGGCAGTGGGTGATCGACCCGATCGACGGCACCAAGAATTTCGTGCGCGGGGTGCCGGTGTGGGCGACGCTGATCGCGCTGCTCGTCGACGGGATTCCGGTGCTCGGCGTCGTCTCCGCACCGGCGTTGCGGCGCCGCTGGTGGGCGCAGGACGGCGCGGGCGCGCACGCGGAATTCGACGGCCGGACGCGTGCGCTGTCGGTGTCGCAGGTGGGTGAGGTGCCGTCGGCCAGCCTCGCGTTCTCGAGCCTGTCCGGCTGGGCCGACGCCGGTATCCGCGAGCAGTTCCTCGCACTGACCGACAAGGTCTGGCGTGTGCGTGGTTACGGCGACTTTTTCACCTATTGCCTGGTCGCCGAGGGTGCCGTGGACATCGCCGCCGAACCGGAGGTATCGCTGTGGGACCTCGCACCCCTCGACATCCTGGTCCGCGAGGCGGGCGGGCGGTTCACCGCGCTCGACGGGGCCCCGGGGCCGCGCGGGGGCAGCGCGGTGGCCACCAACGGATTGCTGCACGACGCGGTACTCGGCGCTCTGCGTCCACGCTGAGAGTCCCCCGGCGGCGACATCAAGCGCGCGGCCTCGGTATCTCGACGGCGGCGTAACGTCGGTCGCATAAGCGATACCGGGCGTGCACGGCAGCACGCCGAGGCGGAGATTCGGCGTAACTGGAGACTCGGCGTGACACGATTCGATCGTTCCCGACGCGGTTCGAGCGCGGCGCTTGTGCGGCACGGGTGGCTCGTACTACTGATTCTCACCGCCACCGTGATCACCGTCTTCTCGGTGATACGCCTCGGCTACGGTGCCGACAATTCGTCCCCCGCGCGCGCCGAGGACCGCCAACCGGTGTCGACACCCGAGCCGAATGCCACCGACGTGCCGGCGAAGCCCGATCCATGCGCAGGCAATACCGAACCGCGGCGGGTGACGGTGAGCATCTCCGCGCAGGACCTGTGGTTCTGTGAGCGGGACAAGGTGATCCGCTACTCGCCGGTCACCACCGGGACCGCCGAGCATCCGACGCCCACCGGCTCGTGGCGCATCCTCTACCACGAAACAGATCGGGACCTGTCCGGCCCCGGCTACGTCGTGTTCGTCCGTTATTGGCTTCCGTTCTCCGGCGACTTCGGATTTCACGACTCGCCGTGGCAGAAGTTCCCGTACGGCGACCGCGACCGGTACAAGACCTCCGGTTCACAAGGCTGCGTCCACGTGCCGGAGCCGACGATGGCCGCACTGTATGACTGGGCGGGCGACGGGACTGCGGTGACCGTCATGGCGTGATGGTGACCAAATACACTGCCGCCCAACAGTATTCAGAATTCGGATGAGGTCAGAGGCTGCTCGGCGCCTCTGGGTCGAGAACCCGGAATTCCGTTGCGCCGTCCTTCATCTCCGACAGCCGCGCGTAGTGGATGCCGGTGCCCGCGTCGGAGAGGATCGCCTGGTGGATCGGCACCGCGACGCGCGGCGCCATCGCGCGCAGGTAGTCCACCGATTCACTGAGTTTCATCCACGGTGCCGCCGACGGCAGTGCGAGCACGTCGATCGCCTCGAACGGGATGTAGAAGGCGTCGCCCGGATGCATGAACCGGCCGGCGCCCGCCGCCGAGTCGAGGATGTAGGCGATGTTGTCGACGACCGGGATCTCCGGATGGATCACCGCGTGCCGGCCACCGGTCATCCGCGCGGTCACCGTGCCGATCTCCACCTGATGCCCGGGGTGCGCCGCGGTCCACTCCCCGGCCGAGTCGGCATCGTTGAGTTGCGTGGCGGTCTGCGGGTCGGCAAAGCGCAGGGCCTGCGGATTGCCTGCGATCAGGTCGGGCAGCCGGGCGAGATCACAGTGGTCGGGATGCTGATGGGTGATCAGGATGGCGTCGAGTCCGGTGATCCCCTCGAATCCGTGCGACATGTTGCCCGGATCGAACAGGATCTTCTTTCCCTCGAGTTCGACCAGGAGACACGAGTGACCGAAGTGCGTGAGATGCATGGTCTCCACTGTGCTCCCGCACCCACCGCGGTGCCAGCCATCCGCGCTCCCGGCGTTGCGCACCGCGGACGTGACAAACTTCTTACCGCAGAGTAAGGTGCCATCTTACTGCCGGGTAAGATAGTGTTCCGGAGCCGGACCCTGCATCAATTGCTCTATACCACTGCGAGAAATGGTGAACATGTCAACTCACACCGAACCCCGCGACACCTCCGCCGTCGGGAAGAATCGGCATCCACGCAACTTCATCGGCACCGCGATGCGTGTGCTGACCACCGTGACCGGCTCCGAGTTCGCCGAGAAGTATCAGATCCGCGAGCCGATCAACCGGATCGCGTACCAGGCCACCAAGACCGGATTCCAGACCCTCGGCGCTGCCAACCGCGCATTCCAGAAGGTCCAGGGCGGCTCCGCACCGGCCAAGCGCCTGACCACCACCCCCAAGGGCTACTTCAACCTCAACCCCGACGACGAACAGCAGATGATCGCCGAGACGGTCAAGGAGTTCGCCGAGGAGATCCTGCGTCCGGCCGCCTATGACGCCGACGCCGCGGCCGCCGCGCCCGAGGAGATCGTCAAGCGTTCCGCCGAGCTCGGCATCACCATGATCAACGTGCCCGAGGAGTTCGAGGGAGCGGCCACCGAGCGCGGAGTGGTCACCAACGCGCTGGTCGCCGAAGCCATGGCCTACGGCGACATGGGTCTGGCGCTGCCGCTGCTCGCGCCGAGTGGCGTGGCCACCACGCTGACCAACTTCGGCAGCGACGGCCAGCAGAAGACCTACCTGCCCGACTTCGCCGGTGAAAGCGTTCCGCAGTCGGCCGTCGTGATCGCCGAGCCGCGGCCGCTGTTCGACGCATTCTCCTTGCAGACCAAGGCAACTCGCGTGCCCAGCGGGTACCGGCTCAACGGTGTGAAGTCGTTCGTCCCGGCCGCAGGCTCCGCCGAGCTGTTCATCGTCGGCGCCCAGCTCGACGGCCGGCCCGCGCTGTTCATCGTCGAGTCCGACACCAAGGGCCTGATCGTCGAGGCCGACCCCGGCATGGGCGTGCGCGCTGCCGGCATGGGGCGCCTGCTGCTGCAGGATGTCGCGGTACCCGAGACCGCGCTCGTCGGTGAGCAGACCGGCGACGCGGCATTCGCCGCTTACCGCGACGTCGTGCGTCTGTCGCGTCTGGGCTGGTCGGCGCTGGCCGCCGGCACCGCCAAGGCCGTCCTCGACTACGTCATCCCCTACGTCAACGAGCGCGAGGCCTTCGGCGAACCGATCTCCAACCGGCAGGCCGTCGCCTTCATGGTCGCCACGATCGCCACCGAACTCGACAGCATCCGTCTGGTCACGCTGCGCGGTGCATCGCGCGCCGAGCAGGGTCTCTCGTTCGCCCGTGAGGCGGCACTGGCCCGCAAACTGACCATCGACAAGGGCCTGCAGATCGGGCTCGACGGCATCCAGCTGCTCGGTGGGCACGGCTTCACCAAGGAACATCCGGTCGAGCGCTGGTACCGCGACCTGCGTGGCGCGGGCATCGGCGAGGGCATCGTCGTCCTCTGACGACGCCAGAACCAGCGAGGTAGAAGACATGAGCATCAATCTGGAACTGCCGAAGAAGCTCGGCGTCACCATCGATCAGGCCCATCAGGCCGCGGCGGAGATCTTCCGTCCGATCTCGCGCAAGTACGACCTGCGTGAGCACGACTATCCCGTCGAACTCGACACCCTGGCCAGCCTGTACGACGGGCTCGCCGAGACCGGCCAGGCCGGTGCGGGTGCCGACGCCGGCCGCGGCAAGGAGTCGTCCGAGCCCAAGCCCGCGGGCACCGTCGTCAACGGCGGCAACATGCAATCGGTCGTCAACGTCATGGAGACCTCGTGGGGTGACGTCGGCTTGATGCTGTCGATCCCCTACCAGGGTCTGGGCAATGCCGCGATCGCCGCGGTCGCCGACGACGAGCAGCTCAAGCGCTTCGGCAAGGTGTGGGCGGCCATGGCCATCACCGAGCCGAGCTTCGGGTCGGACTCGGCGGCGGTCACCACCACCGCCACCCGCGACGGCGACGACTACGTCATCAACGGCGAGAAGATCTTCGTCACCGCCGGGTCGCGCGCCAGCCACATCGTGGTGTGGGCGACCGTCGACAAGAGCCTCGGACGCGCCGCGATCAAGAGCTTTGTGGTGCCGCGTGAGCATCCGGGCGTCGAGGTGGCCCGACTCGAGCACAAGCTCGGAATCCGGGTGTCCGACACCGCGGTCATCCGATTCGAGAACTGCCGCATCCCCAAGGAGAATCTGCTCGGCAGCCCCGAGGTCGACACCAAGAAGGGCTTCGGCGGGGTCATGCAGACCTTCGACAACACGCGGCCCCTGGTCGCGGGTATGGCCGTGGGGGTGGCCCGGGCTGCGCTCGAGGAGTTGCGGCACGTCCTCGAGGACGCGGGCATCGAGATCGACTACGACAAGCCCGCCGTCGACCAGCACGCGGCCGCAGCGGAATTCATCCGCATGGAATCGGATTTCGAGGCCGCCTACCTGCTGACGATGCGCGCCTGCTGGATGGCCGACAACAAGCAGCCGAACTCGCTCGAGGCCTCCATGGCCAAGGCGAAGGCCGGCCGCACCGGCACCGACATCACCAACAAGGCGGTCGAATTGGCCGGCACGCCAGGCTATTCCGAGCGTCTACTGCTGGAGAAGTGGGCCCGCGACTCGAAGATCCTCGACATCTTCGAGGGCACCCAGCAGATCCAGCAGCTGATCATCGCCCGCCGTGTGCTCGGCAAGAGCAGCGCCGAACTGAAGTGAACTGAGTTCCATCACCTGAGCTCGACCGTCTGAGCTCGACCATCGGTGGCGCACTCCCTTGCGGGGTGCGCCACCGATTGCGTTGGGAGGACTCAGTACAACAGCGTGCGATAGTTGCTCTCGGCGTACCGCTGCTCCAGCGCCGCCTCGTCGAGTTCGGGCATGAGCTTCTTGGTCAGCTGTGCGGTACTGGGCAGGTCGTCGGGATGCCAGGTCTCCGGATGCCAGAGGTCTGAACGCAGAAAAGCCTTGGCGCAGTGGAAGAACACCTCTTCGACGGTGATCTCCAGCGCGAGGATCGGACGGCGCCCCTTGACCGCCAGCTCGTCGAAGTAGTCAGGTCCACCGCGGTCGTCCCCATCACGATGATCACAGTCGACGATGCGCGCAGTCCCGTTGATACGCAACGTGTCCCCGCGTCCCGGCACGATCGCGATCGTGCCGACGTGCGGATTCGCCAGGACGTTCAGATATCCGTCGACCCGCTTGTTGCCGGGCCGCTCGGGGATGACGATGGTGCGCTCGTCGAGCACATGCACCACCTTGCCGGGCGGATCCCCCTTGGGCGAGACGTCCATCCGGCCGGCGCCGTCAGAGGTGGCGACGAACACCATCGGCGACGCCGACAACCACTCGATGTGCACGGGCTCGAGCGCGGATTTCACCTTCTTCACCACCATCTCGGCGGGCTCGCCGACGATCGCGCGCAACTGTTCCTCGGTGGTGATCTCCATGCCGCCATGATGGCAGATCGGCCGCGACCCACTCCGGGGCGATCGTCAGCCGACGTCGGTATCGGCCGGCACCAGCAACAACGGCACGCGGCGTTTTCCGATCATCCGTTGCGCCACCGACTGGCCGAACCATCGATCGAGGTGTGACACCAGTCCCCCGCGTGGGCTGCCGATCGCCACCAACAGCGCCGAATACCGGTCGGCGACGGTCGCGATCAGGTCGGCTGCCGAGCCGTGACCGCTGTGATAGGTCCACGATGCCGGCAGCGTGTCGAGCAATTCTCGCGCGGCGAGCGCGTCCTCGTTGACGGTGGCGGCGAATTGCGCATCCCAGTCGGGCGCATCCGGATCGAGGGGCTCGTCATCGAGATCGACGATGTGGACGACGTGCACGTGTGCGTCGAGTTGATGCGCGAGCATCACCGCGAAGCGGACCGCGGCGACGCTGTCGGGATGGCGGTTCCAGCCGACGACGATGGCCGCCCGCGCGGCCACCGCCGGTTGTGGACCGCGCCGATGCCGACGCAGCGGGCCGTCGTCGTCGGACTGCCCGAATCCCCGGGTCTGCGAACCGTGTGTTCCTGCCATCCGTCGACCTCCTCAGATCGCCCACGCGAGGGCGAGTCCCCCGGCACACGCGGCCACCGATCCGACCACCGACCCCACCGCGTTGATCAGTCCGAGTACCCCGTGCCGTTGTTGGACGAGCCGGACCGATTCCACCGACGCGGTGCTGAATGTCGTGTAGCCGCCGCAGAATCCGGTGCCCGCGATCACCTGCAACTCGCCCGGAGCACCGTGCGAGATCACCAGGCCCGCAAGCACTCCCAGCAACAACGAGCCGGTCACATTGATGAGCAGGGTTGCCCACGGGAACGTCGTCGGCCGCCATTGCTTGATGGCGCCGTCCACCACGAAGCGTGCGACGGCACCGAGCGCGCCGGCCACCAGTACCGCGATCACCGTCATCGGACCTCTCCCTTCCACCACCGCAGCGCCGTTGCGGCCGCTGCGATCCCGAGCCAGGCGCACCCGATGCCCGCCACCACACTGATGGCGGCGTAGGCGATCCCGAGGCCGACCGCCCCATGGTGTCCGAGCTGTGTCGTCTCCAGCGCGAACGAGCTGTAGGTGGTGTACGAACCGCAGAATCCGGTGCCCACCAGCACCCGCATCCGGCGGCGCCACCCGTTGTCGGGCCCGGACAGTGCCAGCACCTCGAGGACCGCGCCGAGGAGAAAGGCACCGCTCAGGTTGATACCGAAAGTGGCCCACGGCCATCCGGTTCCGTGGGTCGGGAACAACTCTTCGATGAGGTAGCGCAGACCGGTGCCGACGATGCCGCCGACGAAGACGAGGGCAACCGCCACCGGCTGCAGATGCAGCGGGCGCGGTGCCGGGCTGTCGGGATCGATGGGCACGGATGCGGCGAGCGCATCGGAAGCCGGTTCCGGGGTGAGATCTGCACCCACGACAAAGCTCCTTCCGTCAGGCGGAACAGGAACTATCAGCCGACGACGGCGGTTCGGGCCACGCGGCCCGGGCGAGATCCATCACCCGCGGCGAATACTACTCGACACGGATCTGCCGAGACCTGAGGGCGACCACGGCGGGCACACCGAGCCCGATCACGGCTGCCACCACCAGCCCGAGCACCGTCTCGCCGACCCGTTCACCGAGGCGACCGGGCGCGGTGCCCGCTGTCGTCGCACCCAGCATGAGGATGACGAGAAAGGTGGTGAACGTCGGCAGCACATACCATCGGCTGCCGCGGGTCCCGGCCGCCGTCGCGAGTGCGATCCCGACCATCACCGCGACGACCCATGCCGGCGCGTACTGCACCAAGATCACGGCAAGTGCGCCGCCGGTGACGACGGAAACGAACCGTCCCGCAGTTCGCCACAATTGCATGTCGGGGTCGGGGCGCATGACGAGAAGTGCGGCGGCACATGCCCATCCGACGTGATCGAAATCGAAGGCGTAGCCGATGCCCGCGGTGAGGGCACCGACCGCGCCGACCCGCAGGCCGTAGTTCAGTCCGGGCGACCGGCCGCCGAGGCGCCCGGCGGCGTCGGCAGGCAGCAGTCGACCGGGGATCACGATCGCGACCGTGAACGCCGCGGCCGCGCCGAGCAGGAACAGTCCGGTGATCCGTAGCCCGCTCTCGATGCCCGCCGAACTCAGACCGACCCCGGTCAGTGGCGGCGCGATGCCGATCAGCACCGCCGATACGCGGGGACCCGCCCAGGCGAGTGCC
This sequence comes from Gordonia sp. DT219, assembly GCF_049847065.1. Lineage (NCBI taxonomy): Bacteria > Bacillati > Actinomycetota > Actinomycetes > Mycobacteriales > Gordoniaceae > Gordonia > Gordonia sp. DT219. Next base: position 182,676 of record NZ_JBNCNR010000006.1, on the reverse strand, counting down.
GACCACACCGCCAGCAACGGCAGCACCGCCATCACGGCGACCGCCACCACCGGAAAGGGCGAGACCGCCGAGCCGATGATGATCGGCAATCCGACGATCAGTGCCGTGCCCGGGATGATCAGCCTGGCCCGCCGCGAACGCGGGATCCCGGCGATGAGTGCGGGGATGAGGCCGATCGCGAGTGCGGCGCCCGCGCCCACATCGACCACCGCGGTCACCACGACTGCCGGAACGGCCGCGATCAATGCAGCCACCGCGGGCACCCAGTGCCAGGCCAGAATCGGTTGCGCCGGTGCGTCGGTGGTCACCCGCTCACGGTATTCGCGCCGGGCCGAGCATGTGCGGTATCCGCCTCGGGGGTTACCGAGCCGCCCGACGCCGGGGTTCAGTCGCCGAGCTGTCGTGCCAATGCCGTCAACACGTCGGCATCCTCGATGGTCGAGGGCACCGCGTACTCCTCGTGGTCGGCGATCTGGCGCATCGTCTTTCGCAATATCTTGCCCGAACGAGTCTTCGGCAGGCCCGGCACCACGGTCACGTCGCGGAAGGTTGCCACGGCCCCGATCCCGTCACGGACCATGGCGACCAGCTCATCCCGCAATGTGCCGGGGTCGATCTCGACACCGGACTTGAGGACCACATATCCACTCGGGCGCTGCCCCTTGAGATCGTCGTGAATGCCGATCACCGCGCATTCGGCCACCGCCGGGTGCGCCGCGACGACAGCCTCGATGCTGCCCGTGGACAACCGGTGTCCGGCGACGTTGATGACATCATCGGAGCGGCCGAGGACGAACACATATCCGTCGGCATCGATATAGCCGGAGTCGCCGGTCAGGTAGTAGCCGGGAAATGCGTTGAGATAGGAACTGCGATAACGCGGCTCGTCACGCCATAAACCCGTCAGGTTTCCCGGTGGCAGCGGTAGCTCGATGACGATGTTGCCCTCGGTCCCGGCGTCGACGACGTTGCCCGCGGCGTCGACGATCCGGACCTGGTATCCGGGCACGGGTACGGTCGGCGAGCCCGGCTTGATCGGCATCGGGTCGAGTCCGCGCAGATTGGCTGCGATCGCCCAGCCGGTCTCGGTCTGCCACCAATGGTCGACGACGGGCACGCCGAGTACGGCACCGGCCCACTCGTAGGTGTCGGGGTCGAGGCGTTCGCCTGCGGCAAACAGGGTGCGTAGCGATGAGACGTCGTATTCGGCAAGCAGTTTCGCGTCGGGGTCGGCCTTGCGGATGGCGCGGATGGCGGTCGGCGCGGTGAACAGCGCCTTGACCCGGTGCTCGGAGATCATCCGCCAGAACGCACCCGCATCGGGAGTCCCCACCGGCTTGCCCTCGTACATGATCGTCGTCGCCCCGGCCAGCAGTGGCCCGTAGACGATGTAGGAATGGCCGACGACCCAGCCCACGTCGGACGCCGTCCACCACACGTCGCCGGGACCGATGTCATAGATGTTGGCCATCGACCAGGTCAGGGCAACGGCGTGACCACCGTTGTCGCGCACCACACCTTTGGGTTTCCCCGTCGTGCCGGAGGTGTAGAGGATGTACAGCGGATCGGTCGCGGCGAGCGGCACCGGCTCTACCGGCGACGCCGACGTCAGCGCGTCGTCCCAGTCGAGCCAGCCGTCGTGGTCGGCGGCCGATCCGGGGACCTCGTCCCGATTCTTGACGATGACCGTGGCCGGCGGCTTCTGCGCGAGTGCGAGCGCCTTGTGCACGATCGGCAGGTACTCGACGGTGCGGCCCGGTTCGAGGCCACCGGACGCGGTGACGACGGCGACCGGCTCGGCGTCATCGATGCGGGTCGCCAATTCCGGCGCGGCGAACCCACCGAAGACCACCGAGTGCACCGCGCCGATCCGCGCGCACGCGAGCATCGCGATCGCCGCCTCGGGGATCATCGGCAGGTAGATGACGACACGATCGCCGGCCCCGACGCCCGCGGACGCCAGCACGCCGGCGAAGCGCGACACCTCCGCGAGCAGTTCGGCGTAGGTGAAGCGACGTACCGCGTCCACCATCGCCGAATCCCAGATGAGTGCCATGCGGTCACCGTGGCCGGCGGCGACGTGCCGGTCGAGCGCATTGAAACAGGTGTTGAGTGTGCCGTCGGGAAACCAGCGATATATCGGTGCCTGCGAATCGTCGAGCGCGACCGACGGCGGCGTCGACCATTCGACCTCGCCGGCCGCGGTGAGCCAGAACGACTCACGATTGTCGATGCTTTGCGCAAACGCGTCGCTATAGCCGGCCACTGGCGTCCTCACGTCGATCGATCGCGCGGCAACCGGGTGCTGGGCCCGGTCACCGCATTGCGGGTTCGAGCGTAATCAGCGCACGCAGCGATTGCCCGGACTTCGTCCGGATCGGCGACGGTGTCACCCCAGAAAGGGTGTCACCCCAGAAAGGGTGTCACCCCAGAAAGGTGTCACCCCGGCAGCTGTCATTCCAGATAGTTCTCGACCACATCGGCGGGCCGGGCCGACGCGTCGTCGGGATCTTGTCCGGCATGCCGCCGGGCCTGTCGCTGCCGGAGGAGGTCCCAGCACTGGTCGAGGGACACCTCGAGTTCACGCAGTCGGGTGTGCTCGGCACTCTTGCTGATCTCCCCTTGCCCGAGTTGCCCGCGCAACTCGTGCTCTTCGCCGATCAGCTCGGTGATGTGGTCCCGGATGGACTTGTCGCTATTGCGAATCTCGTCGGCCATACCCTCGACCGTACCCGCGAAGTGAACTCAGCTGCTCACTTAGCGGCGTCGTATGCCTCGATGATCTCGCTGGCGATACGTCCGCGATCGCTGACCTCATATCCGCTTTCGCGGGCCCATTCGCGCACCGCTTTCAGGTCGCGCGACGACGAGCGGGATCCGCGTGCCGTGCGCGACCGGCGGGTTCCCGCCGAACGTGAGGCAGTGACGTATTTATCGAGATCCTCCCGGAATTGCTTGGCATGTGCCGGCGAGGTATCGAATTCATAGGTTTTGTTGTCGACGCTGAAGGTGATCGTAACCGCATCCTTCAACTCTTTTCCGTCAAGATCATCGACGTATGCGACAACGGTTCGGCGTGCCATTGCGAGCCCCCTCATAGAACTGTCAGTGTGAATGCAATCGAACGATAGCATCGCCGTGCATTTACTTCCCCTATCCGGGGCGCCATTTCCATCATTCGGCTCGAACATCAATAGATAGTTGACAACCGTCTAACTATTGAGGATTCTTCGCGGTCCACAAATATGGGACAGCCGCGACAATCTACGCAACGCCGACAGCGCTCGCCATGACACCGACAGCGCGCACCGGGTCGCCGACCGCGTTTCCGACGATACCGAGCAACTCACCCGGCGTTGCCCAAAGGGCGTCTGTCACAGGCCGAGCAGCGCCGTCACGTCGGCCGTGAGGGCAGTGATGCGTTCGGCGGCGGCCGCGTGCGGGACGTCCTCGCCGCGCATGATGACCTCGAGGTAGCACTTGAGTTTCGGCTCGGTGCCGGATGGTCGGACGATGACGCGGTCGTCGGCCGCGGTGCGGTAGAGCAGTCCGTCGGTCGGCTGCAGGCCCGCGCCGCCGTCCTCGAGATCTCGGGACTCGACGACCGGCGATCCGGCGAATGCCGCGATCGGTGCCGAGCGCAGCCGGGCCATCGCGTCGGCGATCGATTCGGGATCGTCGACGCGGAAAACCAGTGTCGCCGTTGCGTGTAGCCCATGTGTCCGAGCCAGCTGATCGAGCTGGTCCTGAAGGGTCTGGTCGGCCGCGGCGAGTTCTTCGACCAAACTGATGATCCGCACCGCGGCACCGATTCCGTCTTTGTCGCGCACGGCATCCGGGTCGGTGCAGTAGCCGATCGCCTCCTCGTAGCCGTACCGCAGACCGGGCGTGCGCGCGATCCACTTGAATCCGGTGAGCGTCTGCGCGAAACGCAGGCCGTGCGCCGCGGCGATGCTGCCCAGGAGTCGGCTCGACACGATCGAGCACGCCAGAGTCTCGCCGGGACGTGAGTCGTCGGCGGCGGCCTGTTCACCGAGCAGCGCACCGATCTCGTCGCCGGACAGTTGACGCCAGTGGCCGTCGCGGCCGACGATGGCCACCGAGCAGCGGTCGGCGTCGGGGTCGAGCGCGACGACGACGTCGGCGCCGATCTCGCGCGCTCGCGCTATGGCGAGGTCGAGGGCGCCCGGCTCCTCGGGGTTCGGGAACGCCACGGTGGGAAAGTCGGGGTCCGGCCGGAACTGGGCGGTGACCGGGTGGACGTCGGGGATGCCGGCGGCCGCCAGCACCCGCAGCGCGGTCGTGCCGCCGACTCCATGCATCGGGGTCAGCACGACGCGCACGGTGGACGGCATCCGCGAACGCCGGTGCCCGGCCATCCGGGCGATGTAACCGTCGACGACCGACGCGTCGGCCTTCGCAATGTGCTCGGTGCTGCGCGCAATCGCGTCGGCCGGTGGAGCGGCCGCGATCCGGGCGGCGATCTGCGCGTCGGCGGGCGGCACGATCTGCACGCCCGCGCCGTCGGGATCGGTGGCCCGGCCACCCAGATACACCTTGTAGCCGTTGTCGGCGGCCGGATTGTGCGACGCGGTGATCATGATTCCGGCGTCGGCGTCGAGCGCACGCACGGCGTAGGCGGTGACCGGTGTGGGGAGTTGCTCGGGCAGTGCGATCGCCCGCAAGCCGGCACCGGAGAGAACCTCGAGAGCCGCATCCATGAAGGCCGAAGAGCCATGGCGCGCATCGCAACCCACGACCACCGTGGCATCGGCGCCGACCGTGTCGCGGAGATGGCCCGCAAGTCCGGCGGTGGCGCGAACGACGACGGCGACGTTCATCCGGGATTCGCCCGCACCTACGCGCCCACGCAGCCCGGCCGTGCCGAACTCCAAGGGCCCGGCGAATCGTGAGTCGAGGTCGGCACGGGCCGCCGCATCACCCGAACGCGCGGCGGCGACGAGGTCGGCGAGTTCGGTGCGGGTCGCGTCGTCGGGGTCGTGCTCGAGCCAGGCCGTCGCCCGGTCGATCACCGCGTCGATCCCCACACTCACTTCTCACGCCTTCCGGTCATTCGCGTCGACCCGAAGGTACCAAGCGGGAGACCGCTCGCCCGACGCGGCGAGAAAGCGGTTCGGCCCCCGACCGCTGATGCGATCGGGGGCCGAACCTCCGTGGTAGCGGGGACAGGATTTGAACCTGCGACCTCTGGGTTATGAGCCCAGCGAGCTACCGAGCTGCTCCACCCCGCGTTGCGACACCCAGCATACCGGTCGCCGAAGGGCGAGACGATGCCACCCCTCGTCGGACCTCGTAGCGTCTGGACAGAGAAGCGCATGACCGAGGAGGAGCCCGTGCCCGAGGAGGAGCCCGTGCCCGACGTAGACCTGGACATGCTCGTCATCGCGATGTCCGACAACGGCGACATCGTCACCAACTACCTCGATCCCGCGACCGGCGACGACTACCGCGACATGGAAGTCTTCATCGCCCGGATCCGCGACGATCAGCTGTCCGAACAGTCGCGCGGGTGCCCGCGCCGCCCGCTCCTCGCCGTGGGTGCGCGACGGCGGCTCCTGGCAACTCCTGCACCACCAGGGCACACCGATCCCGCCGGTCGGGACATAGGTGGGACATAGGGACATAGCATTCAGGCCCGGAACCTTGATGAAGGTTCCGGGCCTGAATGGCGTTGGTAGCGGGGACAGGATTTGAACCTGCGACCTCTGGGTTATGAGCCCAGCGAGCTACCGAGCTGCTCCACCCCGCG
>NZ_JBNCNR010000006.1:0-176806 GCF_049847065.1 Gordonia sp. DT219 | reverse complement strand
TTGGTGAACACCACGTTACAGGGTGGTTCGTCGCGGATGCAAATCGGCTTCCGCACCGCTCCTGCAGGTCGCAAACCCGTGTGGCCCCAACCACATTCGAGCTCAGGACGTCAGCTACCACCGCCGGCGGCCTGGTACTGCTGAACCGCCTTGTTGAGCTGATCGAGCGCCTGACCGTAGGCGGTGAAGTCGCCATTGGACTGCGCCTGCTTGAGCTTGTTGAGCGCGTCACCGATCGCATTCACGGCCGCGTCGCGCTGCGGATTGCTCGGTGTGGACGGCTGATTCGGCTGCGGAGCCGGCGCCGGTTGATCGGCGCCCGCCTGCGGGGCGCTGGGTTCGCCGTTGAGCGGCGACGTCGCGTCGGCCGGACTGATCCCGATCTGCGCGAGCGCCTCGGCCGTCGTGGCGGCATAACCGACCTTCGGGTTGCCGGCCGCCGCGTTGTAGTACATCAACACCCGATGCAGCTTGGGCACGCCGCCGCCGTTGTTGGTCTGCGTGTACAGCGGCTGGACGTAGAGGATGCCACCACCACCGACCGGCAGCGTCAACAGGTTGCCGTAGGTGACCCGGGTGGTGCCCTCCAACTGTTTTCGGTCACCGAGCACGGCGCCGTAGTTGTTCATGTTGTCCTGGGCCTGCTGCGGGCCGACGCCGGACTGCCGGTCGGCCGGCAGCACCTTCACCGTGATCTGCCCGTAGCTGCCGGGATCCGACGACACCGTCATATAGGCGGCGAGGTTCTTTTCGCGGAAGCCGGTGTACACCGTCGTCAACTGGAACTGCGAATCGGTGCCGCTGCTCTCGCGCGGATTGCGCGCGGTGAAGTAGTACGGCGGCTGATTCAACTGACGGCTGGCGTTGTCCTCGTTGCTCGGGTCCGGGGGCACCGACCAGAAGTTGTTGTTCTGGAAGAACGCCGTCGGATCGGTCACGTGATACTTCGCGAGCAGCTCACGCTGGATCTTGAACAGGTCCTCGGGGTAGCGGACGTGCGCGGCGAGATCGGTCTTCTTGTCGAATTCCGACCGCGGTTGCACCGTCCCCGGGAACACCTTCATCCAGGTCTTGAGGACCGGATCATTCTTGTCGAACTGATAGAGCGTGACCTTGCCGGTATAGGCGTCGACGGTCGCCTTCACCGAGTTGCGGACATAGGAGATCTGTTTGTTCGCCTGACTGCGCTGCGCCTGATTGTTGATCAGATCCTGCGCGTCCGTCGTCGCATCCTGCAGTGAGGTGCGCTGCGAATACGGGTAGTTGTCGAGGGTGGTGTACCCGTCGACGATCCATTTGATCGATCCGTCGGCCATCACCGCGGGATATGCCTTGGAATCGACGGTCAGCCACGGCGCAACCTGCTTGACGCGGTCGCGCGGATCCCGGTTGTAGAGGATTCGTGAATTGCTGTTGATGGCATCGGAGAGCAGGAAGTTGCGGTCGGTGTACTTCACCGCATACATCGCGCGCGTGAACCAATTGCTCAGCGACACACCGGAGTCGGCGGTGTAGGTGTATTGACGGCCGTCCTCGTCGTATTCGCGGGGGCCACCGGTGCCGCCGACGATCGAATAGTCGGGCGAGACATTGGCGATCAACTCACCGAAGTAGATCCGCGGCTGGGTCACCTTGATCGGCGCGGTCTTCTGGTAGTCGGGGTTGCGGATGGTCTGCAGGTCGCTGACGTTGAAGACGGGCAGGCCGCCACGGTCACTGCCCGACGTGGCGTCACCGGAGGCCTCGTCGACCTGATTGGCCGGTGCGGCGACGAACCCGTTGCCGTGGGTGTAGACGGTGTGCTTGTTGAGCCAGTTCTGCTGCTGATCACCATATTTGGTGGGATCGAGTTCACGCACCGCGACGATGTAGTCGCGCTCTTGGCCGTCGACCTTGTATCGGTCGATCGCCAGTTGCGAGGGGAATCCGTAGAAGTTCTTCAGGAACTGGCGCTGATTGAACGTGGGTCCGATGACGTTCGGGTCGAGGATGCGGATATTCGACAGCGTCGGCTCGTCGGAGTTCACCGCCTCCGCGCTCGGCGCCGTGGCACCCCAGTCGGTCTGGTAGTCCACGTTGCGGTCGGCGACGATGCCGTACGCCTGCGTCGTCGCCGCGATGTTGCGTTTGATGTACTCCGATTCCTTCTGCGCGGCATTGGGCTTGACCGAGAACTGCTCCATCGTCAGCGGCCAGCCCACACCCATGACCAGCGCGGCCAAGAGCATCAGCACAGTGGCGATCGCCGGGATCCGCAGATCCTTGAGCACCACACCGGCGAAGAACGCCAGCGCGCAGATGATCGCGATCGCCATCAGGATCAGCTTCGAGGGCAGTACCGCATTGATGTCGGTGTAGCTGGCACCGGAGAAGATCTCCTGTTTACGATCGCTCGAGAGCAGGCTGTACCGGTCGAACCAGTAGGCGGTCGCCTTGAGCAACAAGAAGATCCCGGCCAGCGCGGCCAGTTGGATACGGGCCGAGTTGGTCAGCGAACCGCTACCCCCGCCGAGCCGGATGCCACCGAAGATGTAGTGGGTGATCAGACTCCCCACGAACGCGATGACGACGACGACGAAGAGGAAGTTGAGGATGAATGTGACGAACGGCAACCGGAACGCATAGAAGGAGATGTCGAGGCCGAACTGCGGGTCGGTCACCCCGAAGTCGGTGCTGTGCAAGAAGGTCTGCACGGTGGCCCACGATCCCTGGGCGACCAGCCCGGAGATCACGCCGACGAGGACCGGCGGAACGATCGCAAACCAGCGGATACGCCCCATCACCGCGGCCCGGTAACGCGCGAGTGGGTCGCCCGGACCGGATGCGGGGACAAACACCGGCCGGGATCGATAGGCCAGCGCGATCGCGCCGTAGATGATCGCGCCGACGATCACGCCGACGATCAGGAACAGCAGGATGCGCGTCCACAAGATCGTGGAGAACACCTCGGAATATCCGAGGTCGGAAAACCACAACCAGTCGGTGATCAGACCGACGATCCGTGGCCCGACCAGCAAGATGACCAGCAACGCCACCGCGATGCCGATGATGATCTTGCTCCTGCGCGACAGTGTCGGCAATCCTGCCGGCCCGCGTACGCCCACCTGTCCCACTCTCCAAAGTTCTCAATTCGGACATGCGCCTGCGACCGCTCGTTCGCGGCCGCAGGCGACGTGGCCCCACTGTACTGGGCACTGCGGCACACCGACGCCATCACCGGCGCCGGGGCAACCCCGTCAAGGCACCAACGCAGGCGGGCGGTCGCCGAGTTCCCGACCACTCGCCTGCGGTCCCCCCCGACGGCCGGGCATGATGAACAACGATGCCGCACGCCAATCGCTACTCCCCCGACGATCTCGGCCGCACGCTGCGCGAGGCTCTCGACTTCCTCGTCCCCGACGGACCCGATCAGACGCCCACGGTGTTCGCCCTGGTCCCGACACCTGTGCTGGCACAGATGCATCCCGAGCTCGTGGCACCCGACGACGACTCGGTGCTGAGCCTGCTCGCCGAGGAAGCGCTACCCGGGTCCGGCCGTGGGCCCGGCACCGAACCGTATGCCGCGCTCGAGGAGTTCCTGGCGACCGCATCGTGGCCGGAGTCGGTGGTCGGCGCCGCAGTGGTCCTCGACATCGTGGTGCTGCCGCCGGGCTCACAACCGGACCTGCCGCCCGAGCAGCAACCCGAGCGCCGTGCGGCCCGGCTCGCGGTCGGCGCGCTGCGCGGCGGGCCGCGCCTGGCGCTGCTCGAGCTGGTCCCCGAGAGTCCGGACGAGGCCCGGGAGTTGCGCACCCACCCCGACCTCGCGTCGGATCTGCAGGACGCCCTGAGCGCCGCACTCGAGGACTGAGCTCCGGCGAGCCGCTCTCAGCAGTGGGGTGCCGGCTTGCCTGCGCCGATGGCGCCGAGCGCATCGAGCGCGGACGTCAGCGACTCCACCTTGACCAGCGTCAGTCCGTCCGGCGCATCGGAAGCCGCCTCGGTGCAGTTCTGGTCGGGCACGAGGAACACCGTCGCACCGGCGTCGCGTGCGGCCCGGGTCTTGTGGGTGATGCCACCGATGGGCCCGACCTCGCCGTCGTCGGCAATGGTGCCGGTACCGGCGATGAACTTGCCATGGGTCAACTGCGTGGTTCCGAGGCGATCGATCACGGCCAGCGTCAGCATCAAGCCGGCCGACGGGCCGCCGATGTCACCGACGTTGAAGGTGATCTTCAGGTTCGGATCGGCGTTGCGCACCTCGGGGGTGACGCCGATGTAGGCGACGGACCGTTCGCCCGGCCGCGCAGCCGCCTTGATCGCCACCATCCGGGTGATGCCGTCGCGTCGGATCTCGAAGGGGATCTCGTCGCCCGGCTTGTGCGCCCGCACCACCTTCTGCAGGTCCTCGGAGGTGGCCACCGCGGTGCCGCCGACCCGCACGATCACGTCGCCGGACTTCAGCACCGACGCGGCCGGTCCGTCCTTGGCCACCAGTTCGGCCACGAGCTCGGTGGGCCGATTGAGATACCGCAGCGCCGCCGCCTGCGCGGTGCTCTCGGAGTTGCTCATATCCTCGACGTTTTGCTGCTGGGTCTCCTCGGTGGACTGGTTCGGCGGAAACACGGTCTCGCGTGGCTGCACCGAATAGGTTCCCGACATCCACATCCCGATCGCCTGGAACAGCGACAACCCGTCGGTCACCGAGACCGTCGTCAGGTTGAGGTGACCGTCGGTGTGCTGGGTGGGGGCGCCGCTGATGTCGACGACGGGCAGCTCGCGATTGTCGAGTTCGATGTTGCCCAGGGTGTTCACGGTCGGGCCCGGGCCCAGCGCCACGAAGGGCACCTGCACCGTGGTGCCCACGACGACGAGCACCAGCAGGACCAGCACGGTGACTGCCACGGTCAGAACGCGGCGTGAGGAGGTCCCCTTCATTCCGACCACCCTAGGACATCGCCCGACAGGAAATCGCCCGGTGCGGCCTACGCTCAAGGCGAAATCGTCGAGGGGGTGGGCGCGCCTCGCTGACGGTACCGTGGAGACATGACTGATTTGCCCTTCGGTTTCTCGTCTTCCGGTGATGACGACGGCAAGGACGAGGACACCGGCGCCGGTAAGGGTGGCGCAGGCGGCTCGCAGAATCCGTTCGGCTTCGCGCTCGGCGGCGAGGGCTTCGACCCGTCCGCCGGACTCGATCCCTCGGCGCTGGGCCAGATGTTCAGTCAGCTGGGCAACATGTTCAGCGGGATGGGGTCGTCGATGTCGGGCCCCGCCGCCGGCGGCCCGGTGAACTATGACCTCGCCGCGAAGCTGGCTCGCCAGCAGATCGGCAACTTCACCCCGGTCCTCGGCAAGGAGACCGCGGCGGTGGCCGACGCGGTCCGTCTCGCCGAGGTGTGGCTCGACGACGTCACCACCCTGCCCGCGGGCATCAGCAAACCGATCGCGTGGACGCCGGTGCAGTGGCTCGACGAGACGATGCCCACTTGGAAGGGACTGTGCAATCCGGTTGCCGCACAACTTGCGAAGACCTGGGAGCAGAATCTGCCACCCGAGGCCGCGCAGTTCGCCGGCCCGATGATGGGCATGATGACCCAGATGAGCGGTATGGCCTTCGGGACCCAGCTCGGACAGGGTCTCGGCCAGCTGGCCAAGGAGGTCCTGACCTCCACCGACATCGGCCTGCCACTCGCTCCCGAGGGCGTCGGGGTACTGCTGCCCGAGGCCATCGCCACCTTCGCCGACGGACTGGATCTGCCCGCGCAGGAGATCATCGTGTTCCTCGCCGCCCGGGAGGCAGCGCACGTGCGGCTGTTCACCCACGTGCCGTGGCTGCGCCAGCGGCTGCTCGCCACCGTCGAGGAGTATGCGCGCGGGATCAGTGTCGACTTCTCCGGCATCACCGACGCCACCGCCGGGATCGATCCCACCGAGCTGTTCTCCGACCCGTCGAAACTCGAGGAACTGATCAGCTCCTCGGCGTCCTTCGAGCCGACCACCACGCCCGAGCAGAAGGCCGCCCTCGAGCGCCTCGAAACGTTGCTCGCCCTCATCGAAGGCTGGGTGGAAAATGTTGTCACCCAAGCACTTTCCGATCGAATCCCCAGTACGGCGGCATTGACCGAGACGATGCGCCGCCGCCGTGCCAGCGGCGGGCCGGCCGAACAGACCTTTGCGACCTTCGTCGGTCTGGAACTGCGGCCCCGCAAGCTGCGTGAGTCCTCGGCGCTGTGGCTGTCGCTGTTGCAGGCCTCCGATGTCGCCACTCGCGACAAGGTCTGGGAGCACCCGGATCTGCTTCCCGACGGAAATGATCTCGACGCCCCGGCATCGTTCATCGATCGGATGATCGGCGGCACCTCGGAGCTCGACTCGGCGATCGCCGAACTCGAGAGGTCCCTGGCCGCCGATGCCGATGCCACCGATACCGATGCCACCGACCCCACCGATGACCCGGCCGGCCCCGACAAGGGCGACGACGAGGGCGGTCCGGCGACCCGCTGAGCAAGTCGGTCCCTGCCTGTGGATAACTGCGTCGGCGGCGGCCGATCGACGCCGGTCGATGGCAAGGTGATCGCATGACAGCGGCGGCCGCGACACCGTATCCCCCTTCGCGGCGGGCGTCCGTGCCCGCCGGCACCGCACTTCCCGTCCTCGTCGATGGCACGGCCGTGCTGATCCGTCCGGACAATCGGATACACATCGGGGCGGACCCGCACACTGCACTCGTACTCGAACTGCCGGCTCGGGTATCCGGTCGTGCGGTGGCAGCATTGCTCGGTTCTCTGCGTACACCGCGAACCCGAACCGAGATCTTCTCCGACCTCGTCGACACCGGACTGACCCGTGCCGATCTCGACACCATCCTCGACCGGCTCGTCGCCGCCGGGAAGGCGCTACGCCCGGCTCCGGGCTCCCGGACCTCGACCCTGCGGATCCGGGTACACGGCACCGGCCCGCTCACCGCCCTGCTGATGTCGTCGTTGACCGACGCCGGGTTCGGCGTCACGCGCAGCGCGCGCCGGCCGATGGTGCCGGCGAATGCGGCTGCCGTATCGCCTTTGGCCATACCCAATCTCGTCATACTGGCCGACCATCTCGTCCACGAACCGTGGATGGTCGAACGGTTGATGCGGACACGCACACCCCATCTGCAGGTGCGGCTGCGCGACGGAGCCGGTCTCATCGGGCCGCTCGTGCTGCCCGGCCTCTCGAGTTGTCTCGATTGCGCCGACCGGCACCGTGCCGATCGGGATTCGGCGTGGCCGGTGCTGGCCGCCCAACTCGTCGGAGCCACCGGCCACGCGTCCACCTCGATTGCCCGGGCCACTGCCGCTCTCACCCATGACCAGGTCGAGCACCTGGCCGACGCCTTGGCCGAGGACGGCACCGTCGGGCCTCCGCATTTGGTGAACCGGGTTCTCGAACTCCGCCCGCAGCCGTCGCGTCTCGAGAGCACGACCTGGTTGCCGCATCCGCTCTGCGGATGCCACGAGGTCACGGTGCCGCAGCGGGCGCGGCCCGGGCACCCGCCTGCCCGTCCTCTATCCTGAGGAGGCGAAAGGAAGCCATGACCGACATCACACGGGGGCAAGGTCGCCGTAACGCCAAACTCGTCTCGCTGCCCATCGGCATGGCCGGACGCGCCGCTGCCGGGTTCGGCAAGCGGATGGCCGGCCGGGACAAGGACGAGGTCAACCAAGAGCTGCTGGAGAAGGCCGCCGACCAGTTGTTCGCAGTTCTCGGTGAACTCAAGGGCGGGGCCATGAAGGTCGGCCAGGCCATGTCCATCATGGAGGCGGCCATCCCCGACGAGCTCGGGGAGCCGTTCCGGGAAGCTCTCACCAAGCTGCAGGCCGAGGCGCCGCCGCTGTCGGCGCCGAAGGTACATCGGGTCCTCGACCAGCAGCTCGGCACCACGTGGCGTTCCCGTTTCCGGGAGTTCTCCGACGAGCCGGCCGCCGCCGCGAGTATCGGCCAGGTACACCGGGCGGTGTGGTCCGACGGCCGCGACGTCGCGGTCAAGATCCAGTACCCGGGAGCCGATCACGCCCTCAAGGCCGACCTGAAGACCCTCTCGCGCATGTCGAGCCTGATCCAGAAGCTCTCCCCCGGCACCGACGTCAAATCGATGATGGACGAACTCATCGATCGCACCGAGGCAGAACTGGACTACCTCGGCGAGGCCGACAACCAGCGCGCGTTCGCGAAGGCCTTCGCCGACGACCCGAAGTTCGTGGTCCCCAGGGTCGTGGCGAGCTCACCGAAGGTCATCGTCTCCGAGTGGCTCGTGGGTACGCCGCTGTCGAAGGTCATCACCACCGGCGACAAGGCCACGCGCGATCGTGCGGCCGCGCTCATGTCGGAGTTCGAGGTCTCCTCACCGTTCCGCGTCGGATTGCTGCACGGCGATCCACACCCGGGCAATTTCTTCATCACCGACGACGGACGGTTCGGCGCATTGGACTTCGGTGCCGTCGGCCACTACCCGAACGGTCTACCACCCGAGACGGGTCCGATCCTGCGCCTCGCGCGCGACAAGCAGTACGACGAACTCAAAGAGCACCTGGTCGCTGCGGGATTCATCCTGCGCTCTCAGGTGGACAAGGTCAGCCCGACCGACCTGCAGGCGTATTTGCGGCCCTATGTCGACCCGCTCTACACCGAGTCCTTCCATTTCAGCCGAAAGTGGTTGCAGCGCGCCGCCGGTCATGCGACCGATGTGCGCGGTGACGTGTACAAGACGTCGCGCCACCTCAATGTGCCCAAGCAGTACGTGATGGTCTTCCGGGTTCTCGCCGGCTGTGTGGGCATCGCCGCGCAACTCGACGCCGAGGCGCCGTATCGGTCGATCATGGAGAAATGGGTACCGGGCCTGGCCTGAACCGAAGCGAGTGGGGTGCGTCGGCTGCGACGCGATGGCCGGTCGGTCTGATGACGAAACCGGCCGTCCCCGAGCCACTTTCGTGACGGGAACGGCCGGTTCGCTCAGGCGGCATTCTTGCGCGGACGGCCACGCGGCCGCTTGCGTGCCACCACGGCACCGCGCTCGAAGATCTCGCCGCCCCATACGCCCCACGGCTCACCGCGTTCGATCGCCGCCCTCAGGCAGGCCTGCCGCAACGGGCAGTCGGCGCACATCACCTTGGCGCGCTCGAGGTCACGGGGATCCTCGGCGAACCACAGATCGGCGTCGGCGAGCTGGCAGGGCAATTCGGCCTGCCCCGCGGCCGGGACGGGCGCAACGCCGACCGCGTCGATGCGATCGGCGGACATACAGGATTCGAGAACGCACTCGGTCGTCATTGTTGTCTCCACCTCTACTCGGATTTCGGATGTTCTCGACCCGAGCCCCCGGTGGATCCCTGTCCCGCGTCGATGCGACGGGTGGGTGGTCAACCAGAAAAGGCCACGGGTTCGCTTGCGCGATTCGCCCGTGGCCGTCGTTCCGACGCGGTCAGCGTCTGAATCGGTGGTGATGCACGGGGAACCGCTTGTCGGCTCGTGCTGCGGCTACTGCCGTCAGTGCCCGAGCCGGTCGGCCGGCGGGCTGCGCCGGCGCGGCGGCGTGATGAGCGGCGGCATGGGCGCTCGCGTCCGGCCAGAAGCGGTCACGACGGGCGACGGGCTGCGAGCACATGGTCATGCCGCTGCCGATCACTGCTGCCGACTTGTCGGCGCCGAGAATGATTCCGTTCACTGATCCGCTCCTTTCTGGTCTCACGTGCTTACGGTCGACAGCCGTTGCCGTGGCGGCACTCGACCGTCCCATGCAGATGCTATCCCCGTGCTGATGCGTATAACAGCCTAAATGCGGCCGCCGGAATCGCACAACCTATTTTTGACCTGCGTTTTTGACGAGCTCGATGACGTCGGCGCCGTACTCGTCGAGTTTGGCGGCCCCGATCCCCGAGATCGACACCAAACCGGCCGGATCGGTGGGGCGCTGCTCGGCGATGGCCAGCAGCGTCTTGTCGGAGAACACGACGAACGCAGGCACCTTCTTGGTGTCGGCGCGTTCGCGTCGCCACTCCTTCAACGCGACCAGCAGATCTTCGTCGAGATCGGACGGGCAGGTGGCGCATCGGCCGAGCAGTGTCGCGGTCGAGTCGATGAGCCGCGACCCGCAGACCCGGCAGGTCGGGCCGCGTCGCGGGGTGCGCTGGGGGGCCACGCGTGCGGCCGGTGAATCGTCCGGGATGAGTCCCGACAGGAAGCGCGACCGCCGACGGGATCGGCCACCCTCGTTGCGTGCCGCGGCCCAGGATATCTGCAGATGTTCGCGGGCCCTGGTGATGCCGACGTAGAACAGACGCCGCTCCTCTTCGATCGCTTCGGGCGATCCCTTGATGGCCTGGCTGATCGGCAACGATCCGTCGGTGAGTCCGACCAGGAAGACCGCGTCCCATTCGAGGCCCTTGGCCGCGTGCAGCGACGACAGGGTCACCCCCTGCACCGTCGGTGGGTGCCGGGACTGCGACCGGGTGCGCAACTCGCCGACCAACTGCGTCAGCGTCAGATCCGGGGTCTCGGTGACCATGTCGTGCGCCAGATCGACCAGGGCACGCAACGATTGCCACCGCGCCTTGGCCTGCGCACCCGACGGCTCCTCGTCGTCGAGACCGAGTTCACGCAGCACCGCGGTGACCGCGGTCGGAACGTCGACGTCCTCGCGCAGCCCGCGCTCGGCCACCGCCTCGAGCCGGCGCATGGCCTGTCGTACCTCGGTGCGTGTGAAGAATGCCTCACCGCCGCGTACCTGATAGGCGATGCCCTCCTCGGTGAGCGCCTGCTCGTGGTTCTCCGACTGCGCGTTCACGCGATAGAGGATCGCGATCTCCGACGGCGCCACGCCATCGTTGATCAGCCGCTTGATCCGCTTGGCGACGGCGGCCGCCTCGGCCGGCTCGTCGGGGTAGTCGACGAAGCGGGGTTGTGGGCCCGCCGGCCGCTGGCCGACGAGTTCGAGTCTCGTGCCTGCGATGCGTCCGTGCGCGGCCCCGATGACCCGGTTGGCCAGGCCGACCACCTGCGGGGTCGACCGGTAGTCGCGGACCAGCCGCACCAGGGTGGCCTCGGGGAAGCGCCGCGGAAAGTCGAGCAGATGGTCGGCCTTGGCGCCGGTGAAGGTGTAGATCGTCTGGTTGGCGTCGCCGACGACGGTCAGATCGTCGCGCTCACCGAGCCACGCGTCGAGCAGGCCCTGCTGGACCGGCGTGACATCCTGGTACTCGTCGACGACGAAACAGCGGTACCGGGACCGGAACTCTTCGGCCACAGCGGGTTCGACGCGAATCATCTCCGTCATGTAGATGAGCAGGTCGTCGAAGTCGAGGAGCCGGTCGCCTTCTGGGGACACCTTCGAGTCCTCGTAGGCCGCATACACCTCCGCGACCTTTTCCGGCGCCGTCGGCGTCTCGCGCATCAGCTGCTCTGCCGCCTGCACATAACCTTCGGCGCCGATGAGCGAGGCCTTGGCCCATTCGATCTCCGAGAGCAGGTCGCGCACGGTGTCGGTGGACGTACTCAGCCCGGATCGGCGGGCGGCGCGGGCCATCAGCGGGAACTTGTTGTCCAGCAGTTCCCAGGACGCGTTGCCGAACACCCGCGGCCAGAAGAACCGCAACTGCCGCAGTGACGCGGCGTGGAAGGTCTGCGCCGATACCGACGGCCCGGACACGCCGATTCCCAACGACCGCAAGCGGGTACGCATCTCCCCCGCCGCCCGGGCGGTGAAGGTGACCGCCAGCACCTGCGACGGATTGACCTGCCCGGTATCGATGAGGTGCGCGATCCGGCGGGTGATGGTGCGGGTTTTACCGGTGCCGGCGCCGGCGAGCACGCACACCGGGCCGCGTGGCGCGAGCACCGCCTCACGCTGCTCGGGATCGAGGCCGTCGAGGACGCCGCCACGGTGGTGCGGCGGGGCGTCCGACACCTCGAGAGCGGATCGGGCAGAACGTTGCGGCACGCGTTCCACTATGTCAGCCGCCTATGACATCGGCGTCGCCGCGCTCCACAGTGCGGCGCGGTCCGCGGCTGCGCGGCCGACGTCAGACGCCGAGCTTCGACCGGACGTCGGCGATGCTCGGATTGGTGGCGGTGGTGCCGTCGGCATAGCGCACGGTGGGAACCACGTGGTTGCCGCCGTTGACGCTGCCGACGAACTCTGCGGCCTCTGGATTCGTCTCGATGTCGATCTCGTCCCACCCGATTCCAGCGCTGCGCAGACCGGTCTTCAGTCGTGCGCAGAAGCCGCACCAACTCGTCGTGTACATGGTCAGCTGGTCGGCTGGGTTCGTCTCGTTCGCGGATGCGTCACTCATGGGTGGGGTAACAGCATCGACCGGTGCGGTGTTCCATGACGGGGTGTTCCATCGGGCCTACGCGGGGGCGTGCGCCCAGCCGGTGATCAGGGCGTGTGCGATCGAGATGGTTCCCGGCAGCAGCAGACGCGGCCCGGGCGCACGCGGATCGGGGTCGTGCGGATCGGGGTCGCCTCGTTGCCATTCGTCGCCGCTCGCGAGCGCCTCGAGTATCTCGTCGCGGTGGAACCATTGCGCGTCACCGATCTCGCCGTCGAGGAACCGCAGCGGTTCGTCCGGGTCGCCGAGCGCGGTGAAGCCGAGCATCAACGACCGCGGGAACGGCCATGGCTGGCTGCCCAGGTATTGCGGCCCGGTCACGGTGATGCCGACTTCTTCGTGCACCTCGCGGATCACGCACTGCTCCAACGATTCCCCGGGTTCGACGAAGCCGGCGAGCGTGGAGTACCAGCGTTGCGGCCACACCGCCTGGCGTCCGAGCAGGATCCGGTCGGCACCGTCATGCACGACGGTGATGATGGCCGGATCGGTACGCGGGAACTCGTCGGCACCAGAGTCGACGTGGCGCCGCACCCACCCGCCGCGCGCCGGTCGCATCGGCCGACCGTCCACCGGCGAGAAGCGCGCCCGCTCATGCCAATTCAGCACTCCGAGTGCGGTGGCGAGCAGCCCGGCCTCATCGGCGGAGAGCCGGGCCGCGCCGCGGCGCGCATCGGCGGTGCGGCCGTCGAGCGCGTCGACGCGCAACGCCCAGAGATCGGTGTCGATGTGGGCGAGGAAGACCGCGTCCTCCGGCGGCTCGTCGGCGATCTCGGTCGCGGGCCGCCACGCGAGGCCATGCTCCCCGGTCACCGGGTATCGTCCGGCCGGATCTATCTGCAGGACCTTCGCGCTGGGCCAGCCCGAACGCATGCGATCGGGATCGTCGCGAACCTCGTCGGCGCGGTCGAAGGTGCCCTGGGTCAGCAGCGGCGGTTGGTCGAAGACGAAGGCACCCATATCAGTCGGACGGTCCCTTGCGGACGTACAGCAGCCGGTCGCCGGCCTCGATCTGTTCGACGACGCTGTCGTCGACCCGGTGCAGCACTCCGTTGCGCACGACCCCGAGCACGATGTCGCGGGTGTGTGACGGGGAGCCGCCGGTCTCGGTCGGGTCCACCTCACGTTCGGCGATCGCATATCCGGCGTCGGGGGTGAGCAGATCCTCGATCACCTCCACCACCGACGGCGTCATCGTCGCGATACCCAGTAGTCGTCCGGCCGTCTCCGAGGAGACGACCACGGAGTTGGCACCGGACTGGCGCATCAGATGGGTGTTCTCCGATTCCCGGATCGAGGCGACGATCTTTGCGCGCGGATTGAGTTCGCGCGCGGTGAGTGTCGCGAGCACCGCGGTGTCGTCGCGGTTGGTGGCGACCACGATGCTCGCCGCGTGTGCCACCCCGGCCAGCCTTAGCACGTCGGATTTGGTGGCGTCGCCACGCACCGTGACCAGCCCGTCGGATTCGGCGGCCTCGAGCACTGTCGGATCGGCATCGACGATGACGATGTCGGCGGGTTTGATGCCGTCACCGATCATCGCGTCGACCGCGGTGCGGCCCTTGGTGCCGTAGCCGATGACCACAGAGTGATTGCGCAAGCTGTTCCTCCAACGCTGGATCTTGAGTGCCTGACGCGACCGTTCGGTGAGCACCTCGAGGGTCGTTCCGATCAACACGATCAGAAACAGCACACGCAACGGGGTCACGAGGAGCAGATTGAGCAGTCGCGCCGACGGCGACAGCGGCGTGATGTCGCCGTAGCCGGTCGTCGACAGCGTCACCGCCGAATAGTAGAGGGCATCGAGGAACGACAGGGCGTTGTCCTGTACGTCGCGATAGCCGCTGCGGTCGAGATAGACCAGCACCGCGGTGAAGAACAGCGCGAAGATGGCGAAGACCACCCGCTTTCCGATGGCGCGCGCCGGGCTCTGTTGCAACTCCGGGATACGAACGACACCGACCAACGCATAGTCGGGCCCCTCGGAGAGGTCCTCTCCGCGAAATCGGCGGCGGAATCCGCGCGTCCTCATCGCTCGCCTCCGCGCGTGGACCGGGCCCCTGATGTCACAGTGTGGAATCTAGCTCATCTGGCCAGCAGAGCCGCGAGTGCCGCGGCATCCGGGAGCTCGGCCGGCGCCAATGTGCGCCCGGTCCGGACGTAGTGGAATGCGGCCGACACCCGCTCCAACTCGACGCCGGCGAGCTGCGCCCACGCGATCCGGTAGGCCGCGAGCTGGATGAACACCGACGAACTGTCGGCGGCCGGCTCGGCGCCGGTCTTCCAGTCCACCACCACCCACGACCCGTCGGGTTGGGCGAACACCGCGTCGATCCGCCCGCGGATGACCGTCTCACCGATGACGGTCTCGAAGGGCACCTCGACCTCGCTGGGGCTGCGCGCGGCCCACGGCGATGCCAGAAATGCCTCGCGCAGCGCGTCGAGATCGGCGTCCGACGGCGCGCTCTCGTCGGCGGCGCCGGGCAGCTCGTCGATGTCGAGCAGGCGGGTGGCCCCGAACCACCGCTCCACCCACGCGTGAAATGCGGTGCCGCGCCGGGCGATCGGATTGGGCCGGTAGGGCGTCGGGCGGCGCAGCCGGCGCGCGAACTCCCGCTCGTCGGTGTCGAGGTCGACGAGCTGGCTGACCGACAGATGTGCGGGTAACTCGACGTCGACCTCCGCCTGGTTGCCGCGCCCGTGTTCGGCGAGCAGCACCGCCACCTCGGCGCGCCACGCCGCGATCTCGTCGGCGGGGTCGGCGTCATCGTCATGGGCGTGACCGGCGTGCTCGGTGGCCGCGGCCGGGTCGGCGAACAGCACCGGCGCCCCTCGGTGCCGCAGTTCGTCGAGCACCAGGTCCGCGGCGGCCTGCACCGCGTCGCGTCGCGCACCGAGCCGATCGCCCGGCCACTCGCGCACGGCAGCGACCTCGGCCAGCGGGTTCGATGCGCCGTCGGGCGGATCGGCGGTGCGCACGTCAACCGCCAAACCCGCTGACTGCGTGGCAGTTCCGTTCTCGAGGGTGTCGGTGACGATGGCGAGCAGTTCGTCGAAGAACGGCGACCCGCCACGGGGCTTGTCACCGGTCTCCGACCAGTGATGCGCCGACACCAGCAGATCGTGGCGGGCACGGGTGATCGCGACGTACAGCAACCGGCGGTCCTCTTCGAGCCGGCGTTGCCCGATCGCCTCCTTGTGCTCGGTCAGGGCGTCCTCGAGTTCCTTGCGGTCACCGACCCGGCTCAGGTCGAGCACCGGGAAGCCGTCGCCGGCACCGGCGGGCCGGGCGGCCGCGAGCTTCGCGGCCTGTGGGCCGCGCGGTTCGGGGTCGGCGAGGTCGCCGCGCAACGGCCCGGGCAGTTCACGGGCGCTGCGCATCCACGTCGTCTCCCCCTTGGCCGACGGGAAGATGCCCTGACACAGGTGCGGAATGGCCACCACATCCCACTCGAGTCCCTTCGCGGCGTGCACGGTGAGGATCTGTACCCGCGCCTCGGCGACCTCTACCCGGCCGGGTTCGAGTCCCTTCTCGATGGTCTCGGCCGTGTCGAGGAATGCCAGCAGGCCGGGCAGATTCGCCCCGGGGCGGTCGGCGTAGCGCGTGACGTAGTCGGCGAAGGCGTCGAGGTGCTCGCGACCGGTGATCGCCCCGCGCATCCGGCGGGCCCGGATCTGCGCCTCGATCGCCACCCCGATGGTGTTCTCCACGTCGGCGACGAGCTCGGGCAGCGGCTGACCCATCCGGCGGCGCAACGACTCCAGTTGCGCCCCGAAGGCACGGATGCGGGCGTATCCCTCGGGGCTGTAGGCCGCCGGATCGCCGGGATCGACCACGGCGTCGGCGATCCCGGCGCGATCGACCACCTCGGTGGGCAGCACCGCGTCGAGGGCGTCGTCGAGCTCGGCGCGCGACGTCACCACCCCGCCGGCGGCGATCTGACCGGCCGCGAGGTCGGTGGCACGGCGCCACAGCGCCGCGAGGTCGCGCGCGCCGAGCTGCCAGCGCGCGCCGGTCAGCAGCCGCATCGCCGCGGTGCCTGCCATCGGATCGGCCATCAACCTCAGCGTGGCGACGACGTCGATGATCTCCGGTACGTGCAGCAGTCCGCCGATGCCGACCACCTCCGTGGGGATTCCGCGGCTCTCGAGTTCGGCGGCGATCGGTGCCGAATCCTCGTTGCGCCGCACCAGGACCGCGACGGTCGGCGGCCCCGCCCCGTCGACATCGTGATAGCGCGCGGCGATCTGGTCGGCGAGCCAGGCCCGCTCGTCGAGGACGGTCTCGGTCAGCGCGACCGTCACGCTGCCGGTATCGGCGTCGGGTCGTGGGCGCAGCACACTGACCGGAACCCCACGGCGGCGCAGTTCCTCGGACGCCTCGTTCGCCAGGCGCAGGGTCTGTACCGGATTGCGCCAGCTCGTCAGCAGCTCACGCCGGTGGGCGGGTGACCCGTCGGCGCGCGGGAAGTCGGTGGCGAACCGCGGCAGATTGGCCGCCGAGGCTCCGCGCCAGCCGTAGATCGACTGGATCGGGTCGCCGACCGCGGTGACCGCGACCGGATTCGCCGCAGGACCGGGGCGACCACCGAACAACGCCGAGAGCAGGACCCGCTGCGAATGCCCGGTGTCCTGGTATTCGTCGAGCAACACCGCACGAAACGATTGACGTTGGGCGGCAACCACTTCCGGGTTGGCGGCCACGAGACGTGCGGCAAGTGACATCTGGCTGCCGAAGTCGAGGACCGCCTGCTCGGCCATGGTGCGCATCAGGGCCGCCACCAACGGCAGGAGTTCGCGGCGTTCGTCGATCACCTCCTGGACGGTGCGCAACGCGGCATTGGGTCCACCCCGCTGCCGCGGGGCCTTGGGAAGGTCGTCGACCATGCGGTACAGCTCATCCCCCCACGTGGTGAGGGCGTCGAGGTCGACCAGATGCTCCGACATCTCACCGAACAACCGCAGCACCGCCTCGGTGACGCTCGCGGGCACCTTGGCGGTCGTCAGCGGCCCCGTCCAGGACGAGACGACGCCGAAGGCCATCTGCCACAGTTCTGTCTCCGACATCAGCGTCGCGTGCGGTTCCACGGGCAGCAGCAGCCCGTAGTCGGCGATGAGCCGTCCGGCATAGGCGTGATAGGTGCTCACCTCGGGATCGCCCGCACCCAGACGCGCCGCGAGCGAACCATCGGGATCCCAGTTGACCAGGGCCGGCGACCCGGCCAGCATCGACAGCCGCCGCCGGATGCGGGCGCCGAGCTCGCTGGCGGCCTTGCGGGTGAAGGTCAGCCCCAGGATCTCATCGGGCCCGATGATGCCGTTGGCCACCAGCCACACCACGCGCGAGGCCATCGTCTCGGTCTTGCCCGCTCCCGCGCCCGCCACCACCAGCAGCGGTTCGGTGGGCGCCTCGATGACCTCTACCTGCTCGGGAGTCGGCGGGGGCAATCCCAGCGCCGCGGCCAGGGAGGCCGCCGAAACCCTTGGGCGCGCGGCGGTGGGCGAGTCGACGCGGGTGCCCTCAGTCATCGGTGACCGCCTTTCCGCGCAGCTGCGCCGGACAACTGGTCGCCAGTGCGCAGTGCGCACAGCCCGGATTGATGGTCGCCTCGAAGACCGGCCCGATACCCGATCGTGCGGCCCGACGAACCAGCTCGCGCCACTCGTCGAGCAACTCTGGTGTCAGCGGCGGTTGTTCGCGTTCGGTGGCCCCGGTCGAGCGGTGCGCCGCCGACACGTACACCAGCCGGCCGCCACCGGGTTGTACCTCGGGACCGGGGAATTCGCGCGCCCCGCCGTGCGCGATGGCGACCTGATACGCGGCGAGTTGCGCGTGGTCGGCGGCGTCGGCCTTGGTGATCGCGGATTTGGCCGTCTTGACGTCGACGACCACCGGCCGTCCCGCAGCATCGCGTTCGAGCCGGTCCACCCGGCCGCGTAGTCGCACCGGCAGATCTGAGCCGTCCGCGGCCGGCGCGCCGGTCGCCGGTTCGTCGGACTCGACTGCGGGGGGGATGGTCGCGTCGATGACGGACTCGACACCCACCGAGGTGAGATCGTCGCGCGAGATCTTCAGCCAGTCACGGAAATTGGTGAGCATCGCCTCGGCCCGTTCGAGTTCGCGCGCCGAATACCAGGCGGCGCCGGTGTCCACCCGGTCCCAGATCTCGCGGAGCGCGGCGGTCACCTCGGCGGACTCGATCTCGCCGGCGACGGCCTGGACGAGGGTGTGTACGAGCGTTCCGGTCAGGGCCGGGGTGCCGTCACCGTCGCGGCCACCGGCGCGTTCGAGCATCCACCGCAGCGAGCACCGCGACAGCTGATCGACATTGGACGGTGAGAGCACCACCGGTCCGGCGTCCCGCGTCCACAGCGGCTCGTCGGTGCTCGGCTGCGCCAGCCCGAACCACTCCCGCGGATGCGCACCCGGAATATCCGAATCGGCCAGTTGCGCAAGCAGTTCGGCAGCCGCGCGGGTGCGCTCGTCCGGCTGGTCCGCGCCGGCGACGACGGCCGCACGCAGGGTCGCCACCAGCGACGGCAGCGACAGCACCCGCTCGACGCCGGGATCGATGGGCAGATCGGTGTCGGGCTCGGTGTCGAGTGTCTCCGGGTCGCGGGTGTCCGGGCCGCGGGTGTCCGGGTCGGGTCGCTGCTGGGCCCGCCGCGCGTCGATTCGCAGTGCGTCGGAGATCTCGGCGACAAAGCGTGACGGCGACGACTCGCCCCCGCCGTCCTCGACGGCGGTCACCAGCAACCGCCGGCGCGCGCGGGTGCATGCGACCAGCAGCAGCCGGCGTTCGTCGGCGAGCGCGCCGGCGCCCCGGGACACCTTGTCTATCGCCGCCGGATCCATTCCATCCAGCAGGTCCACCAATTGTGCTGTGCCGAGCACACTTCCGCGGCTGCGCAGCGACGGCCACAGACCGTCGAGCACACCGGCGACCGCGACGACCTCCCACTCGCGACCGGCCGCCGCGTGCGCGGAGAGCACCGACACCGAGTCGGCCACCGCAGCCGGCGTCCGGCTGTCACGAGGGATCTGCAACTGCGACAGGTAGTGCACGAATCCGCCCGGGCCGCCGGACGGCAAGGTGTCGGAGAAGTTCGCCGCCGACTCGAACATCGCCATCATGGCATCGAGGTCGCGATCGGCCTGTTCACCGGCCGGCCCACCGCGGATCGCCGAACCCGCCCAGCGCCGTTCCAGTCCGGTCGCCTGCCATGCGGCCCAGAGGATCTCCTCGACGCTGCGCCCGGCGCGATGTGCCGCCGCGCCGGCGCCGATGACGTCGAGCACGCGGGCCAAGGGCGCGGCCTCGTGTTCGGTCAGCGCCCGCAGATACTCCGCGCCGAGGCCCGGATCGCACAGGGCCAGCCGCAGGGAGGTGAGCGAGTCGCGCCCGGCCCGCTCGGCACCGGCCTTCTCATCACAGCGCCGGATTCCGCGCCGCAGGCGGCGCATCGAACCGGGATCGGCCATTCCGACCGGTCCGGTGAGGACGGCCAGCGTGTCCTCGGCGGAGAAGTCATCAGGCGAGAGGTCATCGGGGCCGGGATCGGCCCCCGCACGTGCGGCCCCCTCGCGTGCGGCCCACTCGCGTGCGGCCACCGCACGCAGCACCACCATCAGTGCGGCGACCGAGCGTTGCCGGTGCAACGGCAGATCGGTGGTCGGGGTGGTCAGCGGCACCCCGGCCGACCGGAACGCGCGGCGCAGCGCGGGCAGTGCGAGGTGCGCCGACCGCACGATGACCGCCATCTGCGACCACGGCACCCCCTCGAAGAGATGTGCCCGGCGCAGCAGATCGGCCACCGCCGTCGCCTCTTTCGCCGCGGAGCTGTACACGCGTACCGATGCGCCGCCGGGCGGAGTGGGGTCGTCGTCGGGCACCACCGGGAATCGGTGCGGCCGTGCGCCGGGCAGCCGGGCAGCCAGCGCCCGGCCGAGGACCGCGATCTGCCGGTGATGACGAAAGTCGGTGCGCAGCACAATGTCTCGCTCCCCACCCGACGGCGCCAGCGAATCGGCGAAACGTGGACTGGCGCCACGGAATCCGTAGATCGACTGGTCGGTGTCGGCGGCGATGATCGTCGAGTCGGTCCCGGTGCCCACCAGCCGCACCAACTGCGCGGCCTGCGGATCGAGGTGCTGGGCGTCGTCGACGATCAGGTGGCGGATGCGGCGCCGCTGGCCGGCGAGGAGGTCGGGATCGGTGGCAAACGCCGACAATGCCGATCCGACGAGTTCGGCGGCGTCGACGGCCGGTGCCGAGGCACCCGGCGTCTGCGAACCGACCGCTCCACGCAGCAGGACGTTCTGTTCGTACTGGGCGAAGGCGTGCGCGGCGGCGACCCATTCGGGACGTCGATGGCGTTTGCCCAGCGCGGCCAGTTCTTCCGGGCCGACGCCGCGTTCGGCTGCGCGCATCATCAGGTCCCGCAGTGCCTGCGCGAATCCGTCGGTACCCAACGCCGGCCGCAGGTGCGCCGGCCAGTAGTGCGCACCGTCCTCGAGATCACCGGCGAGCAACTCGCGCAGCACCACATCCTGCTCGGAGCCGGTGATCAGCCGCGGCGGCGGATTGCCGTGCGCCTGCGCCTGCAGACGCAGGATCGCGAACGCGTACGAATGCACCGTCCGCACCAGCGGTTCACGCAATGCCCCGCCCAGGACCGGGCCGTCGGACGCACCGGCCAGCACGCGACGGGTGATCTCCTCGCGCAGCGCCACCGCGGCACGCCGATCGGCGGCGAGGACGAGGACCGATTCCGGATCGGTTCCCGGCCGCGTGAGCCGCGCGACGGCCGCGTCGACGACGACAGCGGTCTTGCCCGACCCGGGACCACCGTGCACGCGAAAGGGCCGCCACGGTTGCGCCGACGCGTCCTCGGCAGGGCCGTGGGCGTCGATGACACGCTGCACGGCTACCGGCCACTCACGCGGGTGGAGCGCGCCGCCGCCGGCACCCACCAGATGTGCGCGCAGCGCGGTCCCCGAACGCTTCGGCGGGTGGTCGGGCCCCGAACGTGCCCGCGCCGACGACGCCGCGCCCCGCTTCGGGGACGCCGCCGCCGGGGTCGAGAGACGCTCGCGAGCCATGGGTCCATGCAAGCACGCGACACCGACAGTCGTGGCGACCCACCCGGCCCGCCGCACGACCACAGCCGCACGACCACAGCCGGGCCGACGCCGTGCACCCGGCCCGGACGCGGCATCATTGTCCGGGTGACAGAACTTCATCACGTCGAGTTCGGCGACCACCGCGCACCGACGGTGCTGGCTTTGCACGGCCTGACCGGGCACGGGACGCGCTGGGCCCCACTGGCCACCGAGCAACTGCCCGACCTGCACGTCGTCGCGCCCGACCTCATCGGTCACGGCCGGTCGCCGTGGCCTGGCCCCTGGGCGATCGAGAACCATGTGCGCGCGTTGTCCGAATTCATCGACACGGTGATCGATCCGTCGGCGCTCCCACTGGTGGTGATCGGCCATTCGTTCGGCGGCGCGCTGGCCATCCACCTCGCCAACCAACGGCCCGACGCCGTGCGCGGACTCGTCTTGCTCGACCCGGCGCAAGGACTCGACCCGGAGTTCACGTTGTCGGTGGCCACCGACAGCCTCGATCACTGGGACTACCCCGATGCCGACGCCGCGCGGACCGCCAAACGCGCGGAGGGCTGGGCGGCGGTGCCCGATGCCATCCTCGAGGCGGAGATCACCGAGCATCTCGTCGCCCGCCCGCACGGCCGGGTGGGCTGGCGGGTCAGTGCGCCGGCGGCGGCGGCGGCGTGGGGCGAGATGAGCCGCCCGCCCGCACTTGTGCCCCGGGGAATGCCGACGCATCTCGTCGTCGCCGGCCGCGTCGACCCGCCCTTCGTGCGTCCGGCATATCTGGCCGCCTGTGCGAGCGAACGCGCCGACGATGTGCACGTCGTCCACGCCGACTGCGACCACATGGTGCCGTTCCTCGAGCCGGACCTGTGCGCTCGCTCGGTGCGCGCGCTGCTGTGAGTGCGATCTCCGACGACGACGTCGAACGGGTGCGTGCGCTCGTGGCGGCCATCCCCCGCGGGCAGGTGAGCACCTACGGAGACCTCGCCGCGGCCGCGGGTCTATCGTCGCCGCGCATCGTGGGCACGATCATGCGCACCGACGCCGCCGATCTGCCGTGGCATCGCGTCATCTCGGCGAGTGGTACGCCCGCACCGCATCTGGCCCGTCGTCAGCTCGCGCGGCTACACGAGGAAGGTGTGCCGATCCGCGACGACCGCGTCGTCCTGCGTGAGTGCCGCTGGGAGATCGATGCGGACACCTGACCGCGGGAAAGCCCCTCAGCGCAGGAGGACTGCGTCGGTGCGGTACGGGCTGACCGCCGCACGCATCCGGGTCACGATGAGGTCGACGATCGCCGGGTCGGCGCCGAGCGGCGCGCCGACGACGTCGGCTCCGTAGGTGTGCAGCCGGTCGTGAAACAGACCGGGCGCCAACAGGTATGACGCCACCACGACGCGCCGGCCGGTGGCGCGGGCCGCGGCGATCGCGTCCGGAACGCTGGGCGTCGCGGTGGTGATGAATCCGACGCGGATGTCGCCGCCGATGAGTCCCTCGAGCTGGCGGGCGGCCAGATGTACCTGGCCGCAGGCTGATCGGTCCGAGGAGCCTGCGGCCGCAAGAACGACGGCGTCACCCGGCCGCCAGCCGGCCTCTATCAACCGGCGGCGCAGCACCCCGGCGATCGCCGGATCGGGGCCGAGCGCGCGGGTGACCATGGTGCCGGCGGCACCGGATGCCTGAACATGATCGGGAATATCTTGGCGCACATGGTATCCCGATGCCAAGAAAGCGGGTACCAGCACCGCGGGCCGGGACAGGTCGGCGAGCACCTCGCTCGGCGTGGGCCCGAGGACGTCGACGAAGGCGGTGCGCGTCGGACCGACGACGGCCGACACCTTCTCCGCGATCTGGGCGATGACCGCCACACCCTGCGGATTGCGGGTTCCGTGCGCGACCAATACCGGCTCGACGTCGCGCAGCCGGTCCCCGTGGGGTAGCCGCGCGGGATCGTGAGAAGTCATGGATTGTCCTCGGCTTCATCGTATTCGAGGTCGACAGCGAGGCGATAGCCGCGCTTGACCACCGTCTGGATCATCTTGGGATCGCCGAGGGCCGCGCGCAGCCGGGCGACCGCGACCTCGACGGCGTGGGTATCGGCGCTGTCACCGGGCAGCCCGCGCAGCAACTCCTGGCGTGCCACCACACGTCCGGGCACCTGGGCGAGCATCTTGAGCAGCAGATGACCCGTCGCCGAGAGGTCCCGCACCTGACCGTCGACGACGACGGCCTGGCCGCGAATCGCCGTGTCATGTCCGGCAACTCGCAGGATATGACTACGTCGGGGCAGTTCGTCGGTGATGAGACGGGCGAGTGCACCGAGCCGGAAGCGCCGGGGATAGGCCGTGGGAATCTGCAGCGCCTCGAGCGGTCCGGCGGTCACCGACCCGACACAGTAGACCGGGACGGCGGTGCGCAGGGAATGCAGAAATGGCTGCAACTTGCCCAGTTCCTTTGCGCGCGTGAGGATCGACGCGGCAGCCGGCGCGCTGGTGAAGGTG
Source organism: Gordonia sp. DT219 (assembly GCF_049847065.1). NCBI lineage: Bacteria > Bacillati > Actinomycetota > Actinomycetes > Mycobacteriales > Gordoniaceae > Gordonia > Gordonia sp. DT219. The sequence continues at coordinate 152,843 of NZ_JBNCNR010000006.1, read as the reverse complement.
AGGGCGTCGAGGTCGGCGCGGATCACCGAGGCGATCATCGCGTCGATCTGTGCGAGGTCGGGATGGGTGTTCCAGCGATACACGGGCACCGGGAGCACGTCGGCCCCCGCTGCGCGCAGCACGGCACAGAAGTCCGGCAGCGGCTCCCACTCGCTGGTGGCGCCGTGCAACTGCACTGCGACCCGCTTGCCCTCCACGCCCTCCTCGAGGAGCCGGTCGAGGACCTCGGAGGACGACTCGCTCTCCGGCGACCACTCCTCGCGCAGGCCGGCGGCCCGGATCGCACCCTTGGCCTTGGGCCCGCGGGCAATAAGTCGCGACCGGCCCAGCGCGCTCAGCAACTGCTCGGCGTCGCCCCACCCGTCGGCGGCCTCCACCCAGCCCCGGAAGCCGATCCCGGTGGTGGCCACCATCAGATCCGGTGGTTCGACGACGATGCGTTCGGTGACCTCTTGCAGTTCGGTGTCGTCGACCAGCGGCAGGATGCGGATGGTCGGCGCCATGACGACGTCGGCCCCGCGCCGGATGAGCAGCGCCGCGAACTCCTCGGCACGGCGCGCCGCGGTGATCCCGATGGTGAATCCGGTGAGCGGCAGCTCGTCGGGCGTGGTCGGCTCCGGACCGGCCGAATCCGCGCCGGCCGCAGTCGGGTGGGCGGGATCCGGTGTGGCGGGATCGGGGCTCATCGTGTCCCGTTGCCGGTGAACCAGATCTCGACGTTGCCGTCGACCACCCGCGTCCCATACGAGGGCACCGACACCGACTCGTCGTCGAGGCAGACCCCGGAACGCAGCGAGAACACCTGCTTGCCCAGCGGGCTGGCCACCGTCGGCTCGCCCGCATGGTCACCGGTGAGCCCGCGCGAGAGCACCGCGGCCCGACCGAACGGGTCGATGTTTCCGATCGCGTAGAGCCGGGAGCGTCCCACGGCCTCACGGTCGGTCTCGGCCGCCGAGATCCGGAACAGCGCCGCCTGCGTCATGTCCGGGCCCAGTACCGCCACCCCGCGTCCTTCGATGAGGTGCTCGAGCGGACAGGCCCGCACCCACTGTCCGTTCGCCGTGCTCGGCGCCTCGATGGCGGTCATGTCGGAACTCCTTCGCGTTCGCTCGTCTGGCCGGGCGCCGGTCGTCCGGCTCGCACGCGCGGCATCTCCAGTAGTACCGGCACCTTGCGGTCCCCGCCGGGGTGCGTGAGGTCGATGTCGCCCAGCGCCGCCGATGCCGACGGCCCATCGGTGAACCGGATGGTCGGATCGGCGACCTCCGGCGCATTGACGAAGGACACGAACCGTGCCAGCTTCTCCTCGTCCTCGAGTACCGCGGCCCATTCGTCGCGGTACCCCGCGACGTGAGCCTCCATCGCGGCCTCCAGTTCGGCCGCCAGCCCCAGACTGTCATCACACACCACCGCACGCAGATGATCGAGACCACCTTCGAGTGATTCCAGCCACGGGGCCGTGCGCTGGAGCCGATCCGCGGTACGGATGTAGAACATCAGGTACCGATCAATGTAGGCGACGAGGGTCTGGTCATCCACTCCGCCGGCGAGCAGCTGGGCGTGCTTGGGACTCTGCCCGCCGTTGCCCGCGACGTAGAGATTCCAGCCGTTCTCGGTGGCGATCACCCCGACGTCCTTGCCCCGGGCCTCCGCGCACTCACGCGCGCACCCGGAGACGCCGAACTTGAGTTTGTGCGGAGACCGCAGGCCGCGATAGCGCTTCTCCAGCAGTACCGCCATGCCCACCGAGTCCTGCACCCCGTAGCGGCACCACGTCTCGCCCACGCAGCTCTTCACCGTGCGCAGACTCTTGCCGTAGGCGTGCCCGGACTCCATTCCGGCGTCGACGAGGCGGCGCCAGATCTTCGGCAGCTGCTCGACCCGCGCACCGAACAGGTCGATGCGCTGACCGCCGGTGATCTTCGTGTACAGATCGAAGTCGCGCGCGATCTCACCGATGACGATCAGCTGTTCGGGCGTCACCTCACCGCCGGGCATCCGCGGCACCACCGAATAGCTGCCGTTCTTCTGCAGATTCGCGAGGAAGTGATCGTTGGTGTCCTGCAGTGCCGCCTGCTCACCGTCGAGAATGTGCTCGCCGGAGGTCGACGCGAGGATCGAGGCGACGGTCGGCTTGCACACCTCACATCCACTGCCGGTGCCGTGGTTGGCGATCAGCTCGGTGAATGTCCGGATACCGGTCACCGCAACGACTTCGAACAGTTCTGCGCGCGACTGCGAGAAGTGTTCACACAACGACTTGCTCACCGCCACCCCGGACGCGGCGAGCAGTGCGGTGATGCTCGGCACACAACCGCCACAGGTGGTGCCCGCCGATGTGCACGCCTTCACCGCGGCGAGATCGCATGCGCCGTCCGCGATCGCCGAACAGATCGTGCCCTTCGACACCGCGTTGCACGAACAGATCTCGGCGTCGTCGGGCAGTGCGTCGAGGCCGACGCCCGCCGACCCGCCGGTGGGGGCGATCAGGGCGGCGGGATCACCCGGGATCTCCCGTCCCACCATCGGTTTGAGCATCGCGTACGCCGACGCATCGCCGACGAGGATGCCGCCGAGCAACGTGGTGGCGTCGTCGGAGATGACGATCTTGGCGTACTTCCCGCCCACCGCGTCGGAGTAGACGATCTCCAGGGCGTTCTCGGTGACCCCCATCGCATCACCGAAGCTGGCGACATCGACGCCGAGCAGTTTGAGCTTCGTGGACATGTCGGCGCCGGGGAACGTCGACGAACCGTCGAGCAGTTGGTCGGCGACCACCTCTGCGGTGCTGTATCCCGGTGCCACGAGCCCGTAGCAGCGACCGTCGACGGCCGCGACCTCACCGATCGCGAAGACGTCCGCATCGACGGTCCGGCAGGCCGAATCCACCAGTATCCCACCGCGTTCGCCGACCGGTAGACCGGCGGCGCGGGCCAACGAGTCCTGCGGGCGCACCCCGGCGGAGAACACCACGAGCGCGGCGTCGATCGTCGACTCGTCGCTGAGGGTGACCGTCAGCGACTCGCCGTCGGCGCCATCGGTGATCGACGACGTCCCCACCCCGGTGTGCACGTGCAGGCCCAGATCGGTGACGAGATTCTCCAGGACCGCGCCACCGCCGGCGTCGACCTGCATCGGCATGAGCCGCGGTGCGAATTCGACGACGTGCGGCGTCATCCCCAGCAGCCGAAGGGCATTGGCGGCCTCCAGCCCGAGTAGGCCACCGCCGACGACGACACCCGCCGCACCCGGACCGGCCGCCTCGGCGGCGAGGCGGATGCCGTCGAGATCGTCGAGGGTCCGGTAGACGAAGCACTTCTCATGGTCGTGTCCGGTCACCGGCGGCACGAACGGATACGACCCGGTGGCGAATATCAGTGCGTCGTAAGCGATGTCGGCACCACGATCGGTGCGCACCCGCTTGGCGTCGCGGTCGATCGCGGTCACCGCCTCACCCAGATGCATCTGAACCGCGGCGTCACCGGCGTAGTCGTTGCCGGCCAACGCCAGGGCCGAGCGCTCCCAGGCACCGACGTAGGACGACAGCCCCACGCGATCGTAAGCGGGTTCGGACTCCTCGGCGATCACCACGATGTGCCAGGCGCCGGCCTGGTCACGCTCGCGCAGCGTCTGCACGAACCGGTGGCCGACCATGCCGTGGCCGATCACGACGGCGGTCTTCGCGGTGGGGGCCGTCACCGAAGCAGGCTTCTCGAATGTGCCCAGAGGGTTGTGGGAGTGGGTCATCGGGCATTCACCTCGGTCGGGGCGTCGGTGCCCCGGGTATCGGTCGTGGAAGCGGAGTTCGGGGCGGGGGCACCGGCGGTGGCCACCTCGATGTCGTCGGTGTGGCGGTGGTCGGGGTCGAGAACGACCTCCCGGCGGGCGTAGAACCACCAGGTGATGATCGCGGCGATGACGTAGAAGGCCATGAAGATCCAGAATGCCACGGTCGCCGAATGATTGGCCTTGTAGCTGCTGCGCAGGACGAGGTTGATGGCGACCCCGCCGAGAGCACCGAACGCGCCGGCGATACCGATGAGCGCGCCGGACATCGAGCGCGACCACAGCACCGCTGCCGTACCGGATATGCCGGGCAGGTTGCGCGACTTGTGCTCGAAGATGGTCGGGATGATCTTGTAGACCGAGCCGTTGGCCACGCCGGAGATCGCGAACAGCAGGATGAATCCGACGATGAATCCGGCGAGTTGCCCGGTCTCGATCCGGTGCCCGGGGTGGCCGTCGGCGATGGTTCCCGAGGTCACCAGGACGATCGACGAGGCGACCATCGCGGCGAAGGACCACAGTGTGACCCGGCCGCCGCCGAATCGATCGGCGAGCTTGCCGCCGATGGGCCGGAACAGCGAGCCGAGCAGCGGACCGATCCAGGCGATCTGGGCGGCCGAAAGCGCTGCCGCCGAGGCGGTTTCACCCGAGGACTGGAAACTCAGGCTGAGCACCTGGCTGAACGCGAAGGAGAAGCCGATGAACGAGCCGAAGGTGCCGACGTAGAGGATCGAGATCAGCCAGCTGTCGTAGTGCTTGAGGCAGTCGATCATTGCGCGGCCACTGGCGGTCTGGTGATCGAGATTGTCCATGTAGATGGCCGCGCCGATGCCCGCAACCGCCAGTGCCACAAGGTAGATGGCGCAGAGGATCTCGGGACTGTCACTGGCCAGCCAGATGACCAGGAGGCCCAGGAGCTGGATGACGGGGACACCGATGTTGCCGCCACCTGCGTTGAGTCCGAGCGCCCAGCCCTTGAGCCGTTGCGGATAGAAGGCGTTGATGTTGGTCATCGACGACGCGAAGTTGCCGCCACCGAAACCGGTGAGCGCGGCGACCGCGAGGAACCAACCGTAGCCGAATTCGCCGGGGTTCATCATCAGCATCATCGTCAGACCGGTGGGGATGAGCAGGACCACCGCGGAGAAGATCGCCCAGTTCCGGCCGCCGAAACGCGCGGTGGCCTGGGTGTAGGGCACGCGCAGACAGGCGCCGACGAAGGTGGCGGTGGCCGCGATGACGAATTTCTGGTCGGCGTTGATGCCGTACTCGGGACCCATGAACAGGGCCATCACCGAGAACAGCGACCAGATGGAGAAGCCGATGTGTTCGCAGATCACCGACCAGAGGAGGTTACGGCGGGCGATGACAGAATTTCCGCCGTCCCACGCCTGCCGATCCTCGGGATCCCAATCGGTGATCTTGTGGTCTCTGCGCAGGTCGTGCACAAGTGTCGAGAATGCCATTCGTGTTGGTCCCATCGGGTCGAAGCGGGCTGAAATGCCTTGACCACCGACGACGGCGTCGGTCGTTGGAACCAAAAGTACGAAGTGCGTGTTGCGCCGATTTTCACCTCGGTGACCGCGACGTCACGTTGTTCTCACATCGGCGCCCGAAGCGTGTGAGAGCCCGAGATCGGGAGCAGACGGCACCAACCGGTGCCATCTGCGGTTTTATACCATCAGCCGAACGATGTCGACGACGCGTTTGAGACCGGGCAGCGCGCCGGCCGTGGAGCGTGGGTGCAGCGCGTGCACCGCGAGCCGGAAGATGGTGGCGCGCAGCATCATCTGTGGCCACTCCGGTTCATCCGACCAGCGCCGGACGAGATCGTCGTCGGCGCCGCCCCAGGCCAGCGAGTCCACCACGACGACGGCCGACGCCCAGGATGCGGGGCGCCAATACGGCACGATGTCGGTGATCCCGGGCGCGGCCGCGCCGGCGAAGAGCACCGTTCCGAATAGATCGCCGTGCACGATCTGGCTTTTCAGATCCACGTCTTTGCGTAGGCGCGCAAGGGTTTTCAGTATCTCGACACTCTCCTGCCCGTCCGGCGCGCTCGGCTCGGCCATCCCGGCCGCACGGGCTGCGCGCATCGGGGTGTCCTCCCAGGCCGCGCGGTCGGCGGCAGCGAAGACGTCGACGTCGGTGTGCGGCGGGGCGGGCTGCTGCAGGAGGAACCTCGGACGCGGCAGGTCGGCGGTGGCCTCGTGCAGTCGCTCGGCCACCGACACCACCTCGTCATGACGGGGTTCGGGGACACCTGCGATGTAGGTGTCCGCGCGCCAGCCCGACACCACATATCGGCCGTCGGTGGCGCGGAACGGCCGCGCGATCCGCAGGCCGTCGATGTAGAGGTTCTCACGTACCGATGCCGACCACGCCGCACGCGCGTGGTCGGGGACCATGGAGAGCACCACCTCGCCCACGCGCCAGCCACCGGCCCAGGTATCGCCCATCGCGATGGGCGGATGGGCGGTCAGCCCGAACGTGTTGAGCACGTGCTCGGGTGGCTCTACGGTGTTCACATTGCAGAGAATACCGAGGTCGTCGCCCGGCATCCCGCAGCGACACCGGCGCCGGCCGACCGCCGGTGTCGGTGGCCGCCGGTATCAGTGGCCGCCGGTATCAGTGGCCGCCGGTATCAGTAGACCGGGAGTTCCTTGTCGACCTGATTGGCCCAGGCGGTGATACCGCCCTGCAGATGCTTGGCGTCGGCGAAGCCGGCGCGCTTGAGCGCCGCGAGTGCCTCGGCCGAGCGGATCCCGGTCTTGCAATAGAGGACGGTCGGCCGGTCCTGCGGAATCTCTGCGAGGGCGGCACCGGAGAGTATCCGGTCCTTGGGGACAAGGGTGGCCCCGTCGATGTGCACGATGTCCCACTCGACCGGTTCCCGGACGTCGACGAGTGCGAGTTTCTCGCCGGCATCGATCTTCGCCTTGAGCTCCGCGGCGGTCAATGTGGATCCGGCGGCGGCCTGCGCGGCCTCGTCGGAGACGACCCCGCAGAACTCTTCGTAGTCGATGAGACCGGTGATCTTCTCACCTTCGGGGTCCTTGCGGATCTTGATGGTGCGGTAAGTCATGTCGAGGGCGTCGTAGACCATGAGGCGACCCAGCAGGGGCTCCCCGATACCGCAGATGAGTTTGATCGCCTCGGTACCCATGATCGCGCCGATGGAGGCGCACAGGATGCCGAGCACACCACCCTCGGCGCACGAGGGCACCATGCCCGGCGGCGGAGCCTGCGGGTAGAGGTCGCGATAGTTGATGCCGCGCCCGTCGGGGGCATCCTCCCAGAACACCGATGCCTGGCCCTCGAACCGGTAGATCGATCCCCACACGTACGGCTTGTGGGCCAGCACGGCGGCATCGTTGACCAGGTAGCGGGTGGCGAAGTTGTCGGTACCGTCGAGGATCAGGTCGTATCCGGAGAACAGGTCGATCGCGTCCTCGGGTTCCAGGCGCCGGTCATGGATGTCGACGGTCACGAACGGGTTGATCTCGAGGATCGAATCCCGCGCGCTCTCTGCCTTGGGGCGGCCCACGTCCGAGAGTCCGTGGATGATCTGCCGTTGCAGATTCGACTCGTCGACGACGTCGAATTCGACGATGCCGATGGTGCCGACGCCGGCCGCCGCGAGATACAGCAGCGTCGGCGAACCGAGGCCGCCGGCCCCGATCACCAGGACCTTCGCGTTCTTGAGCCGCTTCTGACCGTCCATCCCGACGTCGGGGATGATCAGGTGCCTGCTGTAGCGCGCGACCTCGTCATTGGACAGTTCGGCTGCCGGCTCGACCAGCGGTGGCAAGGACGACACGATGGGCCTCCCGGATTGTGCATCGGAGTTGAAGAAACTGTGGGGAACAACGACCCCGCGCATACCGGCATTCCCCGGCGCCACGCCGGCCGTGCGGCCACCGCCCAGCCGCGACGGCGGCAAGGGTCAGCTGCTGCTCGTGCGATCGGGGAAGGGCCACGGGTTGGGTTTGCAGACCAGCGACGGGTTGGCGCGGACGTCCGGGTCGAGGGCCATGATCTGGGAATTCGAGACGCCGAACGACTGCTGCATCATGATCGGGGCGGGTGCCCCATTGGCCGGACACGGCTCGTGGTGCTCGTAGCCGATGCCATGGCCGACCTCGTGGTTGACCAGGTACTGCCGGTAGGAGACGTCGTCGCCCTGATAGGACAGCGCCCCGCGTACCCACCGGGCCTCGTTGAGGATGACCCGCTCGTCGGGCGGGTAGAAGCACGACGTCTCGAGTCTGATCTGGTAGCCGCACAATTCGCGGGTGGTGTCGGTCGAGGTGAGTGATATCCGCAGGTTCGGTTCGCCCCGATCGATCCGCTGGAACGAGACCTTGCCGTCGCCGATCCAGCTCTTCCGGTTGGCCAGCGTGGCGTCGACCATCTTCGCGAAGGCCTGATCACTCCCGTACTCGGAAGGGACCAGCCCGTTCTCGGCCTCGACGGTGTAGGTGTAGACCTGCCCGCCGCCACCGACTCGCGGTGTGGTGCCCGCAACGACGTGGTAGGTCTTGCGCCCCGCGGTCGTGAAACCGCCGCCGCCGGGCAGCGCGGCCTCGGTCAGTTGCGCCGCCTGGATGTCACCGGTGGGCGCGCCGATCGGCCGGGTCTCCTTGGTCACCCCGACATTGCGCGACGACGGACTCGGCGTGATCGGGGCGCCGGTGTTCTCGGTTCCCCCGTCACGCACCGTGTACACGAGCAGCACGATGGTCAGCACCACCAGGACCGGGATCGCGTACGCACGCCAGCCGTAGGTGGTCACAAATCGTCCGAGCGCGCTCTGCTTCTTCCGCGGCGCCGCCGCGTCACGATCGGACCGCTGCCTGCCGTTGTCGTCGGTCGGGTCCCAGCGCGCCCGCAGCGGCTGATCGGGCAGTGGCCGTCGACGGGTCGTGGTGCTCCCGCTGCGCCCGGCCGATCCGGTCGACGACGCAGCGCCGCCGGTGCCGGCCGTACGCGCCGTACCCGTCTCGCCATCGCGCCCCCGGTATCGTCCGGCACCGCTCGGCGCACTCGGCGTCCCCGACGCATCATCTGTGCGGCTCACGGTTCACACCTTCTCATAGAACGCGCCGTTACCATGTCCGACATCACTGGTCCTCACGTAAGGCCGGGTATTCACTTCGACGAACCGCAGGGTTTGCGGCCACCGCACCCGAGTACCCTCTAACCATGCCCACGGCCGCAAACGTCTCCGCCGGACGCAACGGAACCCGGCTTCCCCGGAGTGCACGGCGCTTGCAGTTACTCGAGGCCGCCAGCGAGATCTTCGTCGAACGCGGCTACCACTCGGCCGGGATGGACGAGATCGCCATCCACGCGGGGGTGAGCAAGCCGGTCCTGTACCAGCACTTTCCGTCCAAACTCGACCTCTACATCGCGGTCGTCGATTCCCACGCGGAAAAACTGGTCGTCGATGTCAACAATGCGCTGCTCACGACCACCGACAACCGGCAACGCGTCCAGGCCGCGGTCCAGGCGTTCTTCGACTTCATCGATTCCGACAACTCCGGATACCGGCTGATCTTTGCCTCCGATGTGATGGATCCGGCGGTCATCCGACGTACCGAGGGCGCCACCGAGGCATGTGTCGACGCCGTCTACGGCCTGGTCATGCAGGATTCGGGACTCGATCCGTATCGCTCGCGCATGCTGGCCGCGGGGTTGGTGGGCGCCAGCCAGGTCAACGCCCGCTACTGGCTCGAGGCACGGCGGCCCATCGACAAACAGACCGCCATCGACACGACCGTCGCACTTCTGTGGGGCGGTCTCTCCCATGTGCCGCGACAGGCCGAACTCGACGCGCAGGCGCGCCTGGCCGAGGAAGCAGCGGCGGCGCAAGCCGCGCAGACGACGACCCCGTCCGAGTAGTCTCCCGCCGGACACGACAACGCACCGGGCCCGATGGCACCGGTGCGCTGGGGTCGGGCAGATTCAGATTCAGGAACCGAATCCGACGCGACGGTTTTCCGAGGCCCCCACCTCGACGTAGGCGATCTTGGCGACCGGCACGAGGTAGCGGGCCCCACGCTCGTCGGTGAGCGTGAGCAGTTGCTCCTTGCCGCTCAGTACGGCCTCCACGGTGGCCAGCGCCTTGTCGCTGTCGAGGGGCGTCTGGATCGACAGTTCACGAGGGCTGTCGGTGATACCGATCTTCACTTCAATGGTCATGGCCACCCTTCTCTGGAGAAACTGTCACGTTGAACGTGCAACGCCGACATCACGATGCGGCTGTTGCCTGCCGCACCAGGCTAGTCCAGCGGAACCGGCCACGGGCAGCGGCTCCGCTCACAGCGCAAGCCGGCCCGACGATCTGCCCGACGCGATCAGCCCAACCCCATGTCGGCCATCCGCTGCGCGTGCCGGGCGGTGATCGACTCGAAGAAGTCGGCGACCCCGTTCAGCGATGTCGTACCCGAGAACAGCAGGTCGGTCACGTCCTCCTCGGCCGCGAGGACCCATTGCGCATGCGTGACGGCTTCGCCGAGCAAGCGGCGGCCCCACAGGGTCAACGGCGAGCGCAACGCCGGGTCGGCGGCGAGCGCGGCCCTGACCTGCTCGCGCGCGAACCGCGAATTGCCGGTCTCGGCCATCACCCCGGCGACCACCCGCTGCGCAGCCGACGGCATGAACTCCGACAGCTCGAGGTAGAAGTCGGCGGCCAGCCCATCGCCGACGTATGCCTTGACCAGCGCCTCGAGCCACGTCTGCGGGGTCGTGGCGAGGTGATATCGGTCGAAGACCGGGCGGTAGCGCTCCACCGATTCCGCCGGGTCGAGCCCGCGCTGCACCACCTGTTCGGCGAGTAGTTCGAAATGCGCGATCTCCGACGCCGCCATCCGGGCGATCGCGATGCCGCTGACCGTGTCGGGCGCCATCGAGGATTCGTCGATCAGCCGGTAGAACGCGGCGTACTCGCCGGCGAGGAGAACCGCGAACAGCTTGCCGACGGCCGCATCCTGCTCCTCGTCGAGGCGGGCCGACCCATCCCGCTCCGACAGGTCGCCCGAGATGGCCGGTACGGGTTCGGGCGAGGCGGTCGACGACGACATGCCCCGATGGTAACGGTCGCGCGTATCGGTCGGCTTCGGCCACCACGTACACTTGCGGACGGTGTAGTCGGCGAACGTCGATCGGCCGATCGCGTGCGGGCAGCCTGTCGGCGCCCACACGTCGACGGCGGAGCGCATCGCCCGGGCAGCCGGAGAACGCTCGCAGACCACCAGACATTGTGCGCGCACTTGCGAGCCCACCCTGTCGCCCGACGCGATCGCGACGGTCGCGCGGCGAACGCGAGACACCGGGAGATCCGAGATCCGGAGAACCCGACACTCGACGAATCAGTGGAGCCTTTCGTGCGCGCTCGAGCGACATACGAAAGGCACACGAGTAACAACATGACCGAACCCGGCATACATACGACCATCGTCGACGACGCCCATGACTCCCCCTCCTTCGCCGATCTCGGCGTCGACGAGGCGATCGTCTCGTCGCTCGCCGACGACGGCAAGACCCATACCTTCGCGATCCAGGAACTGACGATGCCGCTGGCGCTCGCCGGCGACGACCTCATCGGGCAGGCGCGCACCGGGATGGGCAAGACACTCGGCTTCGGTGTCCCGCTGCTGCACCGGCTCATCCACCCCGAACAGTCGGGGATCCGCCCGCTCGACAACACCCCCCGCGCGTTGGTGATCGTGCCGACACGAGAGTTGTGCGTGCAGGTGACCGGCGATCTCAAGGTCGCCGCAAAGAAAGTCGTCGTCACCCTGCCCGAGGGCGAGGACGCCGACGGCACACCGACGGGGTCGCGCCGACGGCCGCTGAAGATCACCTCCATCTATGGCGGGCGCCCCTATGAGTCGCAGATCGCCGATCTGCAGGCCGGGGTCGACGTCGTGGTCGGCACTCCGGGACGGTTGCTGGATCTGGCAAAACAGGGTCACCTGATCCTCGGCAAGGTGGCCGTACTGGTCCTCGACGAGGCCGACGAGATGCTCGATCTGGGCTTCCTGCCCGACATCGAACGCATCATGGCCGCACTGCCCGAGCAGAAGCAGACAATGCTGTTCTCGGCGACGATGCCCGGGCCGATCGTCACCCTGGCCCGCACCTTCCTGCAGCAGCCCACCCACATCCGGGCCGAGCATGCCAACGACTCGGCCATTCACGAGCGCACCACCCAGTACGTCTACCGGGCGCATGCGCTCGACAAGGCCGAACTCGTGGCCCGCATCCTGCAGGCCGAGGGCCGCGGCGCGACGATGATCTTCACCCGCACCAAACGCACCGCACAGAAGGTCGCCGATGACCTCGCCGAGCGCGGCTTCTCGGTGGGCGCCGTACACGGCGACCTCGGGCAGGTCGCGCGCGAGAAGGCCCTCAAGAAGTTCCGAACCGGCGAGATCGACGTGCTCGTCGCCACCGATGTGGCCGCACGCGGCATCGACATCGACGACGTCACACATGTGATCAACTACCAGTCCCCCGACGACGACAAGACCTACGTACACCGCATCGGACGTACCGGCCGCGCCGGGCGCACCGGTATCGCCGTGACCCTGGTCGATTGGGACGAACTGCATCGTTGGGAATTGATCAACGCGGCACTGCAACTCGGCCAGCCCGAGCCGGTCGAGACCTACTCGACCTCTGAGCACCTGCGCGCCGAGCTCGGCATCCCCGAGTCGGCGACCGGCCGCATCGCCGCACCGCGGCGCGCACCTGCCGAGGCCGACGGAGAGCGCCGCGAACGGCGCGAACGCCGGGAACGGCCCGCTGCCGGTTCGCGGTCGCGCCGCCGCACCCGCGGCGGCAGCCCCACGACCGGTGGCGGCGCCACGAACGACACCGGCAAGACCGCGGAGCCCGCCACGTCATCCGACGCCGCATCCGCAGCGGGTTCGGCCGGTGACGCCCCGGGTTCGGCCGGCGCCGATCCGGCATCGGATGCCGCCGACGCCCCGCGTAAGCGGCGTCGCCGTCGCGGCGGCTCGCGGCGACGTGGCGGACAGGACGGCGCAGCCGAGCAGCCATCGGCGGACTCGGCCACTTCGGGAGCCCCGGCCGCGGCGGCCTCCGAGTAGGGTCAGGCGAGCCTGCCGACGCGGACCCGCACGACAACCTGGAGCCTCCGATCAGCACGTCGACCCCACCCCGCACGCCGTCTGCGCGACGGATTCGGCCAGAACGACGCACCCGCGCCGATCTCCTGGTCAGTCTCGGTATCGTCGTGGTCCTCGTCGTGGCGGGTGCGGTCGTCTGGTGGATCAGTCCGGCCCGCCACGCCCACAGCGTCACGGCGACGACCGCTCCGGCGGAGGTCGTGCCCGCCACGACCGTGCCCGCCGCGTTCGCCTCGCGCTGGTCGGCTCGGTCGGCGGCGACCGACCAACCCGCGCTCGCCCGTGCGGTGATCGTGACGGCTGACCGAACAACCGTCACCGGTCACGATCCGACGAGCGGTCGTCCCCTGTGGAGTTATGACCGCAGTCAATCGCTGTGCAGTGCGGCAGCGGCGTGGCCGAGCAGCGTCGACGAGGTTCTGGCGGTGTATCGCAACTCGCGTGGCTGCTCGGAGGTCACCGCACTCGACGGCTCCACCGGCGCACGCAAGGCGGCGCGCACGAGCGACGCCGACGACACGTTGCGCCTGTTCGCCGGCTCCGGTTATGTCCTCGCCCAGGGACCCGGACGCCTCGAGACCTGGGGATCCAACCTGGTGCGGGGCATCGAATACGGGCGGGTCAGCGCGCCGGTGAAACCAGGGGTGCAGCCGGGGCGTACCGACTGCCATCTGTATTCATCGACCCTCGCCGGAGACCGGGTCGCGGTGATCGAACGATGTGCCGGCGACCCCGGGTATCGGCTGACCGTGCTCGGCGCACTTCTCGACAGCAACGACCAGGTCACCCAATACGGGTCGACGCTGATCACCGAACGCGCGTCCGACGATCCACCCCGACTGGTCGCGATGAGCACCTCGGGAATCGCGGTCTACGACGGCGGCACCAACGCGGCGGCATCGCAGCCACCGTCGATCCGGCTGTTCAACGCCGACGGCGCCCCCGGAGCTTCGAGCGAGGTGAAGGGATCGGCGCAGCCTCCCGCCGACAGCGTCGCGACCTTCTCCGATGGACTCGTCACCTACTTCACCGGCCAGGCGACGGTGGTACTCGACGCACAATCGCTGCGGCCGCGATATCAGATCCCGGCGGCGCTCGGGCCCGGCGCGGTGATGGGCGGGCAGTTGCTGCTGCCGAGTCCGTCGGGAATCAGTGTCCGCGATCCGGCAACCGGCGCCGACATCCGCACCGTCAAGCTCGATCGCCGCGGCTACACCGGTGGCACCGTCGGTCTGCGGGTCCTCGGCGATCTGGTCGTCGAACAACGCGGCCCGCTCATCGAGGTGTACGGACCGAGGGGCTGACGCCGGCTCGGCTCAGCAGGCAGCGCACAAACGAATACGCAGAGCTTCAGCTCAGATCTGCGGTGTGCACGTCCTCGCCGCTGTCCCAGTACTTCCAAAGATTCTCGGCAAGTTCGCGGTAGGCGGTGGCGCCCTTGTTCTTTCGGCCCCGCATCACCGACGCGCCGGACGCCGACGCCTCGGCGAAGCGCACCGTGCGCGGTATCGCCGGATCGAGCACGGGCAGACCGTAACGATCGGAGATGTCGGCGAGCACGTCCCGGCTGTGGGTGGTCCGGGCGTCATAGAGCGTGGCGACCGCACCGAGCATCGTCAGATTCGGGTTGGTGATCTGCTGGATCTCCGTGACGGTCCGCAGGAGTTGTCCGACACCACGATGGGCGAGCGTCTCGCACTGCAGGGGCACGATCACCTCGTCGGCGGCCGTGAGTCCGTTGAGCGTGAGCACACCCAGCGATGGCGGACAGTCGATGAGAATCACGTCGAAGTCTTCGGCAACCTCGGCCAGCGCACGCTTCAAGGCGTACTCGCGGCCGGGCCGCATCAGCAGCAGGGCCTCGGCGCCGGCCAGGTCGATCGTCGCCGGCAGGAGCGTGATCTTGTCGTCGGTCTCGACCAGCACATCGGCGATCTCCGCATCACCGAGCAACACGTCGTGTACCGACGACTGCAACTGATCCGGGTCATGTCCGAGGGAAAAGGTAAGACACCCTTGCGGATCCAGATCGACGACGAGCACCGACACACCGAGGTCGGCCAACGCGGCCCCCAGCGACGCGACGGTCGTGGTCTTGGCAACCCCACCCTTTTGGTTCGCAACCGCGAGCATGCGCGTCATGGCGTTCACTGTAGTGGTTCGGGTCGGTGAATTCTGTGCTGCCGACCACAATGCGGGCGACGATGACGTCCGGGTTACCTCGCGTCGCGACGCTTGTTCCGCTTCGAGCCCGGCCCTTTCGGGCCCTGCCCCTGCCCCTTTGCGCACTGCCCCTTCGTGCCCTGCCCCTTTGCGCCCTGACCCTTCGTGTCGCGGCCACTCGCGTTGCCGCCGCGATCCACACCGTCGGGATCCACACCGTCGAGTTCCAGGTCACCGGCCAGCCAGCGCAGCGACGGCGGGGCGAAGAGAAATCCGAGGGTCACCAGGGCCAGGATGGCCAGCGGCACCGCGAACACCGCCTGGTGGCTGGTGAACAGGTAATAGGCGACCGGTAACAGCAATATCTGGGCCACCACCGAGATCGCCCGGCCCCAGCGTCGTCCGAAGATCAAGGCCAGCCCGCCGGCCAGCACACCACCGAAGATGATCGCCAGCCACAGTGCGGTCCCCAGGCCGTTGAACGCATCGTGCCGGTCGTCGGTGAGTCCCCGGACGACCAGGATCACCGCCACGACGAGCGCAGCCACGCCCTCGGCGGCCGTCAGGGCACCGGCCACCCGGATCGGGGTCGGCGCCCGATCGGCGGCGCTCGCGCGCCGCTCATCGCCGCCGGTTCCGCGACCGCGCGGCCGGTCCCCCTGTCCACTGCGTGTGCTCACCCGTCCAGGGTAGGTCGGCCCGCCCGGATGGCCACACGCCCGCCCGGGCGGCGGCGGTCCGCCATGACCCCATATCCTCGGATGTCGTGCGCGTCATGCTCATCGTCAACCCGTTCGCCACCGCGACCAGCCCCGCAGGCCGCGATGCCCTCGTCAACACGCTGAGCGCACACTTCCCCGTCGACGTCGAACACACCACCCATCGCGGCCACGCCGGTGAACTCGGCGCACGAGCCGTCGCAGACAACTACGACGCGGTGATCGTCCACGGCGGCGACGGATCGGTCAACGAGACCGTGAACGGTCTGCTCGGCCCTCCGTGGCGGAGTGCGCCCACCCGGCTACCCGCTCTCGCGGTGATCCCCGGTGGCAGCGCCAACGTGTTCGCCCGCACGCTCGGCATCGATCCCGATCCACTGCAGGCGACGCGGCAGATCATCGATCTCCTCGACCACGGCAGCCACCGCCGGGTCGGGTTGGGGCACTCCGCGGATCGGTGGTTCCTGTTCAACGCGGGCATGGGCATCGACGCCATCATCGTTCACGCCATGGAGGACAAGCGCCACGCGGGCAAAGCCGCGACGCCCGCCCGCTACCTACGGACGACGATCGCGAGTTTCCTTCGAAATGCCCGCGACACAAAGACTTTCACGGTGACCGCGGCCGGCCACGACCCGGTCGAGGACACGCGGTTCGCCTTCATCAGCAACACCAGCCCGTGGACCTACCTCGGGCGGCGGGAGATCCGGATCAATCCCGCGACCGGGTTCGGGACGCGCCTGGGCGTCTTCGCCGCGACGTCGACCGGGGTGCTGCGCAATCTCCCGTTGGCCACGCGACTGGTCGCCGGGCGCACCCCGAAGGCCCGCCACCTGTTTCGCGACGACGACGTGGCGTGGGTGGCCTTCGCGGCTCCGGAGGCACTCGACGTGCAGATGGACGGCGACTACATCGGCGCCTTCACCGACATCCGGTTCGACCATCGTTCCGATGTCCTCGACGTCGTCGCCCCGGCCGGTGAGCCGACTGTCAACCGCTGATCTCAGCCCGACCCGAGCGCTTGACATCCGTTCGCGACCGCCCCGCGGGGTGCGTGTGACCAGCCATGCCGCGTGCGCTTGCTCACACGCACTGTGATCGATCAGACGATTGCCACGAGCCCGACCTGCAAAAACGCGTGACGGCTCGGCCCGACTCGGCGTAGGATAGTTCACCGGAGTTGGAGCTGACACACCGGCCCCCCGCGGGGACCGGACACGTGAAGTGATAGTGCGACGACAGTGATATTGCCCACGTGTTAACGCAAGACCATTGACTTCGCCTGGATTCGTGAAAGTATTCACAAGCAACAGCGCGGAAACAATCGGTGTCTTCGCGTGAATTATCGGTTACAGCCAATACAAACCAACCAACGGTTGTCGAGTGGTGCGCGGAGCACCTTAAGGAGAAGGAATGGACTGGCGTCACAAGGCCATCTGTCGCGACGAGGACCCGGAGCTGTTCTTCCCGGTGGGAACCAGCGGTCCGGCCATCGCACAGGTTGCCGATGCGAAGCTCGTCTGCGCACGGTGCCCGGTCACCGCCGACTGCCTGGCGTGGGCCCTCGAATCGGGCCAGGACGCCGGCGTCTGGGGCGGCATGAGCGAAGACGAACGACGCGCACTCAAGCGTCGCACCGCCCGCACCCGCACCCGCAGCGGCGTCTGAGCGAGCGACGAACACCGGCCGCCTCCGGCGGCCGCACAAGAGACCCGGCCATGGCCGGGTTTTTTGTTGCGCCGACCGGCCACCCCACATCTGCCTGCACGGCCGGATTCAACTGCACCAGAGGGTCAGCGCGTGGCTTCCCGATGCAGCGGGATCACCACGACGAACTCGGCGCCGGGACCATCCGGGTTGTGCATCGCACTCACCTCACCGCCGAGCTCGATCGACACCAGCGTCGCCACGATACGCAGGCCGAGCCGTTCCGACGAGGTCATGTCGAAGCCGTCGGGCAGCCCTGAACCGTTGTCGCGCACCGATATCCGTAGGCGGCGCACGTCACGGTCGGCGTGGATGTCGATTCGCGCGTCGGTGCGCGCGGCAACGAAGCCATGCTCGATCGCGTTCTGGATCAGCTCGGTGAGGACCATCACCAACGGCATCGCGAGGTCGGCGGCCAGAACGCCTAGGCGGTCGCGGCGGCGCACCCACACCGGCCGGTCACCGGAGGCGACGTCGACGAGGGTGGGCACCAGTCGATCGACGGCCTCGTCGAGGTCGACCTCCTCATCCACACTGCCGGAGAGCAATTCGTGCACAAGCGCGATCGACGCCACCCGCCCCACCGCCTCGGTGAGCGCGGTGCGTGCCTCATCGTTGGAGGTGCGCCGCGCCTGCAGTCGCAACAGCGCCGACACCGACTGCAGATTGTTCTTGACCCGATGGTGGATCTCTCGGATCGTCGCGTCCTTGCTGATGAGCGCGAGGTCACGACGTTTGACCTCGGTGACGTCACGGATCAGGACCACTGCACCGGTGCTGGCTCCGCGTGGGGCCAACGGCACGGCACGGATGAGCACGGTGGCGCGGCGGGCGTTCGCCTCCATCCGCATCCCGACATCGCGGTAGGGCCCGGTCGGCGGATCACTCACCCCGCATGCGGCGTCGATCAGCAAAGCCGCGTCTTGCGACTCGAACGGATCGGTCAGCAGGGCCGCGGTCACCTCCGAGAGGCGCGTTCCGCCGAGTTCGGCGCTCCAGCCCATGCGGTGGAACGCCGACAACGCGTTGGGGCTCGCGTAGACGACCACCCCACGGTCGTCGATGCGCACGAAACCATCCCCGGCGCGCGGCGTCGAGAGCCCCCGCGGATTGCCCTCCTGCTGCGGGAACGTGCCGTCGGAGACCATCTGGCAGAGGTCGCCGGCCGAATTCTGATAGGCGAGTTCCAGTGGGGACGGCAGCCGCGGATGGGTCAGGTCGACCGCGCGCGTGAGCACGCCCACCACCGCGACGCCGCCGGTGGAGTCGATGAACCGCACCGGCACCGTCTCACGCCGGATGGCCGTCGCGCCCAGCCAGACGGGGTCCTCGTCGCGAAGGATGCGGCCCTCGGCGAAGGCGCCGAAGACCTGCGGGTGCACGGCCGGGTCGACGACGCGTCCGACCTCGTCGTCGGGCAGCACCGTCGACGCCGTGTTGGGCCGGCATTGGGCAACGTTGACGATGTCACCGGCCTCGGTACGCACCGACAGGACGAAATCGGCGAAGGACAGGTCGGCCAGCAATTGCCATTCGGCCACCAGCCGTTGCAGATGCGCCGCGGCACGCTCGCGCAGCGTTGTGTGCTCGGCCAGCAGATCGGCCAGGGTGGACATGGCGGTGGGATCTCGCCTCGCCTCAGGCGATCACTCGTAGACGGCGATGATGTCGCCGGCCTGGATCACGTCCCCGACGTGGACCTTCATCTCGGCGATGGTGCCGGGTTCCTCGGCGAGCACCGGGATCTCCATCTTCATCGACTCCAGCAGCACCAGTGTGTCGCCGACCTCGACGTGCCGGCCCGACCCGGTCCGCACCTCCAGCACGCTCGCCACGATCTCTGCCACGACGTCTTCAGCCATGCCCCTGAATCTAGCCCACCCTGGATCTGGTCCACCCCGCGCGCGCCGACGACGGCCGCATCCGCCCCTCGGCAGGGGCAGTCACGCACCGATTCCCGGACACTGCACTGCTCGTGGGACAATCTGGGGGCACAACTCGATGAAGGAGGCCCGCCATGGGTAAGCGCGGACGCAAGAAGCGTGCTCGGAAGAAGAGCGCAGCCAATCACGGCAAGCGACCCAACGCCTGAGCTCAGTTCTCGGCGTATGAACGACAAACGCCCGGTGCGGTGAGCCCGGTCCGATGGGACCGGTTCCGCCCGGGCGTTGTCGTAGGCCGATGACCTGCGTCTTTTCTCAATCTACTGGGTGTGTCAGTCTCCGGAGGTGTAGCGCGTCTCCTGCACGATGACGGTCTTGCGGATCTCCACCCGCAGCCGGTCGCGGAGTCCGGCGGGCGCGTGCTCGCCCCCGCATTTGCGGTTGATCAGCGCTTTGAGGTCACGCTCGATGCCATAGTGCGCCAAGCATGACGGGCAGTTGTCGAGGTGCCCCTGAAGCCGTGCGCGCGCGTCCGGGTCGCATTCGTGGTCCAGCAGCAGCCAGACGTCGGCGATGACTGCCGAGCAATCGAGCGAGCTGAATTCCGGGTCGTCGTCGGTGGGTACGTGGGCTTCGCTCATCGGGCCACCTCGCTCGTGGTCGTGCTGACCGAACGGTTGAAGCCCCGCTCACGGGCGACGTCGGCGAGCAGTTCGCGCAGTTGCCGTCGACCTCGGTGCAGACGCGACATCACGGTGCCGATCGGGGTGTCCATGATCTGGGCTATCTCCTTGTACGGCAGCCCCTCGACGTCGGCGTAGTAGACCGCCATCCGAAAATCCTCGGGCAGCGCTTGCAGGGCTGCCTTGATCTCGTCGTCGGGCAGCGCGTCGAGCGCCTCGATCTCGGCCGACCGCAGACCCGTCGACGAGTGCTCGGCGGTCGCCGCGAGCTGCCAGTCGGTGATCTCGTCGGTCGGGTACTGAGCCGGCTGCCGTTGCTTCTTCCGGTAGCCGTTGATGTAGGTATTGGTCAGGATCCGGTACAGCCACGCCTTGAGATTGGTGCCCTCCCGGAACGACGCGAAGGCGGAAAAGGCCTTGACGTAGGTTTCCTGGACCAGGTCCTCGGCGTCGGCCGGTTTGCGCGTCATCCGAAGCGCCGCACCGTACATCTGATCGAGCAGCGGCAACGCGTCACGCTCGAATCGCTCGGTCAGGTCGGCGGCGCTCTCGCCGGGGTCGGCGCGGCGCGGAGCGGCGGAGCCGGGGCCCTCGGCCGAACCGGTGACGGTACGCGCGGACCGTTTGTCGGCAGTCTTGCCCGACAAGTCCTGCGCGGAGTCGGCCGGGGCACTCTCGCGAGCGCCTGAATCGGGTTCGGTCACTGCGATCCCTTCGGTGATGACGCCGGCGGACACCGATTCCGGTGATCCGATGATGTCGATCAAGTCTACCGAGCCGGCACCGGCCGGCGGTGTTCGAGGGGGATCGAGCAGCATCTCCGAGTTCATCTGCCCACCTGCCTTCCGCTGCTTCGAGTCGTCTCCCAAGGAGACCCCGAGATCGTCACTGGGGCTACACGCCGCATCCACCTGCGATGATGCGGTCATATCCGCCCGGTCCTGTGGTGATAACAGGGCCGGCGCGACAATTGTTCCGTCCGACGCCTGCTGTGTTCCGCCATCAGTTCTCCCCTGCCAGGCTTTCTCCGACCGGTCGGCCCACCGGTCTCACCGAGGAGGTATGTGTGTCCGCGACACCGGCCATCGCCACGCTCACCGCGGCGGCGATCACCCACGAGGTCCACCGGTATCGCCACGATCCGCGCAGCGCCGCATATGGCGCCGAGGCCGTCGCCCTACTCGGCGGCAGGCTCGGTGTGGCGCCCGAACAGGTCCTCAAGACCCTGGTCATCGAATTGACCGGGGCAGCCTCAGGCCTGGCCGTGGCCGTGCTGCCCGTTCCGTACAAGTTGTCGCTGAAGGCCGCAGCAGCCGTCCTGGGCGCGGGCCGAGCGGTGCTGGCCGACGCGAAGGCGGTCACCCGCAGTTCCGGCTATGTACTCGGCGGGGTGTCCCCCATCGGTCAGCGCACTGCGCTGCCCACCGTGATCGACGAGTCGGTGCTGCGGTGGCCGCGGGTGTTGTGCAGCGCCGGGCGCCGTGGTCTGGAGGTCGAGTTGGCGCCGGCCGACCTGATCGCGATCACCTCCGCGGTGACCGCGGGCATCTGCGCGGACAAGACCGCCTGACACCGTCGTCCGACCACCGATCCGGACGCCCCGTCGGGTAGACATGAGGTCATGTGCGGACGCTATGCGGTGACCACCGACCCGGCGAAACTCGCCGCGGAGATCGATGCCGTGAACGAGGTGCCGCTCGACGCACCGACAAACGCCGACGGATCGGGTCAGAAGGCGCCCGGTGTGCCCGGCCCGAACTACAACGTCGCACCGACCACGACGGTGATGACCGTCGTCAAGCGGCACGACCATGACGAGCCCGAGGACGACCCGCGGCTGCGCGTGCGCGCCATGCGGTGGGGTCTGGTCCCGGCCTGGACCAAAGAGATCGGCAAGGGTCCGCTGCTGTTCAACGCCCGCGCCGAGACGGCCGGCGAGAAGAGTTCGTTCCGGTCGTCGGTGAAGTCGCGCCGCTGCCTGGTGCCGATGGACGGCTGGTACGAGTGGCAGAAAGGGCCGCCCGACGCCAACGGCAAGCCGACCAAGGTGCCGTTCTTCATGTCCCCGGCCGACGGCACCCGGGTGTTCATGGCGGGCCTGTGGTCGGTGTGGCGCGACCGTACCGATCCTGCTGCGTCACCGCTGCTGAGCTGCTCGATCCTGACCACCGACGCCGTCGGCGACCTGCGCGACATCCATGATCGGATGCCGCTGATCATGCCGTACGGAAATTGGGATGCGTGGCTCGATCCCGATCATCAGGCGCCGACGGATCTGTTCGCGCCGCCGAGCGCCGACGTCGCGGCCGCCATCGCGATCCGCGAGGTGTCGCCGCTGGTCAATCGGGTCGTCAACAATTCGCCAGAACTGCTCAACCCGGCCTGACCGGCCCACCGGCCGCGTGCCCGAGGCTCGGTGAGAACTCAATCGTCGGGCACGAGCACCGCGGCGCCGTCGAAGCGCCCGGCCTTCAGGTCGGCGAGGGCCACATCGGCGCGGGCGAGTGGGTATCGGTGCGTGGTGGCGGTGATGCCGTATTCGGCGACCAGCTCCAGGAATTCGCGGCCGTCGGCGCGGGTGTTGGCGGTGACCGAACGAATTTCTTTCTCGTAGAACAGCTCTCGCTCATAGTTCAGCACCGGGATATCGCTGAGATGGATGCCGGCGATCGCCAGGACACCACCCCGGTCCAGGGCACGCATCGCAACCGGTACCAGTTCGCCGACCGGGGCAAAGGTGATCGCGGCGTCGAGCGGCTCGGGCGGGGCGTCGCAGGCGCCGACCGCCGAGACCGCGCCGAGCGAGCGCGCCAGCTCACGCGCCCGTTCGCCGCGCGTCATCACATGCACCCGGGCGCCCTGTGCGATCGCCACCTGCGCGGCGAGGTGCGCGCTGCCGCCGAAGCCGTAGAGTCCCAGTCGACCGCCGGGCGGGAGTGCGGCCCGCTTGAGCGCGCGGTATCCGATGATGCCGGCACAGAGCAGCGGGGCCAGGGTCACATCGTCGACCCCCGCCGGTAGCGGATAGGCGAAATCGGCGGGCACGGTGGTGTATTCGGCGTAGCCCCCATCGACGTCCCACCCGGTGTAGACCGATGCAGGGCAAAGATTTTCGTCGCCGCGGGCACAGTACGCGCAGGTGCCGTCGGTGTGGTGCAGCCAGGCAACGCCCACCCGGTCACCGATACCGAATCCGGCGACGCCGTCGCCGAGGCCGACGATCTCGCCGACCACCTCGTGGCCGGGCGTCACCCCTGGCCGGTGGACCGGCAGATCACCTTCACAGACATGCAGATCGGTGCGGCACACCCCGCAGGCACGCATGCGTACCAGCAGTTCTCCGGCCCCGGGTTCGGGCACCGGTTTGTCGACCAACGCCAACGGCGCGGTGTCGATCGGTCCGGGACGGTTCACGGCCCATGCACGCATGGTCACACAGTAGGCGCGTTCCGATACGCATAGGCGTCGAGCGGAAAGTTACCCATTTTCCGCAGGGTGGTCAGCGTGGAGTTGGGCCGCAACAACGCGGCCTCGCCCTGGTGGTTGAAGTAGTAGCTGCGCGAGCTCGCACAGTTGCCCCGGTAGAACACCGACGACGCGAGATTGTCGGTGACCTCGCCGAGGAAGTCGGCGTTGGCCTGCTCGGTCACCTCGAAGGTCGACGCCCCGCGTCGTCTCAGTTCCTCGAAGAGCCGGCCGATGTGGGTCATCTGTCCCTCGATGGTGGTGAAGTACGAGAGTCCGCTGTAGGAGTACGGGCTGTTGAGCGACAACAGGTTCGGGAAGCGCGGGACGGTGATGCCCTGATATGCCTGGAACCGCTCGGTCCGCCACCACTGCCCCAACTCGACGCCGTCCCGGCCGACGACCGGAAAAGCGGGAAAGTTGCTGTCCCACAGGTCGAATCCGGTCGCGAGGATCAAGGTGTCGATCTCGGTCCGGCGGCCGTCGCCGGCGACGATGGCACCGGTGTCGAGATGTCCGATGCCGCTGGTCTCGAGCGTCACGTTGTCGCGGACGAACGCGGGAAAGTAGCTGTTGGAGAATGTCGGTCGCTTGCAGCCGAAGTCGTAGTCCGGGGTCAGTGCCCGCCGCAACGATGCGTCGGGCACCTGGGCGCGCAGATGCATCTTGGCGAGCATCGCCGCCGCCATGTTG
The DNA here is from genome assembly GCF_049847065.1 of Gordonia sp. DT219. NCBI lineage: Bacteria > Bacillati > Actinomycetota > Actinomycetes > Mycobacteriales > Gordoniaceae > Gordonia > Gordonia sp. DT219. Next base: position 128,586 of record NZ_JBNCNR010000006.1, on the reverse strand, counting down.
CCGAGCCGCGCCTGCCGGAAGTGCAGCACCCCGAACACCATCAGCATCTCGAGCAGGGACGTGTTGACCAGGCGGGCCGCCCGCTGCGCGAGGGGGACCCGGGCGAACAAGCGCTGCACCGGCTTCGGGATGGCGAAGTCGACCTTGGGCACCACCCAGATCGGGGTGCGCTGGAACACCGTCAGGTGTTTCGCGACGCGCGCCGCCTCGGGGATCAGTTGGACGGCGGTCGCCCCGGTCCCGATGATCGCCACCCGTTTGCCGGTGAGATCGGCGGAATCGTCCCAGGCCGCGGTGTGCAGGATGCTGCCGGTGAAGGTATCGACTCCGGGGAAGTCGGGGATATGGGGTTGCGAGAGGAAGCCGGTCGCGGTCACCAGATACCGGCACGTGCGTTCGGTGCCGTCGGCGGTGCGGACCGTCCAGCGCTGCCGGCCATCGTCCCACTCTGCGCCGGCCGCCGCGGTGCCGAATTCCATGTGCCGCTTGAGGTCGTACTTGTCGGCGATGTGGGTGGCGTAGCGCTTGAGTTCGGGGCCCGGGGCGAACAAGCGCGACCAATACGGATTCGGCTCGAAGGAGTACGAGTAGGTCACCGACGCGATGTCGACGGCCAGCCCTGGGTAGTGGTTGACATGCCAGGTGCCGCCGAGGTCGTCCTCGCGTTCGAGGATGGCGATGTCGTCGATTCCGAGCCGCCGGAACTCGATGGCCGCGCCGAGCCCACCGAATCCGGCGCCGACGATGATGACCTCATGATGCAATGACATGACCCGCTCCTCCCGAGTGTCGCTGTGCCGTCCGGGCCCGCGACCCCCATCTCTATCTGTTACCCGCTTCCACAGTAACGCAGATCACTCTAGCGTTTGTCGCACAGTCCGAGCGCGTGGGCAGAAAGTCCTCACACGGGGCCCCGCCCGCTGTGAGGTTGCTTTTACCGAGCGCTTTCCGCAGGTTGCGCAGACGAAACCCGCGCCACCCACCCTGTGGGCATGGACAAAGACACCCTCACCGCCAGCCTCGCCCTCGTCGATCTGCCCGACGACGGACTCACCGTACTGTTCTACGAGAAGCTCTTCGCCGCCCATCCCGAGGTCCAGCCGATGTTCAGCCGCAGCACCCGCGGCCAGGCCGCCATGCTGCGGACGGCGGTGATCAGCGTGGTCGAACACCTCGACGATCCGGAATGGCTGACCACCACACTCGGCGCGCTCGGCCGCCGCCACGCCGATCTCGGTGTCGGCGAGGCGCTGTATCCGGTGGTGGCGCAGACCCTGATCGCCACGATGGCCGAGATCGCCGGGCCCGCATGGACCGACGAGTACACGGCGCAGTGGGCGCAGGCACTGACCGCGGTCGCCGACCTGATGCTCGCCGGATATCCGGAGGCCGAAACCGACTCCGGCGCCGCCTGAGCATCGGCCGCTCAGGGAATTTGCCGGCTCAGGGAAGTTGCCGGCTCAGGGAAGTACCGGCTCAGGGAATCGGCGATCCGTCGTAGAGCACGTCGAAGAACTGGGTGGCCACCAGCGTCTCGCCCTTGTCGCGATCGATCCCGAGCTGTTTGCGGTAGGCCCACACGTGCTGCAGCGACAACGCCGAATACAGCAGCGGCAGATGGTCTTTGCGCTGTTCGTACACTCCCAAGGCGCCGCGTGCGGCGTCCCGGTCGGCGCGCGCGTGACTCGGGTGCATCAGGGCGTCGCGGATCACCGCCGCCCGGATCATCCTCTTGCGGCCGGCCGGGACGACGACGAGTTCGCCGGGCGCGAAGAGCGCGGTGTCCAATTCCTCGGCGGTGGCCACGGTGCAACCAGCGGTCGGGCGGGGATTGCACTCGACCATGTGGTGGACACCGTCTTCGGTCATCAGGTAGTCGAAGCTGAGCTGACCGTGCCAATTCAGTTCGCGCGCAATGCGTTGCGCGGTCTCCAGCGATTCCGGCGAGTCGACCGAACGGAAGATCATCCCGCCGCGATTGTCGATGGCCAGCGGATGCTCGTAGCAGGAGTGCAGCACCACCTCGCCGTGGTGTACGACGCTCCAGCTGCATCGATCGACGCCCTTGAGGAACTCCTGCACCAGCCATGGGTTCTCGGCGGTCGGCTCGATGTCCTCGGGGCTGATCTCGCCGGCCAGCGGGCCGGTGTTGGTCGCCACGTCGAGCCCGCCGCGGCCGAAGGCCGCGCGCGCGAACCAGTGATCCCAGTGCCCGAGCGCGGTGCGCAGCTCATCTTTGTCGGTGGCGGTGATCGTCTCGGCGACCGGGAGATCGAGTTGCTTGCACAACTGGGTGAAACTGACCTTGTCGTGGACCAGACGCAAGGTGTCGAGGTCGGGAAAGAAGAGCTCGATATCGCGGTCGGCCGCCAGTTGTTCGCGGTGCCGGGCGAGGTAGAAGACGTCCTCGAACATCGGGAGCAGCCAGTTGATCTGCTCCTCGTCGATGATCGTCGCGATCGTGTCGACGAAGGCCCGCGGCTCCTGCGCGGGGGCCGGCACGATGCGGTGTTTGCTCGCACCGCGCGAGTGGTTTCCCGGCGCGGCCCGGAACGTGTCGGTGGCCACCACGAACCGGCCGGTCTCGCCGAGCTTGTGGATCTCGTCCACCGCGAACGGCATCCGGGAGGTGGTGACGAGGATTCGCGGATCAGCAGGCGCCATGTGGTCGTAGAGTAGTCGACCGCGCGCCGCCGGCGATACGCTGAGAAACGCCATGGCAACCAACACACCACCCGGCGGCACCGGCCGACACCCCGACGGTCCGGCCTCCGCGCGCCGGACGTTGCGCCCGGGTCCCGCGCTGGGGGCGGCGGTGGCCGCCTTTGCGGTGGTGATGATGGGGACGACCATCCCGACGCCGCTGTATTCGATCTACGGTTCGCAACTGGATTTCGGGGTGACCACGACGACGGTGATCTTCGCCGTGTACGCCGCCGGGGTCATCGCCGCCCTGATCTTGTGCGGACGCTGGTCCGATGTCGTGGGCCGACGGCCGCTGCTGATCGCGGGCGTGTTGATCTCGGCGGTGAGCGCGGTCATCTTCGTCACCGCGGGTGGGCTCGGCCAGTTACTCGCCGGCCGCGTCGTCTCCGGATTGTCGGCGGGTATCTACACCGGCACCGCGACGGCCGCGGTGATCGAACTCGCGCCCCGCTCGTGGCAGTCGCGGGCCCCGGCGATCGCCACCGCCGCCAACATGGGCGGACTCGGGCTCGGCCCGCTGGTGGCGGGCCTGCTCGCCGAGTACGCGCCGGCACCGCTGCACACCGTCTTCGTGGTCGACCTCGTCGTCCTCGCCCTCGTCGGCACAGCCATCTGGTTCATCGCCGAACCGGTCACGATCACCCCGGGCGCCCGGCTGAGCCTGCAACGACTGTCGGTGCCACCGCAGGTGCGGGCGGTCTTCACGGGCCCGGCGATCGCCGCGTTCGCCGGGTTCGCAGTGCTGGGCACCTTCACCGGCATCGCTCCGTCGTTTCTGGCGAAGGTGATCGGCATCGACAATCATGCCGCTGCGGGTGCCCTCGTCGCACTGCTGCTGGCCTCGTCGGCGGCCATCCAGATCATCGGCCGCCGCGCACCCACCGGCACCGCACTGATCGCCGGATGCGCGATACTCGTCGTCGGGGTCGCGGTGCTGGCGTGGTCGCTGGCCGCGGCCTCGCTCACGCTGCTGATCATCGGTGCCGTGATTTCCGGTGTCGGCCAAGGCATTTCGTTCAGCAAGGGGATGGCCGCAGTGGTGGCCGCCAGCCCTGACGACCGCCGCGCCGAGGTGACCTCCACCTATTTCGTGGTCGCCTATGTCGCGTTGTCGGTCCCGATCATCGGGCAGGGGATCGCCGCGGCCCACTGGGGCCTGGTCACCGCGGGCATCGCATTCAACATCGGGGTCGGCATCCTGTGCGCGCTCGCGATGATCCTCATCGTGTTCGCCCTGCGCCGCAGTGCGGATACCGCCTGACGGCGCCGGCTCATCGCGTTCAGCCGAAGGTGTCGTCGGACTCTGGGCGCCCACCGACTCCGGCCGCCTCGAGCGCCGCGACCAGCGCCGCGAACCGCGCATTCGCCGGCAGGTCCTCGATGAGCACCGGGCGCCGGTCCTCGTCGGCCAGCGGGATACACCAGTTGGGATATTGATCGGAGTCGGTTCCCGGCTGATTCTGGATGCGCCGTTCGCCCACCGCGTCGACGAGCGCCACCCCGAGCAACACCGACGGGCTCGCCGCGATGAGCTGGTAGAGCGCATCGACGGTGCGCGGATCGGTCAACGGGATGTCCGGCGACCACAGCCCCCGTTTCCGGGCCATCGCGAGGATGGCATCGCGGTCGTGTTCCTCGCGCGCGCGGTCGGCGTCCTCGCTCTCGGTGAGCAGTCCCAGTTCGGCACGCAAGGTGATGTGGTCACCGGCGAGATAGCCGACGGTCGGCGGCAGATCGTGGGTGGTGACCGACGTCAGACAGAGTTCGCGATAGTCCTCGGGCGGGACCGGCGCTTCGGCGCCCTGCTCGAACCACAGGATCGAGCAGCCGAGGATGCCCCGGTCGGCCAGGGTCTGGCGCACCGTCGGCTCGAAGACCCCGAGGTCCTCGCCGATGACGACGGCGCCGGCACGTTGCGCCTCGAGAGCGAGGATGCCGATCAGCGCATCGTGGTCGTAGTGCACATAGGTGCCCTCGGCCGGGGAGCACCCGTCCGGGATCCACCACAGCCGGAACAGACCGAGGATGTGGTCGACGCGCAGGCCCCCGGCGTGCCGCAGCACCGTGCGCAGCATGTCGCGGTAGGCCGCGTACCCCGATTCGGCCAGCCGCCGCGGATGCCATGGCGGCTGGTTCCAGTTCTGTCCCTGCTGATTGAAGCCGTCCGGCGGGACGCCGACCGTGGCGCCGGTCGCGAGGACGTCGCCGAGCGTCCACACGTCGGCGCCGTCCCGGCCGACCCCGACGGCCAGATCGGCGACGATGCCGATCCGCATCCCCGCCGCCCGCGCGGCACGCTGGGCGAGGGCGAGCTGTTCGTCGCAGATCCACTGCAGCCACGTGTAGAACTCCACACGTTCGGCGAGCCGTCGGCGCTGCTGCGCGACGAATTCCCGATCGCGGAGTTCGCCCTCCCATTCGGGACCGTCGGCGCCGTACTCCTCGACGAGCGCACACCAGGTGGCGAAGTCGCGCAGGCCCTCCCCCTCCCGGCGCCGGAACTGCCGGTAGGCGGCGGCGCGTGCGGTCCGCAACGGCACCCGGTGGATGATCTCCAGGGCCGCCAGCTTGGCCCGGTAGGCTTTGTTGCGTTTGATCTTCTTCGTCGAGAGGTCCTCGGCCACAAAGCTTTTGGCGAGCCTCTCGATGACCTTGCGATCCGCCTTGGGTACGTCGACGAATTCGGGGATGTCGGTGACCGCGATATAGAGCGGGTTGACGAAGCGACGGGTCACCGGCAGATACGGCGAGTTCTCGAGCGGCGGGACGGGCTGCGCCGCATGCAGCGGGTTCACCTGGACGAAGTCGGCGCCATAGGTGCTCGCCGTCGACGCCGCGATCTCGGCCAGGTCGGCGAGATCACCGACGCCCCAGGACCGTGAGGACCGCACCGAATAGAGCTGCAGAGCAGTCCCCCACCGTTGCTCCCCCAGCAGCGCGTCGGCGGTGTCGAGCCGGCGCGGCGTCACGATCAGCGGTGCCGACGCGGTGCGCTGCGTGACGGTGTCGGTGGCGGTGATCTCGTGGTATCCGGGCGGCAGGCCGTCGGGCACGGCGAAACTCGCCCGGCCGGTGCGCACCCCGTCGACCTCGCGCGGCTCCCACCAGATGTCGAGTTGCACCGGGCGGATCCGGTCGCCGCCCTCGGTGGTGAGGGTGAGCTCGACCGGATTGCCGTGGGGCACATGGACCCACAAGGTCGCCGCGTCGCCCTCGGTGAGCACGGTGACCGGCGCGACGAGCGTCCGCCACGCGGCGATGTCGAGTTCGGCCAGCGAATCGTCGATCTGCTCGTCGGTGTCGGCGGCGATCCCCATCGCGTCGAGTACCGACCGCAGCGTCGATGCGCTCACCTCGTGATCGGTGTCACCCCATCCCACATAGCTCGTCGCCACCCCGCTGCGGCGCGCCAACTCGGCCAGTCGCGCTCCCACCGCGTCGGTCGCCACTGCATCGGGCACCACTGAATCGGCCACGCCTGCATCGTCTCACCGTCGGCGGCTGGGCGCGCGGCATCTCGCCGGTGGCGATCAGCCGAACAGCACTCCCGGGTTGAGCAGTCCGTGTGGATCGAGGACGTCCTTGATCGCACGCATCGTCGCGAGGTCGACGGCTGATCGGCCCAGATGTGTCCACGCGACCTTGGCGCGCCCGACACCGTGTTCGGCACTGATACTGCCGCCGAGAGCTGCGACGATCGAGAACACCGTATCGGTGGCGGCGCCGGTCGACTCGACCGGCACGTCGAGCAGATTCACGTGAATGTTTCCGTCGCCGACATGGCCGAACAGGATCGGCCGGCACGCGAAGTCGAACCGATCCGGGAGGTCTTGCAGCTCGGTGATCGCCGCCGCGAGGGCACGGATCGGAAAGGACACGTCGAGTTTGACCACCGGCGTCGAGGTGGCGCGTGCGATCGATTCGGTGTGGCGCTCACGAACCTCCCACAGGGCCCGCGCCGGACCGGGTTCCAGCACGGCGTCGATGATCCCCTCGGCATCCTCGAGTAGGTCGACGACGACCTCCTCGGTGTCGCCGGCGCCCGACACCTCGACCAGCAGATAGTACGGCGCGGGCGTGGCAACGGGCCGCCGGGTTCCGTACTCGTGGACGAGATCGAGTCCGTCGTGAGTCATGAATTCGGCGGCCTCGACCGCCAGCCCCGATTCGCGTGCCCGCCCGATCAGGGCGAGCGCGTCGGCGACCTGCTCGTGCGCGGACACCACCACGACGGTCTCGGCGGGGGGCGTGACGAGGCGGAACAGCACCCGGGTGATCACCGCCAAAGTACCCTCGCTGCCGGCAAGAAGAGCCGGAATATCGTATCCCACATTGTCTTTCACCAACGGCGACCAGCGTCGCAGGATCTCTCCGTCGGCCCGGACGGCCTCGACGCCCAGGATCTGGGCGCGGGTGTTGCCGTGCCGGATCATGCGCATGCCCCCGGCGTTGGTGGCGACCACCCCGCCCGCGGTCGCGCTGTCGCGGGAAGCGAGATCAACCGGGAACATCAACCCGTAGTCCTGGGCGCGGGCGTCGATCGCCGCAATGGTGGCACCGGCCTGCGCGCCGACGCACCGGCCGACCGGGTCGACCTCGTCGATGCCGGTCATCCGCGCGGTGCTCAGCACGATCAGCGGCGCACCACCGGACGCGGGCGGCGGGACCGACCCGCCGACGAGTCCGGTGTTACCACCCTGAACACACATCCGGATGCCTTGGGCCGCACACAGTCTCACGACCTCGGCAACTTCGTCGGTGCTCCGGGGACGCACCACCGCATCGGCCGACCCGGTGTAACGGCCCATCCAGTCGACGAGATATCCGGCCATCGCGTCGGCGTCGGTGAGCACATTGGCATCACCGACGATCCGGGCAAGAGCATCCTCGACGTGTTCGACGTCCCCGACGGCAGTCATCACCCGATTATCACCGGCCGGCACGCGGACCGCGCGGTACGGACGGTGCAACGGAGCACACCGGGCGAAGCAGGACGATCAGTGCAGCGCCTCGGTGATCGGTTGGTCGCCGTCGTTGAACTCGATCATCCGTTGCGCCGTGGCAGGATCGGCGATGACCGCAGCGGCCACCTGCGCCACATTGTCCCGGCTCGTCTCGCCCTTCGATTCGCCCGAACCACCGAGCGCGATGCGTCCCGAGCCCGATTCGTCGGTGAGGCGACTCGGGCCCAAGATCGTCCATGCCAGGTCGGTGTCCTTCAGATGAGCATCCGCCGCAGCCTTCGCCTCGGCATACGGGTAGAACGAATCATCCTCGGGCACACCGTGGTTGCGGTCGGCACCGAAGTAGGAGACGACGACGTAGCGGTCGACCCCGGCGGCGCGGGCGGCGTCGATCGAGCGGATCGCGGCGTCCCGGTCGACCGCATACGTGCGCGCCGGATCACCACCGCCGGCACCGGCCGACCACACCACCGCGTCGTGACCCCGCAGCAGCCCGGCGATCCCGTCGACGTCGAGCTTCTCCACGTCGGCGACGACAGGCGTGGCACCGGTCGCCTCCACGTCATCGGTTTGTGCCCCGTTGCGGATCACCGAACTCACCGCATCGCCGCGCGCGGTGAGCAGCCGCGCAAGTCGCAGCGCGATCTTTCCGTGTCCGCCGATGATGATCACTCGTGCCACAGTGCACCTCGTTTCGTGTCGGTCGATTCGATCGGGGTCGGTCCCCACCACCCTAGGCATCGACGACGTGCATGCGCCACGACGCGATTGCGCCGACCGAATCACACACCGACGGCCGCGAGCATCGCCAGCTTGTCGTGGCTCTCACTGCCCGGCACCGCGGTGTACACCAGCAGGGCGTGCGCACGTTCAGGGTCGAGCAAGGTCTGACAGCGCACCTCGATCACGCCGAGCTCGGGATGCAGGAGACGTTTGTCCTCGTCGGTCAGCCGGGCACCGACATCGTGACGCTCCCACAGCGCGACGAAATCGGCGCTCTCGGCCTGCAGGGCCGCGGCGATCTTTGCCGGGCGCGAGCGTGGGCCCTGCATGGTGACCGCCGCACGCAGCCGCGCCGTATGCGCGCGGGCGTGGTGGTCGTGGTCGGCCGCCGGGTATCGGGCCCGCGTGGCGGGGTCGGTGAACCACCGATAGGTGATACTGCGGCGGTACCCGGTGAAGACACTGTCGTCGCCGACGAGTGCGACGGCCAGCGCGTTCTGCCACAACGTCTCCGCCGCACTGTTGACGACCATGGCCGGCGTGTCGGACAGGCGGTCGACGATCCGCATCATCCCCGGACCGACGTGGTCGTCGTGATCGATCCGGTCGGGCGGATTGAGCCCGGCCAAGCGGAAGAGGTGATCGCGTTCGTCGAGTCCCAGGTGCAGGGCCTGGGCGATTGCGGCACACATCTGAGCCGACGGATGCGGCCCGCGTTGCTGCTCGAGCCTGCTGTAGTAGTCGGTCGACATCCCGGCGAGTTGTGCGAGCTCCTCACGCCGCAATCCGCGGGTGCGTCGCCGCACACCCGCAGGTAGTCCGACATCGGCGGGGGCCAGCGCGTCGCGGCGGCTGCGCAGGAACTGCGCGAGTCCCGCCCGATCGATGGTGGTGGTCATGCCCTACACCTCTACTCCCCACCGCGGACCCGGATCCAGGGATCACCGGTCCGTGGATGACTGCGGCCTGGCAGCCCGGTGCACACCGAGCTGAAGTGGGTTGTCGACGTGACCACACGATCGAGATGCAGACACCGAACCGAAACCACACAGCCAAGGAGTACATCGATGAAACTCACCGACAACACCGTCTTCATCCCCGGGGCGACCTCCGGGATCGGCCTGGGACTGGCCGTGCGTCTGCACGAACTGGGCAACACGGTCATCGTCGGCGGCCGGCGCACCGCCTTGCTGGACGAGATCGCCGCCGGCCATCCCGGCATCCACACGGTGCGGATCGACACCGCCGACGCCGACGACGTCGCAAAGGTGAGCGCCGACGTCCAGCGCAGGTTTCCCGAGACCAACGTGCTGATCGCGATGGCGGGCATCATGCGTGTCGAGGACCTCACCGGACCCGGCTTCCTCGACACCGCCGAAGCCGAAGTACAGACCAATGTCCTCGGACCCCTGCGCCTGGTGGCCGCCTTCACCGAGTTCCTGGCCGCCCGCCCCGGCGCCACCATCATCACCGTCTCGTCGGGTCTCGCGTTCACTCCCCTGGTGGCGACCCCGACCTACAGCGCCACCAAGGCCGCGATCCATTCATTCTCCGATTCCTTGCGATTCCAATTGGCGCCCAAGGGAATCGACGTTCTCGAATTGGCTCCACCGGCCGTCCGCACCGATTTGCTGCCCGGTCAGGGGCAGGCCGAGTGGGCGATGCCGCTCGACGACTTCCTCGACGAGGTGCTCGCCCTGCTGCCGGACGCCACCGACGAGATCCTGGTGGAGCAGGTCATGCCGCTACGGCATTCCGAGGTGCGAGGCAACCGTCAGGCGCTGCTCGAGCAACTGGCACAACAGCACTGAGCCTCGACGCCGGATCTCCGGCGCCCCCGCTCCGCCGCGGCCTCGGCTCAGAACGACGAGGGGGGAGTGCGTCCGGGCCCCTTGCGCCATGCGCGGAACAACATGAAGCCGCCGTAGATCGCCAAGGCGATCAGCCCGACCCAGAAGAGTCCCTTGATGATCGGGCCGAGCATCGCCAGCGCGATCAGCGCGATGGCGATGATGCCCAGGACCTTCCAGAAATTGAGGCCGCTGCCGTGGGTGGTTGTGGTGGTGTCTTGTGGTGTGTTCATGACTCCACCATGCCTCTCCGCGAGCGGGATTTCACTGGTCAGACGTACTTCTGGGGGAAAGATCAGGGGTCTCCCCCATCTGCGTTCCGACTGGGTACATTCCTACTGGGGCTCAGGAGTCGAGGGTCGCCGGTGGCGTAACTGCATCCCAGCATCGTCGGGGCGGTGATGGCGCGGCGGTCCCGGAACCATGCGATGCAGATGTCGGCGACGCATCCGGGCGAGCGAGTCAGCAGGTATCCGTGAGTGCAGTCGCCGAACCGGTCCTCATAGTTCCACCGGTCGAGCATCGCCCGCGGCACCACATATCCACCGATCATGGGAACGTCCATCACCGTGGTCGAGAGCCGGACCATCATCGTGTGGTCACGCAGAACGAGAATCTGAGCGCACGGGACATCCCCGGCATCGGGGTCTGACTCGTCGTGCTCACCCGGGCCGAGGTCGAGGACCCCACCCTGCGGGATGCCGGTCACCGAGTCGGCGAGCCAGTCGCGCATCGCAGCCCACGACCGGCCGGGATCGGGATCGGGCGTGTGCGGTTCGGGCGTGTGCGGTTCGGACTGGTGCGGGTCGGACTGGTGCGGGTCGGACTGGTGCGGGTCGGACTGGTGCGGGTCGGACATCGGGGGGCCTCCTCTGCTCGGGATGGGGCCAGTGAAGCACCGGCCACCGACAAGATCTCGAACGCGAGTACGAATCCGGTCGGTGAACGGCCGCGACCTGGGCGGATGCCGCCTGGGCGGGACCCTCGCCGCACTAACCGGCAAGATCGAGGCCATGCCGATCCCCGAATTCATCCGTGATCTTCGTGTCCATGTGGGCCATTCCCCGCTATGGCTGTCCGGTGTGAGCGGCGTCGTCGTCGACGATGCCGGCCGGGTGCTGCTGGCCCGGCGCGCCGACACCGACGAATGGGCGGTCATCTCCGGCGTTCTCGAACCGGGCGAGGAACCCGCACACGCGATCATCCGCGAGATCGCCGAGGAGACCGGCATCGATGCCCAGGTGGTGCGGCTCACGAGCGTCGACGTCACGCCGCTGATCACCTATCCCAACGGTGATCAGACCCGATACCTCGACGTCTGCTTCCTCGCGCGATATCGCGGTGGACGACCACACGTCGCCGACGACGAGAACACCGACGTCGGCTGGTTCGACCCCGCCGACCTGCCGCAACCGCTCGCCGAGACCACGCGCCTGCGTCTGGCCAAGGCGCTCGCCGACGAGGAGCGGGCCTGGTTCGCGACCTGAGGATGCCGATCGGTGACGGCCCGGTCGTGACCGCGCCGAACGCGAGCGATGGAATACCGCCCGCGAGCGAGTCCTTGAAACCAGCATGGCCGGACTCCCACATTCCAACGAGAACACCAACGAGAACACCCTCGACATCGACTCCGCGGCCGTGACCGCTGTTCAGGTCGTTGCCACCGACTACGGCGACCCCACCGAGGTCACCGAGGTCGTCAAGGCCGAGTTACCCACCCCCGACGCCGGGCAGGTGGTGGTGGCCACCGAGGCGATCGGCGTCAACCCCATCGACGCGAAGATCGTGCTCGGCGCCATGGGCACCGACCGCTCCGCACTGCCCCGCCCGATCGGCAACGAACTCGCAGGCGTCATCCACGCCGTCGGCCCCGACACCGACGGATTCGCCGTCGGTCAACGCGTCGTCGGCTATCCGGTTCCCGGCGCGTTCGCCGACCACGTCGTCGTCGGCACCGATCGGCTGCACCACCGCCCCGACGCGCTCGACGCCGAACACGCCGCCGGACTGCTCCTGGTCGGTGTGACCGCCGCCGACACCGTGGCCACCGCAGGCATCGGCGCGGACGACGTCGTCGTGATCCATGGCGGTGCCGGCGCGGTCGGGGTGATCGCCGTACAGCTCGCCGTGCGGGCCGGGGCGACGGTGATCGCCACCGCCGCGCCCGCCAACCACGATCATCTCCGCGAACTCGGCGCGATCCCGGTCACCTACGGCGACGGGCTGGTCGACCGTCTACGCGACGCCACCGCCGGTCCGGTCACCGCCGCCATCGACACCGTGGGCACCGACGAGGCCATCGACGTCTCGCTGCACCTGGTGGATGACCGGTCCCGGATCGTGAGCATCGCCGCCTTCGGCCGGGCCGACAACGGCATCGTGCTGGTCGACGGTTCGTCCGCCGACAGCAAACGCCACCGAGCCGAGGCCGTCGATGGATTGATCAGCGACGCCGCAGACGGTTCACTGGTGACCGAGGTCGCCGCGCGTTACCCGCTCGCACAGGCCGGGCAAGCGCTGGCCGATCTCATGGAACGTCATCCGCGCGGAAAGTTCGTCCTCATCCCCTGATCGGCGTCGGTGACCACCTCCGCCACACCGGCGGGCACCCCACAACAATGAAGTGAAAGGTGTTCCATGACAGTCCCTTCCATCACCCTCAACAACGGCGTGCAGATCCCGCAACTGGGATTCGGCGTCTTCCAGATCACGCCCGAGGACACCGTCGAGGCGACCCTCTCGGCACTCGACGTCGGCTACCGCCACATCGACACCGCCCAGATGTACGGCAACGAGGCGGAGGTCGGTGAAGCCGTTCGCAAGTCGGGCATCTCGCGCGACGAGGTCTTCATCACGTCCAAATTGAACAACGGCAACCACGCCTACGACGACGCCATCAAGGCCACCGACGAGTCTCTGAAGCGTCTCGGTGTCGATCACCTCGACCTGTACCTCATCCACTGGCCGCTGCCCGAGGTCGGCGACTTCGTGGAGACGTGGAAGGCGCTCGAGAAGATCTACTCCGATGGCAAGGCCCGCGCGATCGGCGTCTCCAACTTCCAGAAGCACCACCTCGAGCGTCTGTTCCTCGAAACCGACGTGGTGCCGGCGGCGAACCAGATCGAGATCCACCCGTATCTCACCCAGAACGCGTTGCGGGCCTTCAACTCCGAGCACGCCATCGCCACCGAGGCGTGGTCGCCCATCGCCCAGGGCGATGTGCTCGACGATCCGGTGCTCAAGAAGATCGCCCAGGAGAAGGACCGCACGGTCGCACAGGTGGTGTTGCGCTGGCACATTCAGCGCGGCGACATCATCTTCCCGAAGTCGGTGACGCGCTCGCGGGTGGAGGAGAACTTCGCACTCTTCGACTTCGAGCTCGGCCCCGAGGACACCGCCGCGATCGACGGTCTCAACAAGGACAAGCGGCGCGGGCCCGATCCCGACTCCTTCAACTACGTGCCCTGATCCGGCACATCGGCAATCGCTGCGGCCGGCGGGGATCCCCCCGCCGGCCGCAGCCGTGTCTCGGCCCCCACCCGGCCGACCAGGCGCCGGCCGGCCGGTCGCACAATGAGGTCCATGCAGATCTCCCGACGGGCCCAGCGGGTCGCGCCGTTCTACGCGATGGAGTTCGCGAAGAAGGCGGGTGCACTCGATGCGGCCGGCCACGACGTCATCCGGCTCAACATCGGGGAACCGGATTTCGGGGCGCCGCCGGCGTTCCTCGCCGCGGCCCGCGAACTCACCGACGGTCGGCCGCTGGCCTATACCGACGCCCTGGGCACGCCGGCACTGCGCACCGCGATCGCCGACTTCTATGCCACGCATTTCCACGCCGAGGTGGATCCGCGGCAGGTCGCGGTCACCTCCGGCGCATCGGCGGCACTGCTGCTGACCTGCGCGGCGCTGATCGATCCCGGTGACGGGGTCCTCGTCGGCGACCCGTCCTATCCGTGCAACCGCCAGTTCGCCGAGAGCTTCGGCGCCGAGGTGTCGTTGATCCCCACCACACCGGAGAGCCGTTTCCAGTTGACCCCGGCGCTGGTGGCCGACGCCTGGACCGAGCGCACCCGCGGCGTGATCGTCGCCTCGCCGTCGAACCCGACCGGGACCTCGGTGCCCCACGACGACCTCGTCGCGTTGTGCCGGGCGGTTGCCCGACGCGGCGGATGGAGCATCGTCGACGAGATCTATCTCGGCCTCGCCGATCCCGGCGCCGATGGGCATCCGCCGCGCTCGGTCCTGGCGGCCGGCGGCGACTTCCACGCGAACACCGTTGTCATCAACAGCTTTTCGAAGTATTTCGGGATGACCGGGTGGCGGCTGGGCTGGGCGATCCTGCCGCCGGATCTCGTCGACGTCACCGAACGTCTGGCGCAGAACTTCTATGTCTGCCCGCCGACCCTCGCCCAGTTGGCCGCACTCAGTTGTTTCACCGCCGAGTCGCTGGCCGTCACCGAGGAGCGGCGACGCGAGTTCGGCAACCGGCGCCGGCTCGTCCTCGACGGACTCGAGGGCATCGGGCTGCCGGTCCCGGTGCCACCCGACGGCGCCTTCTACGTCTACCTCGACGTCTCGGGCACCGGACTGGGCTCGGCCGAGTTCTGCGAGCGCGCACTCACCCAGGCGCACGTCGCGCTCACTCCCGGGATGGATTTCGGGGTCGCCACCGCCGACGATCACGTCCGGCTCTCCTACGCCGCATCGACCGCCGACCTGACCGATGCCCTCGAACGCCTGGAGCGCTTCGTGGACGGCCTGCGAGGCTAGAGCCATGTCGACGCCACCGCCGGACCCTGAACGCCTCGCCCACGCCGCCGATGCGCAGCTGCGCGCCGCCGACGTCTCGCGACTCCCCGGTGTCGTCGCCGGTGTGACGACCGCAGACGAGACGGTCCACCTCGGCGCCGCGGGACCGATCACCACCGACGCCGTGCTGGCCCTGTACTCGGTCACCAAATCCCTCACGGCGACCGTCGCCCTGCAACTCGTCGACGACGGCGTACTCGATCTCGACGCGCCGGCTGCGCGCTACGAGCCGCGCCTGGCCGGCGTGGCGGTCCTCGACGGGTTCGATGACGACGGCACCCCGCACCTACGTGCTCCGCTGAGCGCACCCACGACCCGCCAATTACTCACCCACACAGCCGGTTTCGCCTACACCTTCTTCGACGCCGACTTCACCCGCGTGGCCCGCGCACTCGGCCTGCCCGACGTCGCGACCGGCACCGTCGAATCGCTCGGCACGACACTGATGTCCGACCCCGGCACCCGCTGGGAGTACGGGACGAACCTCGACTGGGTCGGCCTCGTCGTCGAGGGCGTCACCGGGCGGCGGCTCGGTGATGTCATGACCGAGCGCCTGCTGGCGCCATTGGGCATGTCCGACACGGCTTTTGCGCGCGATGCCGACGCCCTCGCGCGGGTCGCACCGCTGCACGCACGCATGCCCGACGGCGCATTGAAGGCCCTGCGCATCCCGACGGCACCGGATACACCGCCGGTCGACATGGGTGGGCAAGGGCTCTATTCCACCGTCGGGGATCTGCTTCGGTTCCTGCGGATGTGGCTGCGCGACGGACGCACCGATGACGGTGAGCCGCTGTTGCGTCCGGAGACCGCGCGGGCGGCCACCCGCAATCAGCTCGGCACCCTGCGGGTCACCGCACTGCCCGGCGTCGATCCGCGCCGCACCCTCGACGCCGAGTTCTTTCCCGGTATCACCAAGGGCTGGAACCTTCTCGCGATGACCAACGAGCGCGATGCCCCGACGGGCCGCCGCGCCGGGTCCTACGGCTGGGCGGGATTGGCGAACGTGTACTTCTGGATCGATCCGGCCGTCGGCGTCGCCGGCGCCTGGGCCACCCAGGTGTTTCCGTTCGCCGACCCGTCCGCGATGGCTGCCGCGCTCGACTTCGAGACCGCGGTGTACCGGGCGCTGCCGGGCTGAGCCGCGCCGCGCCGACCGCCACGCCATCCGTGCGCGAATTCGGGTCTTGTGTGCTCTGCAGGACACACATTCCCCGAGTCGACACAGGTTCGCCGGCCTTCAGGCGGCCATCAACTTCAGGTGGACCAGCCAGTGACGGACCTTCGCGACGACGCGGCCCGTGCGGAGATCGTCCCAGATCCAGCGAATCACCATGATGCCCATGGCGCGCAGCGCGTCCTCCCGGGCCTTCTCGCGCAAGACGACCGTGGTGACGTCCTCGCCCGGCCTCAGCAACTTCTGATATTTGATGTAGCCATCGAATTCACCGACGAGCAAGCCATCCCAGTCGAAGTCCGTACGTGCCACGAAGTTTCCGTGGTCGTCATAGAACTTGTGCTGCAGTTGCGGCGGGCGCAACCCGGCCTCGATCATTTGAGCCCGGCTCCACGACTCGCCCGGGTTCTCCGCGCTGCCGTCCGCGAAATGTAGGGCGTGCCGAGCCCGACCGACGCCGCGTCGTGGTCGGACCAGCAGCAACGTCAACGTGTCGCGGTCGGCGCCGCGTCGTAACGCCGAGTCGAAGACAGCCAGGGCTTTCGCGAAATCACCTGCACTGCAGGCGACGTCGACCGCGGTGTATTCGATCGACGTGACCGCCACGCCGTCGACCTCGTCGATGTGCTCGTCGGGCACCTCGTCGACATGGCAATGCACCGACGACGACCGGAAACCGCCGCCCGACGCCGTTCGGTGGACGCGCCGGAGATTCGGCTCCAGCATCTCGAGGCCGTGCATCACCGCCGCACTCTGGTGACTCAGCGGCGCATCCGACGTCCCCGACCGCACGCTCGCGAGCGCGGCGAGACGATGCCATTGGTCGGGGGTACGCTCCGCCGCCGCGGCATACACGCCGCGAACGACCCGCACGATCTGTTTACGGCGCACGGCGCGGGCGAGATCGTCGTCGGTGAAGCCGACGGCAGTCGCCGCCGCACGATAGATGAGTCCGTGCGCATCCGCGGGGAGTCTGTCCATGCCGAGTTGGACGCGGCGCCGACCCCCGCCGGTTCCGTCACTGGGCATATTCCCCCGTTTCGGAGTCCACTCAGCGTTTGTGCGTCCTGCAGGACACACATCGCCGGAGTCAGCCCACAGATCAGACGGCGCGCACCATCCGCAGCGCCATCCGGGCGTAGGCGGCGCCGAGTTCGTCCGGATCCCGATGGGTGCGGCTGGGAAACCAGCGGCACACGTCGACGCAGAGCGACGAGATCGCGAGGACCACGTCGTCGGCGTCATCGATGGCGAACGCGCCGGCGCCCACCCCACCGTCGATGATCGACGCCAGGATCGACGTGGTCTGGTGACGCAGGGCGGCGATCGTGCGGAAATGTGCGGCGCTCAACGCGGCCAGCTCGTATTGGACGACCTTGGCCAGCTGATGGTGGCGGGCCTGCCATCCGGCAAACGCCGCGACCACGGCACCGAGGCGCTCCGGATACGGTGCGGACACGTCGTCGGCGGCATCGATCGCCTCGTTGACCAACTGGTGGCCCACCAGGGCGATCGAATACAGCAACTCTTCTTTGGAGCTGAAGTGCGGATACATCGCGGCCGCGCTCATGCCCAGCCGCGCGGTGATCTGCCGCGTGGACGTGCCGGCGTAGCCGAACTCGGCAAAGGACGCGATCGCCGCCTCCCGGATACGCTGCGCGGCAGCCGATTCCGTCGCACGCGTCGAAGCCACCGCTCTCACCTGCCCTCTGTGCAGTCCGAAGATGTTGACGGCCAACCGCCCCGAGAGGCATTATAAGCAAGTGCTCACAAGTTGAGCGAACGCTGTGCGCCCGCCGAATGCACACGCTGGACGAAATGGAGTGTCATGGCCGAACCGTTGTCCCGCCGCGACCTGGAGTTCCTGCTCTACGAGTGGCTCGACGTCGAATCGCTGACCGAGCGGCCGCGCTTCGCCGAGCACTCCCGCCAGACCTTCGACGCGGTCCTGGAGCTCTCCGCCGACATCGCGACCAGCCGTTACGCCCCGGTCAACCGGCTCGGCGACACCCAGGAGCCCTACGTCGGCGACGACGGCAAGGTGGTTCTGCCCGAGGAGATCACCTCGGGGATCAACGAGTACCTGAAGGCGGGCCTCGTCGCCGGCTCCTTCGACGAATCCCTCGGCGGCATGGCGTTGCCGACCGTCGTGAACCGCGCCAGTGCCGCCTGGTTCCAGGCCGCCAACGCCGCCATGTCGTCCTACACGTTCCTCAGTGTCGGCAACGCCAACCTGCTCGTCGAGTACGGCACTCCCGAGCAGCTCGACACCTGGGTGCGTCCGGTCGTCGAGGGCCGCTACTTCGGCACCATGTGTCTCTCGGAACCGCAGGCCGGGTCGTCGCTGGCCGACATCACCACCAAGGCCGTCCCCGCCGACGACGGCACCTACCGGGTCACCGGGACCAAGATGTGGATCTCCGGCGGCGACCACGAACTCGGCGAGAACATCGTGCACCTCGTGCTGGCCAAGGCGCCGGGCGGCGGCCCGGGCGTCAAGGGCATCTCACTGTTCATCGTGCCGAAATTCCTGCCCGACGGCACCCGCAACGACGTCGCGCTCGTCGGCCTCAACCACAAGATGGGCAACCGCGCGACCACCAACTGCCTGCTCAACTTCGGCGACGGCACGTTCCCCGCCGACGGCGAGGGACCTGCCGGAGCGATCGGCTACCTGGTCGGCGAGGAGCACAAGGGCCTCTCGTACATGTTCCACATGATGAACGAAGCACGCATCGGCGTCGGATTCCTTGCCACCTCACTGGGTTACGCCGGTTACCTGGCATCGCTGGAGTACGCCAAGGTCCGCACTCAGGGCCGCCCGGCCGGCCACAAGGACCCCACAAGCAAACCCGTGCCGATCATCGAGCATCCCGATGTGAAGCGAATGCTGTTGGCACAGAAGTCGTATGTCGAGGGCGCGCTGGCGTTGGGCCTGTACTGCTCCAAGCTGGTCGATCTCCAGCAAACCGGTGACGACGCCGAGCAGGCCCGGACGGGCCTGCTGCTCGATGTACTCACCCCTATCGCCAAATCCTGGCCGTCGCAATGGTGTCTGGCGGCCAACGACCTCGCGATCCAGGTACTCGGCGGCTACGGCTACACCCGAGAATTCCCCGTCGAGCAGTATTACCGCGACAACCGGCTGAACCCGATCCACGAGGGCGCGCACGGCATCCACGGACTGGATCTGTTGGGCCGCAAGGTGATCATGCGCGACGGCGCGGGACTCACCCTGTTGGCGCAGACCATCGGCGAGACGATCGAGGCGGCCGCGGCGATCCCCGCGCTGACGGAGTACGCACAGACGCTCCGCGCCGCCGTCGACACCTTGGTCACCACGACTGCGGCGGTGTGGTCGGCCGGCGACGCAGCGGTATCGCTGGCCAATGCGACCGCCTACCTCGAGGCCACCGGCCACCTGGTGATCGCGTGGATGTGGCTCGAGCAACTCCTCGCCGTCGGCACGCAGACCGGCGACTTCTATGACGGCAAACGCGCTGCGGCACAGTACTTCTACCGCTACGAGCTCCCCAAGACCGGGCCGCAGTTCGAGCTGCTGGCAGCACTGGACCGCACCACCCTCGACACCGACCCGTCCTGGCTGTAGCCCACCCCCGCGACCATCATGATCTGCCACCCGACGAAGGAGCTCCCGCTGTGACCGTGCTCGACATGTTCTCCCTGACCGACAAGGTCGTCATCGTGACCGGGGCCTCGTCCGGTCTGGGCGTGTCGTTCGCCATCGCCTTCGCCGAGGCCGGCGCCGACGTCGTTCTGGCCGCCCGGCGCACCGACCGCCTCGCCGACACCGCGGCCAAGGTGGAGGCGACCGGACGCAAGGCGCTGTCGGTGACGGCCGACGTCTCCGACCCGGAGTCCTGCGAGCGGGTCGTCGCCGCCGCCATGGAGACCTTCGGCCGCGTCGACGTCCTCGTCAACAACGCCGGGGTCGGCACCGCCGTCCCGGCCACCCGCGAAACACCCGAGGAGTTCCGCAAGGTCATCGACATCAACCTCTATGGGTCGTACTGGATGGCACAGGCCGTCGCGCGCGTAATGGCGCCCGGCAGTTCGATCGTCAACATCTCCTCGATCCTCGGCATCACCACCGCATACCTGCCGCAGGCCGCCTACGCCGCGAGCAAGGCCGGCGTCATCGGCCTCACCCGGGACCTGGCGCAGCAGTGGGGATCACGCAAGGGCATCCGCGTCAACTCCCTGGCCCCCGGATTCTTCAAATCCGAGATGACCGACGGCTACCAGGACGGCTACCTCGAGTCACAGAAGCCGCGAATGTTGTTGGGGCGCACCGGTGACCCCGCCGAACTGGCGGCGACCGCAGTGTGGCTGGCGTCGGCGGCGGGCGGCTACGTCACCGGCCAGACACTGGCCGTCGACGGCGGCATCACCATCACATAGCAGCCCGCAGGCCGGCACATCGAGACCCGCCGGCCGGAGGCGCAAAGCATATCTCCGATAGCGAAAGGCAAAATCAGGCAGTGCGATACGTGGCAATCGGCGACAGTTTCACCGAAGGTGTAGGGGATGAACCCACCGGTCCCGACATCCCGCGCGGGTGGGCGGACCTCGTCGCCGAAGGCCTCGCCGCCGCGCACGACGGGATCGACTACGCGAATCTCGCGGTGCGCGGGCGGCTTCTCCAACCGATCGTCACCGATCAGATCGACGCCGCACTCGCCCTCGATCCGCTGCCCACGATGGTCACCCTCAACGGGGGCGGCAACGACATGCTGCGCACCGGAGATCTCACCGCGCTGGTGGAGCTGACCCGCGCCGCGGTGCGCCGTTGCCGCGACGCCGGAATCCGCGTGGTGCTGCTCGCCGGCGCCGATCCGTCCGACCGGCTGCCCTTCGGCGACACCTTGCGCCACCGGGGCGAGTACCTCACCAACGAGATCGCCACCATCGCCCAATCCGAGGACGTCGAGTTCATCGATCTGTTCCACGACACCGAGATCCGGCGCGCCGGATACTGGTCGGCCGACCGGCTGCACCTCAATTCGGTCGGGCACCGGCGTGCGGCGTCGCTGATCCTGCGCGGGCTCGGCGTCCCCGCACAGAGTCCCGAACGTCCCACGGCCGGCGCCGATGCCGACGGATTCGTCGGCAATCTGCGGTTCACCACCGAACACCTGCTGCCGTGGGTGATGCGACGACTCCGCAAACGATCGTCCGGCGATGAGCGCGTCGCCAAGTATCCGAACTGGATATCGGTGGCGCCGGCCGGAATTCGCTGATCAGCGGGTCTCCGCCCGCAGCGCATCCACCAGCCGGTCCACCAACCCCGCCTGCGCCGGGTTCAGCTTGCGGCGGGCATCGTCGGGCGTAGACCACTGCGCCCGATCGACTTCCGGGAACCTCTGCAACCGCCCCGACCGTGGTGGCCACGGCATCTCGAAGGTGTTGCTCACCACGTCGGAGACGTCGAGCGTGCCCTCGACCGCGAAGGCGACGACCCGCTTTCCGCTCTTGAGCCGCACCTCGCCGAGTGCGATGACCGCACCGTCGGGCGGGTTCTGCCCGAGCTCCTCGGCGAATTCGCGCCGCGCGGCGGGCAGGTGGTCCTCGTCCGGTTCGACGAGCCCCTTCGGGATCGACCATGCGCCATCGTCCTTACGGGCCCACAACGGACCGCCCGGATGGACGATCAGCACCTCGACGTCACGCGGCTCGGCGCAATCGACATATCGGTAGACGAGGAGTCCGGCACTGATGAGGGGAGTTCGCGGCGTCACCCCGACATTCTCCCCCGGGCCCGGCAACGAGGCCGCAGAAGGACGTCGATCACCGTCGGCTCGCCGCCGTGTTGCCATGCCGCCGTGTTGCCATGCCGCCGCGGTGCCATGTTGCCGCGTTGCCATGTTGCCGCGTTGCCATGTCGTCGTGTTGCCATCCCGCCGTGTTGCCGGCCGCCGTATCGTTGACACATGCCGCACAGCCCGCAGCCGGAGGAGCCCGATACCCCGGTCGACGATTCCCCGGTCGACGATTCACCCGCCGACGATCCCGACATCCCGCACGAGTATCGGCACGAGTCCGCGTTCGCCTTCGGCGATGCCACACCGATCGGTGAGACCGACCGGATCGCCCGAGAGAGGGCGATCTACGAGGCCGGACGCCACGGCAACGATCCCTATCGGGGGCACGCGCTCGGCGGCACGGACGGCACAACCGAAGGCCAGTGACAGCCGCGACGCGCCGGGCACGCAGAGCGCGGGCTGACCGCCGAGTAGCGGTGTAGACACGAATCATGGAGGTCCTCAGTAGTCGGGTGTTGCTCCGCTCACGTGACCCGGAGGCGCTGCAACACTTCTATCGCCACCAGCTGCGCCTCGCGATCGCCCGCGAGTACCCGGGCGGCATCGTCTTCTACGCAGGCAACGGGTTGATCGAGGTGCCCGGGCACATGAGTTCGGATCTCGAGGCGACCATCGAACCCTCGGGTGTGCTCTGGTTGCAGGTGCGCGACGCGACCGCCGCCGCGCGGGAATTGCGCGCCGCCCATGTCGAGATCGAACGCGAACCGCTGACCGAGCCGTGGGGCCTGGTCGAGATGCACGTCCGTGACACCGACGGCCGCTTGGTGATCGTCGTCGAGGTCCCCGAGGCGCACCCGCTCCGCCTGGACAATCGCTGACCACAACCGCCGCTGACCACCACCGCGGTGATCGCGCCGGGCCATGACAGACTGGAGCCCATGAGCACCTGGAAGGCACCCACCGTTTCCGGGCCGGTGGATGCCGTGGTGGAGCTGCCCGGTTCGAAGTCCATCACCAACCGCGCACTGCTGTTGGCAGCGCTCGCCGACGGACCGTCGACGATCACGGGTACCTTACGCAGCCGCGACACCAATCTCATGCTGGCGGCGCTGACGGGCCTGGGCATCGGGATCCGGGTCGACGCCGCCGACCCGACGACGGTCTCGATCGAGCCGCGTCCCATGCACCGCACCGACATCTACTGCGGGCTGGCCGGCACCGTCATGCGGTTCCTGCCCCCGATGGCGGCGCTGGCCACGGGACCGGTGGCCTTCGACGGCGATCCGCAGGCCCGGGTGCGGCCGCTGGCCACCATCCTCGCCGCGCTGCGATCCCTCGGTGTCACCATCGACGGCGATTCGCTGCCCTTCACCGTGGCCGGCACGGGATCGGTCCGCGGCGGCCAGGTCACCATCGACGCCTCCGGCTCGTCGCAGTTCATCTCCGGGCTCCTGCTCACCGGGGCCCGATTCGACGAGGGCCTGACCGTCTCACACGTCGGCGGCCCGGTACCGTCCATGCCGCATATCGAGATGACCGTCGCGATGCTCGACACCGCCGGGGTGAAGGTCGACACCACCGTGCCCGACACCTGGACGATCGGCCCGTCGGTCATCCGCGCCGTCGACTGGGCGATCGAACCCGATCTGTCCAACGCCGCCGCGTTTCTCGCGGCCGCCGCCGCGACCGGCGGCGCGGTGAGCGTGCCGCGCTGGCCCGCTCTCACCACCCAGCCGGGCGCCCAGATCGCCGACATCCTTGCCGAAATGGGTTGCACCACTGAACTTCTGGATGGCACGCTCACCGTCCGGGGGCCGCTGCGACTGTCCGGCATCGACCGGGATCTGCGTGCGGTCGGCGAACTCACCCCGACGGTCGCCGCACTCGCCGCGCTCGCCGACGGCGAGTCACGGCTGACCGGGATCGCGCACCTGCGCGGGCACGAGACCGATCGGCTCGCGGCGCTCGCGACCGAGATCGGGCGCCTCGGTGGCGATGTCACCGAGATCGACGACGGCCTGATCATCCGGCCGGCGGCTCTGCACGGGGGGACCTGGCAGTCCTATGCCGACCATCGGATGGCCACCGCCGGTGCCATCATCGGTCTGCGGGTGCCGGCGGTCGAGGTCGACGACATCGAGACGACCGCGAAGACGTTGCCGGACTTTCCGGGCATGTGGCAGAGGATGATCGGCCACCTGTGAGTCGTCGCACGGACAGCTACGACGAATCCGACGTCCGGGTCCGCCCGGGCAAGGGCACCCGTCCGCGCACCAAAACCCGTCCGGCACATGATGATGCAGAAACCGCCATGGTGGTCTCGGTCGACCGTGGCCGCTGGGGTTGCGCATTGGCCGGCGACCCGGACCGCCTGCTGGTCGCGATGCGCGCCCGCGAACTCGGGCGCACCCCCGTCGTCGTCGGTGACAACGTCGGGGTGGTCGGCGATCTGAGCGGCCGGCCCGACACCCTGACGCGCATCGTTCGGGTCGACGAACGCCGGACGGTGTTGCGGCGCACCGCAGACGACACCGATCCTTACGAACGGATCGTGGTCGCCAACGCCGACCGGCTGCTCATCGTCACCGCGATGGCCGACCCGCCCCCACGCACCGGCTTCGTCGAGCGAGCGCTGGCCGCGGCGTATGTGGGCGGGCTCGAACCCGTTCTCTGCCTGACGAAGTCCGATCTCGCCGATCCCACCGAGTTCACCGGGGCATTCGACGGACTCGACCTCACTATCGTGCGCGCCGGGCGCGACGATCGGCTCGACGACGTCCGCGCGCTGCTCACCGGACATCTCACCGCCCTGATCGGACATTCCGGCGTCGGTAAGTCCACCCTGGTCAATCGGCTTGTGCCCGAAGCGGATCGGGCGATCGGCGTGGTCTCCGGGGTGGGCAAGGGACGTCACACCTCCACCCAGTCGGTGGCGCTGGCCCTCCCCGAACAGCCCGGTGATCACGACGGGCGGTCCTGGGTCGTCGACACCCCCGGAATCCGGTCGTTCGGGCTGGCCCACGTCAGCGCCGACGACATCGTCGACGCCTTCGATGATCTGCGTACGGCCATCGAGCACTGTCCGCGCGGCTGTACTCATCTCGGTCCGCCGGCCGACCCGGAGTGCGCACTCGACGACCTCACCGGCGCATCGCATCGCCGTGCCATGGCCGTGCGCCGGTTGCTGATCGCCGTCGGCGGCGGGGAGACCGGCACCCCGCCCGTCGACGATCCACCACGCGAGTAGCCCCGGCGCGAATCAGTCCTGCAGGAGTGGGAGCAGCGCGGTGCCCTGCCGCTCGATCTCACGCAGATACGGCGTGTCCGACAGCACGAAATGCGTGATGCCGAGGTCGCGATAGCTCTGCAGCGACTTGGCGACGTCCTGCGCCGAGCCGACGAGCCAGGTCGATCCGGCGCCACCGCCGCCGTATCGGCCCGGCGTGGTGTAGAGGTTGTCGTCGAGCACCTCCCCACGCGCCGCGAGGTCATAGAGGCGTTGTTGCCCGACCGCGGCCCGCCGGTGCCGGTTGTGCGGTAGCGGACCGTGCTCGTCGACCCCGCCGGAATCGGCATACCGGGCCGCCATCTGCGCCACCCGGGCTTCGGCGTCGTGCCATGCCTGCGCCGTCGTGTCCCGCACGAGAGTGGTGATCCGCAGGCCGAATTCGAGGGGCCGGTGCACGCGCCCCACCTCGTCACTCAACGCCTTGAGGCGGTCGATGCGCTCGGCGACCCCGTCGCGCGGTTCGCCCCAGAACAACTGGACGTCGGCCTCGGCGGCGGCCACCCGCTCCGCGGCCGCCGAGGCGCCACCGAAGTACAGGGCCGGATGCGTACGCCCGTCCCGGACCTCGATCCGCGGCACCACGGTCGAGTCCTCGACGCGGAAGTACTCACCCCGGTAGGTGACGTTCTCCTCGGTCCACAGTCGCCGAACGAGCTGGAGGAATTCCCGGGTACGGGCGTACCGGTCGGCCTGTTCGCCATCGGTGTCGCCGTAGGCACCGAGGTCGTCCTTGCCCGAGACGATGTTGACCCGCACCCGGCCGCCGGTCAGGTGATCGAGTGCGGCCGCCGATGCCGCAAAGTTCGCCGGCCGCCAGTAACCCGGCCGGACCGCGATCAACGGTTCGAACGTCGTCGTGCGGGCCGCCAGCGCGGTGGCGACGGTGAAGGTGTCCGGCCGCCCCCAGCCGGTACCGATCAGTGCACCCTTCCACCCGTACCTCTCGAGGGCGGTGGCGTGCCAGGTGAGCGTGTCCAGACTGTTGTGTCCGTCGACGCGATCATCACCCCGATGCCCGGGGTCGAGCTGATTCGGTATGTACCAAAGGAATTCGGAACTCATACGCCTTCCGTGTCATCCTTTCCGTGTCAGTGGACCATCACCGATGTCCGCCGTGCGGGGAGGCCGGCACTCCGGCCGCGGTCACCGTGGGTGCCCGACGCCGCCCGGCACCGAGGTAAAGCTACGGAGAGACAAAGCCGTTGCGCTGCTTGTGTTCACCATGAACCGAATGGGTGACGCGCCGGTGTCCGGCTGGTTGACTGCTCGAGGTGTTCGCGGCCCCGACGCGGCGGACCCGATCTGGCCGCGTACGGCGACGACCTCCCATGATGACGAGGACTTTTTGGTGACCCGACAGTTGCATCTCAACGTCAACATCCTCAATGCCGGTGTGTTCGGTGGGTCCTGGCGGCTTCCCGGAACCGACGGACTGGCGAGCTATTCGATCGACCACTACACGTCGATCGCGGCGAAGGCCGAACGCGCCGCCCTCGATGCCGTGTTCCTCGCCGACGGCCCCGTGCTCGATCCGAGCGTGCGGCACCGACCGGGCAACAACCTCGAACCGACGACCGTGCTGGCCCGGATCGCGGCCCGCACCGAGCGGATCGGACTGATCGGGACGTTGTCGTCGTCGTACAACGACCCCGCCGAGTTGGCCCGCCGGCTCGGCGATCTCGATCACCTCAGCGGCGGGCGATTCGGGTGGAACGTCGTCACCACCGCCGGCGCCGCAGCCGCACGTAACTTCGGTCACCGCGACGAACCCGACCACGCACTTCGCTACCGACGCGCCGCGCGGGTGGTCGAGCAGGTCGTCGCGACGTGGGACGCGCGCGCCCGATCGGTATCGCCGCAGGGCCGGCCCGTCATCGTGCAGGCCGGCGGGTCGAGCGACGGCAAGAGGCTCGCGGCACAGGTCGGCGAGGTGATCTTCTCGGCCGAGCAGGACATCGACAAAGCCAGCACCTTCCGGTCGGAATTGCGCAGCGGCGCCGCAGCTTTCGGACGCAATCCGGACGAGGTCGTGGTCCTGCCGGGACTCTCGACGGTTCTCGGCAGCACCGAGGCCGAAGCCCGGGCACGCCGCGAACAACTCGATGACCTGCTGCCCGACGCCTATGCGCGCGCCCGGCTCGCCGGTCAGCTCGGGTTCTCTCTCGACGGACTCGCCGACGACGAGCCCATCCCCGGCGACCTGCTGCCCGAACCCGACGACGCGGGCGGATCGCAGACGTTCTACCGCGTCGTGCGTGACATCATCCAGCGGCAGAATCCGACCCTGCGGCAACTGTTGAAGATCTTGTCCGGCGGTGGCGGCCACCGGATCGTCGTCGGCACCCCCGAACAGGTCGCCGACGACATCGAACGCTGGTTCGTCCACGGCGCGGCCGACGGCTTCAATGTCATGCCCGATGTGCTGCCATCCGGATTCGACGACTTCGCCGATCACCTGGTCCCAGAACTACAGCGGCGCGGGCTGTTCCGCACCGAATACACCGGCACGACCTTGCGCGACCACCTGGGGCTCGGTCTTCCGGCGGCACCGCGGGCGAGCGCGCATCCGGTGGCCGACAACCGACAGGAGAGCGCAGTATGAGGGTGATCATCGAGATCTCGGTCGGCGAGTCGCCCGGGCAGCTGTCTCTCGAGGACGCCGAGTCGATTGCCGCGGCGGCCCACGATCTCGGTGCCACCGGACTCCTGATCGCCGACGCCACCGCGGGTCGCCACGGGATCGATCCGTCCGTCGTCGGCGCCCACCTCGCGGCCCGCCACGAACGGCTGCACTACGTGATCGAGGCACCGACGACCGGCAACGCCCCCTACAATCTGGCGCGGCGCATCCTCTCACTCGACCGCGCCACCGGTGGCCGGACCGGGCTGCTCCTGCGTCCCGGTGGCGGGGACGAGGTCAGCGACGCGGTGGCGCCCGGGCCCGCGGCCTCGCCCGAGGATCGCTGGAGTGAGTACGCCGAGATTCTCACGGAACTGTGGGAGTCGTTTCCGGCGAACGCATTACGCGGTGATCAGCGGGCCGGGATCGTCGCCGACGACACCCTGATCCGGCCGATCGATCACGAGGGTGCGTTCTATCGGGTGGCCGGCCCGCTGGACGGTCCGTCCTCGCCGCAGGGCAGACCGCCGCTCTTCGCCGCCGACCCGGGCCTCCTCGGCTGGGATCGGGTCGCCGCGATCGCCGACGCGGTGATCGTGCCGGCCGGCCGACTCGCCGACGCCGCCGCCGAACTCGCCGACGCGGCCGGTCGGCATCATCGCCGCCGCTCGGACATTGCGTTGTCGGCCCGGCTCGACGCCACGACGCCGGTCGCCACGGTGGCCGGCTGGGCAGACACCGGCGCCGCCGACGGCGCCGTCCTCGTCGCGAGCGCCGACGTGGCGGCGACGATCGATCGGATTCAGGAGATCGTGCCGCTGTTCGCACAAGCACCCGACACCACCCTGCGGACGGCCCTGCACCACCGCGAGATCGTGGCGGCGCACCGATGACGGCCACCGACCCCGCAACGCGGCCGACGCCTCGGGCCGAATCCCCCGAAATCGACGAAGCCGGCGATCCTCTCACCGTCGAGGGCATCCGGGAGGCCATCGCACCGATCCTGGAACGCATCGGCGCCACCGCCGGGAGCCGCGAACGCACCCGCGACTACTCCTTCGACGATGTCCGCGCGCTGGCCGACGCCGGCATCGCCCTGACCGGGATCGCGCGAGACGACGGCGGTGCCGGCGGCACCATCCGCGACGTCGCCGATCTCGTCATCGAGATCGCCCGCGCGGATTCCAATGTGGCACAAGCACTACGGGGCACCTTTTTGCTGGCCAATCAGATTGCCGGCCGCCCGGACCTGCCGTTGCGGTCGGTCAACCTCGGCCGGCTGCGAGCCCGCGCGCTGTTCTCCGCCACCGGCAACGAGCGCAACGGCGGTGCCGGCGGCAGCGTCACGACAACCGCCCGCCGCGTCGACGGCGGATACGTCGTCAACGGCCGCAAGTATTACTCGACCGGCGGACTCTACGCCTCGTATTTTTCCACATCGGCGGTCACCGACGACGGCACCACCCTGCGGTTCACCATCCCCACCGATCGCCGCGGCGTGAACCGGCTCGACGATTTCGATGCCGTCGGACAGCGATTGACACAAAGCGGCTCGACCCGCCTCGACGACGTGCACGTCGGCGACGACGAGGTCGTGATCATCGACGACGCCCAGCCGGACAACCCGTGGCTCGGGTCGTTCGCCCAGCTCTATCTCGCCGCAGTGCAGGCGGGCATCGCCGCCCGGGCACTCGACGACGCGGTCTGGTTCGTCCGCGAACGCGCCCGTCCCATCAAGCACAGCAGCGCCACCGACAGCACCGACGACCCCTATGTCCGGGAGACCGTCGGCGAGATCGCGTCCCGCGCGCAGGCCGCGCGGGCCGTCGTCCTGCTCGGCGCCGAATCCCTGCAGGGGGTCCGGGGCCGGTCGGGCGCGCAGGCCCGTACCGCTGGGGCCGCCGCCGCGGTCACCGTGGCGCAGGCCGGTGTGGTCGCGATCGAATCCGCCTTGCAGGCAACACAACTCGTCTTCGACGTGGGTGGCGGTTCGATCACCGACCGCGAATACGGATTCGATCGCCACTGGCGCAACGCACGAACCGCCGCCAACCACAATCCGCGCCAGTGGAAGTCCGCGGTCGCCGGCGCCTACCACCTGACCGGCGCCGAACCCCCGACGACGGGTCTGTTCTGACCTCGTCCCCGACATCACCTCCGAGAGGCAATCGATGACCATCGAGACCACCCGCACCCTGGGCCGCACCGGTGTGCCGATCACCCCGTTGACCCTGGGCGCCATGAACTTCGGCCGGTGGCAGTCCGAGGCCGAGAGCCTGCGCATCATCGACGCGGCGATCGGGGCCGGGATCACCTCGATCGACACCGCCGACGTGTACGCCCAGGGCATCTCCGAGGAGATCGTCGGCAAAGCGATCAAAGACCGTCGCGACGACATCTTTCTGGCGACGAAATTCCATAATCAGATCGGTGACGATCCCCGGCACGCAGGCAACTCGCGCCGGTGGATCATCCAGGCCGTGGAGGACAGTCTGCGGCGCCTGGGCACCGATCACATCGACCTCTACCAGGCGCACCGGCCCGACGAGAACACCAGCCTGCTCGAGACGCTGCAGACGCTGAACGGGCTCATCACCCAGGGCAAGATCCGCTACTACGGGACCTCGGTCTTCCCGGCACATCTGCAGGTCGAGGCGCACTGGCTCGCCGAGAAATACGGGCTGATCGCTCCGCACACCGAGCAGTTGCCCTACTCGCTGCTGGTCCGCGGGGTCGAACGCGAGGTACTGCCGGTCACCCGGCGATTCGGGGTCGGCGTTCTGTCCTACGGCCCGCTCGCCGCGGGATGGCTCTCCGGCAGGTACCGGGTCGGCGGCGACCAACCCGAGTCGGCGCGGGCAGAACTCATCCCCGGCCGATTCGACATCACCGCCGCACACAATCAACGCAAACTCGCGGCAGCCGACGCACTCGGGCAACTCGCCGCCGACAACGGCCTCACCCTCATCGAGCTCGCGGTGGCATTCGCGCTCAACCATCCGGCGATCAGCAGCGTGATCATCGGCCCCCGCACCCAGGAACACCTCGAGGCGTATGTGAAGGCGACGACGGTGTCGCTGTCCGGCGACATCCTCGACCGCGTCGACGAGATCGTAGATCCCGGAACACAATTCCTGGAACGAGACACCGGGCGCGACACCCCGTCGCTACAGCCCGCGGCACTGCGTCGAACAGAGTGAACCACGGCCGAACACACTGAACCCACCCAACCTCTGCCGAAAAGGAACGTTCTCCCATGACTCATGACCCCGTCAACACCCCCTACATCGCCCGCGACTCACGTTATGAATCGATCCCCTATCGCCGTGCCGGGCGCTCCGGACTCGACCTGCCCGCCTTCTCGTTCGGACTGTGGCAGAAGTTCGGCACCGACTACCCGTTCGAGACGCAGCGCGAGATCATCCTGCACGCTTTCGATCTCGGCATCACCCACTTCGACAACGCCGACCGCTACGGTCCGCCGCACCGGGCCGCCCAGCACAATTTCGGGCGCGTACTGGCCACGGACCTGGCGGCGTATCGCGACGAGATCATCCTGTCGACCAAGGCCGGCAACCCGATCGGGGCGAGCCCCTACCTCAAGGGCGGTTCCCGCAAGTCGTTGCTGACATCGCTCGAGCACAGTCTGCGGGACCTGGGGACCGATTACGTCGACATCTTCTACAGCCACAGCCCCGACCTGTCCACACCACTCGAGGAGACCGTCGGCGCGCTGGTGTCGGCCGTCGAGCAGGGCAAGGCCCTCTACGTCGGCCTCTCGAACTACCTTCCCGATCGGGCGCACGAGGCGGCCGGTCTGCTGCGGGAGGCCGGGGTGCCGCTGCTGGTGCATCAGCCGCGCTATTCGATCTTCGACCGCCGGATCGAGCAGAACGACCTCCTCGACGTCGCCGGCGACGACGGTTTCGGTCTCGTGGTCTATTCGCCCCTGGCCCAAGGTCTGCTCACCAACAAGTACCTCGAGGCCATCCCGGAGGGCGCCCGCGCCACCAACAGCACCTTCCTGTCCCCCGACGTCATCGACGACACCTACCGGCAGCGCGCCGCCGGGCTCAACAAGCTCGCCGAGTCGCGGGGGCAGTCGCTGGCACAGCTTGCGCTGCAATGGGTGCTGCGCCGCCCGGAGGTCACCAGCGCGCTGATCGGTGCGAGCTCCAGCTGGCAGCTCGACCACAATCTGGCGGCCCTGCAATTCCCCGAGCTGACCGACGACGACCTGGCTGTGATCGACGAACACGGTGTGCACGGCACCGGCCTGAAGCTCTGACATGCCGCCAGATCACACCTCGCACCCGCACCACCCGGGGATCGGGGCGGGCGTGCCCGACGGGCGCCCGTTCCGCCTCGGCTTCCTGCTCCACCTCGACCGCGATCTTCCCCCGGCCCGGTCCTACCGCGAGGCGATCGAACTCTTCGTCGCCGCCGAACGGCTCGGCTACGACTCCGGCTGGGTCATCCAGCGGCATTTCCGGCAGGGCCGTGAACATGTCTCGGCGCCGCTGGTGCTACTGGCGGCGATCGCCGAACACACCACCCGGATACGGCTGGGCACGGGCGTACTCGTGCTGCCGCTGGAGGATCCGCTGAAGGTCGCCGAGGATGCCGCGTCGCTCGACGAGATCAGTGGCGGGCGGCTGGAACTCGGGGTGGGTTCCGGACCATTCCCGGGCGCGTGGGAAGCGTTCGGCAAGGACATCGACAACCGCCACGCCTTGTTCGACGAGTCGGTGGCACGCCTGCACGATGTCCTGGCGGGCCGACCGGTCAACGAGCTCGGCGAGGTCCTCCATCCGCCGGGAGACGCTGTGCGCACACGACTCTGGCAGGCCACCACGAGCAGCCCCGAGCACGCGGAGCACGCGGCGGTGCGGGCCGCCCGCGCCGGCGACGGCCTGCAGTTGTCCCGGGCGACCGCCTGGCAGGGCGGCACGATCACCGACGCCCAGCACCGGCAGGCCGGCATCGTCGACGCCTACCGTGCGGCCTGGCGCGACGCCGACCGCCCGCCCCGGGTCCAGGTGTCACGAGCGGTGTATCCGCACCCCGATCCGGACGAGGCCCGCCGGCTCGTCGCGCCCGGCGTGCGTCGTTGGCAGAGTTGGAGCACCACCGGCGGTACGCGGCACACCGAGACGGTCGAGGACTATCTGCGCTCGGATCACGCCCTCCTCGGGCCGAGTGAGTCGCTGGCCGCGCAACTCGCGGCCGATCCCGCGCTGCGCCGCGCCACCGATCTGCTCGTCAGTTTCGTCCCCGGTGTTCCCGATCACGACGAACACCTGCGACTCCTGGAGACCACCGCACGCGAACTCGCACCGCGACTCGGGTGGTCGCCGGCCGCCAACCAGGCGAGACCAGCAGTGTCCGCGGCGCTTTCATCCTGACCATCTCGACATTCGGCAATCCGGAGACCACGATGCCCTTCCATCTCACGATGTCATTGATGACACCGGGCCACTTCCGACAGGCCTGGCGACTGCCGCACGCGGACCCGACGGCATATCTCGACATCGATCATTTCCAGCGGCTGGCCGGGATCGCCGAGGCCGCCGCGATCGATGCGGTGTTCCTCGGCGACGGGCCGGCGTTGCGCGGAGAGATCGAGGAAGCACCGGGCACCGGGATCGATCCGCTGGTCCTGCTCGGCAACCTGGCCGCGGTCACCGAGAACCTCGGTGTCGTCATCACGAGCTCGACGACCTACAACTCTCCCTACAATCTCGCCCGCCGGTTCCAGGCGCTCGACCACGTGACGAAGGGCCGGGCCGCCGTCAACCTCGTCACCACCGGAACACCCCACGCCGCAGCGAATTTCGGACTCAGCGCACATCCGGACAAGGAGACGCGATATCGCCGGGCCGCCGAATTCCTCGAAGTCGTCACCGGGCTGTGGGACGGGTGGGAGCCGGAATGGCTGGTCGCCGACAAGTCGACCGGCCGCTATGCGGACCCGGCGAGAATCCACGCCATCGACCACGACGGGGAGTTCTTCTCGGTGGCCGGCCCGCTCCCGGTTCCCGCCGGACCCCAAGGACGCCCCATCGTGGTACAGGCCGGTGGCTCAGAGGGCGGACGCGTACTCGCCGGCGAGTACGCCGACATGGTGTTCACGGTCGCGCAGACCACGGCCACCGCGGTCGGGTTCCGCGACGACATCCGCCGGCGCGCCGCCCTGGCGGGACGCCGGCCCGACGACGTCAAGGTCTCCCTCGGAGTGGTCGTCCTGGTCGCCGAAACGCCGGAGCGCGCGCAGGAGCGGGCGGCGGAGCTGTTCGCGACCCTGCCCATCGAGCGGCTGACCCGTGCCCTGCTGGGCAATCTCGGCCTGCCGCCGGATTCCTTCGGTCCCGACGACCCGCTCTCCGCGGCCGACCTGCCGGACACGCTTCCCGCGGCGGCCTTCTCCACCGGGTTC
This sequence comes from Gordonia sp. DT219, assembly GCF_049847065.1. Lineage (NCBI taxonomy): Bacteria > Bacillati > Actinomycetota > Actinomycetes > Mycobacteriales > Gordoniaceae > Gordonia > Gordonia sp. DT219. The sequence continues at coordinate 94,226 of NZ_JBNCNR010000006.1, read as the reverse complement.
GGCGCGTCGACCCGGGCGCTGATCGCGCAGGGACCCACGACGCCGCGGCGAATCGTGGAGAGCGGGGCTGGTGGTTCGGGGCACCGCCTGCTCGTCGGTTCACCAGAGCAGGTCGCCGACGATCTCGAGGCCTGGTTCGCCGCCGGCGCCGCCGACGGATTCACCATCATGCCGGCCGACACCGCGGTCGACTTCGAGAACTTCGCCACGCTCGTCGTACCGATCCTGCAGGCGCGCAACCTGTTCCAGCAGTCCTATCCGTACCGCACCCTGCGTGAACGGCTCTTCGCCGCACCCGCCGGGCAGGTGACCGATACCCTGGCGTCCGCCCACAGCGCGTAGCCGAGCCCCCGGGTCACCCGACCGGCGTCGAGGTGACCGCGCTGCGATCACGGTGGGCGCAAAGGTGTTCCGCGACGCCCTCGGCGACCATCATCGTGCTGCCGGACAACGGTTTTCGCCGGCGTTCTCCCCGACCACGTCGGCGGCACCGAACCAACCTCATTCTCCGAAAGTGAACGATGTCAGACCTCCGAAGTTCGATCGAGCAGTCCGAGTCCGCACGACGCCGACGATGGCCGTGGGTCGTCGGTGCCCTCGCGGTGGTGATCGCGGTGGTCGTCGGCGTCGTCGTGACCCGGGGCGGATCGGACAACACGGCGTCCGGGGGCGACGGCCGCCCCGTGCGGGGCGGAACCCTGAACTTCGCGCTCATCGACTACCAGCGCAGCCCGGATCCCCAGTGGGGCACCAATTACGCGGAGTCGCTCATCGCCGGCAACATCACCGACAAACTGCTGTGGCAGGACCCGGACACCGGCAAGGTCACACCGTGGCTGGCGCAGTCGTGGACGTACAACCCGCAGCTCACCGAATTCACGTTCACGCTGCGTCCGGGAGTGACCTTCAGCGACGGTCTCCCGTTCGACGCGCAGGCGGTCAAGGCGAACTACGACCAGTACATCAAGGGCGACCCGGCGCTGGGCATCACCCCCAACGGCGCCACCCTGTTCCCCGGCTACCTCGGCACCGACGTCATCGACAGCCACACCGTGCGACTGCGCTTCGCCCACCCCCTGGCCAGCGCATTGCAGGCGGTGTCGTTCACCGCGAACGCCGGTCCCGGCTTCCTCTCGCCGAACACCTTGCGGCTGAGCGCAACACAGCGGTCGGCCGACGCCACCAAGGTCGTCGGCACCGGACCGTTCGTGTACCAGAGCTGGAAGCCCCAGGTGGAGACGGTGCTGGTGCGCCGCGCCGGCTACGACTGGGCTCCGCCTGCACTCAAACACCAGGGTGAGGCCTACCTCGACAAGATCGTCTTCCGATCCATTCCCGAGGCGAGCGTGCGCACCGGATCTCTGACCTCCGGAGCCATCGATGCGAGTCTCGATATCGGTACCACCGATGAGAAGGCGCTGTCGTCACAAGGTTTCTCGATCACCTCGCGACCGGTGTCGGGAACCGCGATCTTCTTCAACTTCAACTCACAGCTGTTCCCGACCAACGACATCGCCGTCCGCAAGGCGATCCAACTCGGCTGGAACCGGGAATCGCTGAAGAAGACCGTCCTGACGCCGTCGTATTCGGTGGCGACCTCGGTACTGCTGCCCTCGGTGCCCGGCTACGCCGACTACAGTTCGTCGGTCTTGCGCCATGATCCGCAGGCGGCACAGAAGATCCTCGACGACGCCGGGTGGCATCCGGGACCCGACGGCATCCGGGTCAAGGATGGCAAGCGCCTCGAAGTGAAGCTGCTGGGCATCAACAATCTCGTGGTGAACACACCGGCGTATGAGTCGATCCAGCAGGATCTGAAGAAGATCGGCGTGGACCTGAAGCTCACCGTGGTGCCGATTCCCGACTACACCGCCCAACAGGCGAAGGCCAAGACCGACTGGAACATCGTGGCGGCCAACCGGTCCCGGAACGACCCCTCGGTCCTCAACCTGCAGTACAGCCCCGAACTCGGCGACGGCTCCTACGTGGGCTCCGGGGCACCGGGAATCGACCCGGCCGAGTTGACCAGCACGCTCGGCCGGATCGAGACCACCCTCGACCCGCAGCAGCGGGCCCAATACACCAGGGCCGCACAGGATCTGCTCCTGCAGAAGTATGCGCTGGTGAATCCGGTGTACAACCCCTCGCAGGTGATCGCCCACTCTCCCGGGGTCCACGGCATCCTCTTCGACGCGCAATCCCGCAACACTTTCGTCGGTGCCTGGAAGGGCAGCGGCAACGACACCCGGGCCGGAGGCTGAGTATGACGAGATACATCCTGGAGAAGGTCGGCCGGGCCGTCTTCGTCGCCTGGGCTGCCTTCACCGTCACCTTCATCCTGCTGTTCGTGATCCCCGCCGATCCGGTGGATCTGTTGTTCGACCCGGCGACGATCAACACCGTGCCGCCGGAGGTGAAAGAACAGGTCCGCGACAACTACGGGTTCAATCAGCCGGTGCTGCTGCAGTATCTGTCCCGGTTGGGCCATGCGTTGCGAGGGGACTTCGGGAACTCGGTGCAATCCGGTAAATCGGTGACCACCTCGATCGCCGAGGTGGTTCCGCAGACCTTGGTGCTGGCACTGAGCGCGCTGCTGCTCGCCGTGGTGATCGCATTCGTGATCGCGGTCGTCGCGACCTCCACCCGACACCTATGGCTCCGCGGGCTCATCGAGGCGCTGCCCACCGCCGCGGTGTCGGTCCCGGTCTTCCTCTCGGGCATCCTGCTTCTGCAGGTCTTCGCGTTCCGGCTCGGTTGGTTCCCGGCCTTCGGCGACGACGGATGGCGAAGCCTCGTCCTGCCGCTGGTCTCGCTCGCCATCCCCGTCTCCGGCCCGATCGCGCAACTCCTGGTGCGCAGTTTCGGTACGGAACTCCACGCAGGCTATGTCACCACCAGCCGGGCCAAGGGCGCCGACCGCGCCCACATCCTCTCCCGCGAGGTGTTCCGCAATGCCGCACTGCCCGCGCTGACCATCGCCGGCGTCACCTTCGGCAACCTGATCGCGGGATCGGTCATCACCGAGACGGTGTTCGCGCGGACCGGCGTGGGCCGGCTGACCCAGTCGGCGATCAGCACACTCGACGTTCCGCTCGTCCAGGGCCTGGTCATGTTCGTCGCCGTGTCGTTCGCCGTCATCAACCTCGTGGTCGACCTCGTGTACCCGATCCTCGATCCGCGGCTGCGCACAGCGGTTCCGACGACCGGACGGGGCGTGACGGTATGACCTCTGTCGATCTGCCCGGTGCCCTGCGGTTTCGGGCCGGGGGCCACGTCGCCGCCGCGCGTGTCCGAAGTCGCGCCGGTGATCTGCTCCGCAAACCGGTCCTCGTGCTCGCCTGGATCATCGTCGTGATCGCACTCGGCTGGGCGCTGGTCCCCGACCTGTTCACCCACTACAGTCCCTACGACGGCAATCCGGACGCGAGTTTCCTCGGCCCGAGCGCCGACCACTTGTTCGGGACCGACCGCCTCGGCCGGGACCTCTACGCGCGTACCGTGTTCGGCGCCCGTACGACGATCATGGCGACGCTGCTGGCCGTGGTGATCGCGTTCGGCGCCGGCACGGCGATCGGCCTCGCGGCCGGATTCCGTGGCGGCTGGATCGACACGGCGGTCATGCGCCTGACCGATGTCTCGCTGGCGATCCCGAATCTGCTGCTCGCCATGGTGATGGTCTCGGTGCTCGGCTACTCGACCTACAACATCGCACTGGCCGTGGGTATCTCGTCGATCGCCGCTTTCGCCCGCGTGATGCGCGCCGAGGTGTTGGGCGTCGCGTCGCGCGACTATGTCCGTGCCGCAGCAGGTCTCGGTGTCGGACGGATGGCCATCGTCGTGCGCCACGTCGTGCCGAACTCGATGAATTCGGTTCTCGCGCTCGCCGCCCTCGAGATCGGCACCGCAATCCTCGCCGTCGCCGGACTCGGATTCCTCGGCTACGGCGCCCCGCCACCCCAACCGGAGTGGGGACTACTGGTTTCCGAGGGACGCGACTACATCTCGCAGTATCCGTGGGTGTCGATCATGCCCGGCATCGCCTTGGCGGTCGTCGTCATCGCGACCCATCGAATCAGTGTGTCGTTCCGGAAAGGACAGGCGGTATGACCCAGACCTCGGCGCCGGCCGAAGAACTCGAGACCACCGAAGCGCCTGCACCCGAAGCACATCCACTCCTGACGATCACCGGGCTCGGCATCGAGTACCAGACCGGCCGTCGGTGGACTCCGGCGGTCCAGGATGTGTCACTGACCGTGGAAGCGGGCGAATTCGTCTCCCTCGTCGGCGAATCGGGGTCGGGCAAGACGTCGGTGGTGCTCGGCGCGCTCGGGCTCTTGCCGGCGAATGCCCGCGTGACACACGGCCGGATCAGCTATTCCGATGTCGACGTGACCGGCTGGACCGATCGTCGAATGGGCTTGGTACGCGGCAACTTTGTCGGCTTCATCCCACAGGATCCGAACACCTCGCTGAATCCGGTCAAGAAGGTCGGGCAACAGGTCGCCGATGCCGTGCGGTTCAACGAGCCGAAGGGCACCCGCAAGGGCAGCGCTCGTCTGCATGGGGCCCGGTGGCGCACCGCGGCTTTGGAGAGTCTGCGCACCGCGGGGCTCGCCGACGCGGAGCGGGTCTATGAGCAGTACCCGCACGAACTCAGCGGCGGGATGAAACAACGCGCATTGATCGCGATCGCGCTGGCGGGCGAACCGAAGATCATCGTCGCCGATGAACCGACGAGCGCCCTCGACGTCACGGTGCAGAAGAAGATTCTGGATCACCTTGCGACGCTGGGGAAAGAGCTGAACCTCGGGGTTCTGCTCGTCACCCACGATCTCGGGGTGGCGGTGGAACGCTCACACCGGATCCTGGTGATGCGCAACGGCGGGATCGTCGACGGCGGAACGCCGTCCGACATCACCGAGCATGCGACCGACGACTACACCCGACGCCTGCTCGCTGCCGCTCCCGGTCGCCACCGCAAGCGGCTCACCCCCACCGTGGTTCGGAAGCAGGCAGGCTCGGTGTCACCGCCGCGGCCGGTACTGGTGGCCGAGAACCTCACGAAGTCCTACCGCGCCCCGGGTCGCGGTCGCGGACACGAACTACGCGCGCTCGACGGCGTCGACCTCACCGTGCTGCGCGGGACGACGCATGCGATCGTCGGCGAGTCCGGCGCCGGTAAGTCGACCCTCGCCGCCATCATCGCCGGGTTCATCGCCCCGGACTCCGGTACCGTCGCGGTCGGCGACGTCGAGGTCACCTCCGCCGGCCGCCGGGAACTGCGGGATCTGCGGCGCAACCTCCAGTTCGTGTTCCAGAATCCGTACACCTCGCTCGACCCGCGGTTCACGGTCGAACGCCTCATCGCCGAACCGTTGGCGGCCTTCGATATCCACGACAGCCGTGCCGAACGGACCGAACGGGTCCACGAGTTGCTCGACGCCGTCGCACTCGACCGCGAATTCGCACGACGGCTGCCGCGGGAGTTGTCCGGAGGCCAGCGGCAGCGCGTGGCGATCGCGCGCGCGCTGGCACTCAATCCCGAGATCGTGGTACTCGACGAGGCGGTCAGCGCACTCGACGTCTCCGTGCAGGCACAGATCCTGCAGTTGCTGATCGACCTCCAGGCCGAGTTCGGCCTCAGCTATGTCTTCGTCACGCACGATCTCGGAGTCGTCCGTCTTCTCGGCGGGGATGTCTCGGTGATGAAGGACGGCGCCGTGGTCGAGCATGGCTCCGTCGAGGAGGTGTTCGACTCACCCGGCGACCCGTACACACGTGAACTGCTCGCCGCGATACCCGCCAATGTCACAGGTGTGACCATCGCAACCCGTCGCCCACCATCATCGACGGGCCCAGCGCACGCACCATGGAGGGCATGACTTCGGCGAATCCCCCTGCCTCCGCACGCCTGAGCCGCGTCGTGGTTCTCCTGTTCGCGGTGACCGCCGGCTCGTCGGCCGGGTGCCTGTACTACCTCCAGCCCCTGCTGCAGGAGGTCGGCAGTGACCTGAAGGTGTCCACCACCGCGGCCGGTCTCATCGTGTCGCTCACCCAGGTGGGATATCTGATCGGGCTGGCGCTGGTGGTGCCGCTGGGCGACTTCCTCGACCGACGGCGCCTGATCTGTGGACTGCTGGTGATCTCATGCGTCGCCTTGGGCATCGCTGCGGCCTCCCCGAACTATGCGGTCCTGATGGTCTTGGTCTTCGCGGTCGGGGTGTCGGCGTCGGCAGCTCAGGTCGTGATCCCGTGGGCCGCGGCCGTCGCCGGCCCGGGTGAACGCGGCGCGGTCGTCGGCACGGTGATGAGCGGTCTGCTCGTGGGCATCTTGTTCTCCCGCGTGCTCGCCGGGCTCATCGCACAGGCCGGCGGATGGCGCACCGTACTCGTCGTCGCTGCGCTGATGCAGGCCGTGATGGCCATCGCCGTGTGGTGGCGCGCCCCGCACACGCCCGCCGAGCGCGCACCGCGTGCCTCCTACCCGCAGGTGCTCGCCTCGATCTGGACCCTGATCCGCTCGGAGAACGTGCTGCGGCATCGCATGCTGCTCGGCGGACTCAACATGGCCGCGTTCTCGGCGATGTGGACCGCGATCGCGTTCCTGCTCGCCGGTGCGCACGGATCGTCCTATCACTACTCCGACGCGGCGATCGGGCTGTTCGGACTCGCCGGGGTGGCCGGGGCGCTGGCCGCACCACGGATCGGCCGGCTCGCCGACCGCGGCTACCTACGGCACACCCAGTACGGCGTCTGGTCGGTGCAGCTGGCGAGTTGGGCTCTGTTGTGGGCGGGTGCACATCAGGTCCTGGTGCTAATCATCGCCCTGCTCGTCTACGACTTCGGCGTGCAGGGTCTGCAGATCGCGAACCAGTCGGCGGTGTATTCACTCAACGACGAGGCGCGGTCGCGCCTGACGACCGCCTACATGGTGGCCTACTTCGCCGGGGGCGTCGTCGGCTCGGCGTTCGGCGGATGGGCGTATCAGACCGGCGGCTGGACCCTGCTCTGCGCGGCCGGTGCGGGCACCGCGGTGCTCGGGATCGGATTGTGGGCCTGGTTTGCCTTCACCGAACGCCTCCACGCCGTCGCGGGGATCGCCGCCGCGGACCGGTTGCGCACGGCCACGCGGGTCGGTGCCTGAGAGTTGTCGCCGACCGGTCAGTGGCCCGCGCGGCGACGCAGCCGACGACGGCGTCGTGCCTCGGATATCGCGGATTTGAGGCCGAGGCCCTGATCCATTCCGGCGAAGCGGTGCTCCGACGCGGTCTCCGGCGCGTCGTCGGCGGTGTCGCGCAAAAACCGATCCGGCAGTGCGAGCTTGTTGATGGTGCGCAGCGTCTTCAGATACTGCATCGACAGTGAGCCCGTGGTGTAGGGCAGGTCGTATTTGTCGCACAGTTCGCGTACCCGCACCGAGATCTCGGCGAGCCGGTTGCTGGGCAGGTCGGGATACAGATGGTGCTCGATCTGATAGCAGAGGTTGCCCGACATCAAGGCCATCGCCGGGCCGGCACGGAAGTTGGCGCTGCCGAGCATCTGACGTAGATACCACTGCCCGGGGGTCTCGTCCTCGAGACTCTCCACCGTGAATTTCTCGGCCCCGTCGGGAAAGTGACCACAGAAGATGACGACGTAGGCCCACACATTGCGCACCAGATTCGCCGTCAGATTCGCCGTGAGCGTGTGCCGGAAATTACGTCCGGTCAGCGCTGGGAACAGCACGTAATCCTTCGCGACCTGCTTGCCGATCTTGCGCAGGAATTCCTTGATCTGCGGGATCGCGACCTCGCGGGGCTTGTCGCCGGCGATGACTTCCTTGAGGGCCAGGTCGTGCAGACCGATCCCCCACTCGAAGGTGGCGGCCAGCATGATGTTGAACAGCGGCTGCAACGCCCGGCGCGGCTCCCACGGCTCGTCGCGGGTCACGCGCAGGATCTTGTAGCCCACGTCATGATCCATGCCGACGATGTTGGTGTACTTGTGATGGATGTAGTTGTGGGAATGCTTCCAGTGCGGCGACGCGCACACCATGTCCCATTCCCACGTGGTCGAATGGACTTCGGGATCGTTCATCCAATCCCATTGCCCGTGCATCACGTTGTGGCCGAGTTCCATGTTCTCGATGATCTTGGCCAGCGAGAGCGCCCCGGTGCCCACAAGCCACAGCGAACGCCGGTGACTGCCGAACAGGGCGACCCGACCGGCCACCTCGAGCAGACGCTGGGCGGCGATGGTCCGGCGCAGGTAACGGACGTCGCGCGGTCCCCGATCGGCCTCGATCTCCCGGCGCAGCGCATCGAGTTCGGCACCGAGCGCCTCTACGTCGGCGTCGGTCAGGTGGGCGTATTCATTGATGTCGGTGATTGCCATCGGTAACCAGTATGCCCCCGTCGCGCGCGGGGGTGCGATGGCGCCTCACGCAGCGCGGCGCTCGATGACCTGGGACGATCGACCCACTTGGGGCCGGCGGCGATCGCGCAGCGCCCGGATCGCCGAAAGCAGCCCCCGACGCCGCCCGGTCGACGGATCGACGATAGCGTGCAGCCGCGTACCGGCGAGCGCGTCGGACTTGAAGCGGCGCTCCGAGGCGGTCTCCGGCGCATCGTCGGCGGTCGCCTTGAGGTATTTGTCCGGCAGCGACAGCTTGGCGATGGTGCGCCACGACTTGGCGTACTGCAGGGCAAAGGAGCCGGTGGTGTAGGGCAGGTCGTACTTCTCGCACAGGGCGCGCACCCGTACCGAGATCTCGGCGAGCCGGTTGCTCGGCAGGTCCGGGAAGATGTGATGCTCGATCTGGTAGGAGAGGTTGCCGCTCAGGAATGCCAGGACCGGGCCGCAGCGAAAGTTGGCGCTGCCCAACATCTGTCGCAGATACCACTGCGCCTGGGTCTCGGAGTCGACATCCTGCTTGGTGAACTTCTCGGCACCGTCGGGGAAATGCCCGCAGAAGATCACCGCATTGCTCCACACATTGCGGATCACGTTGGCGAGCGCATCGGCGGTCGCAGCCTTCCGGAAAGCTGTTGCCGCCGAACGCTTGTCCCCGCCGAGCACCAGCGCCGCGGCGGCCACCAGCGTCGGCTGGACGACGTAGTCCTTGGCGAGCTGTTTGCCGACCTTCGCCCCGACATCGGCGAGGTCGCGGCGGAACTGCTCCTTGGCCTCCGGGGTGCGACGCTTCTTGGCGAGTTCGAGATGCTGTGCGGCAACACCATATTCGAAGAGAAGCGCCAGAATCGTGTTGTAGACGAGGTTGCCGAGATAGAACGGTTGCCACCGCTGATCCCGGGTGACGCGCAGCAGCCCGTAGCCGACGTCGTCGTCCATCCCCAGCACGTTGGTGTACTTGTGGTGGATGTAGTTGTGGGTGTGCTTCCAATGCGCCGAGGGGTCGGTGTTGTCCCACTCCCAGGTCGTCGAGTGCACCTCGGGATCGTTCATCCAGTCCCACTGCCCGTGCATCACGTTGTGCCCGAGTTCCATGTTCTCGACGATCTTCGCCACCCCGAGGGTGCCGGCCCCCGCCCACCAGAGACCGCGGTGGCGCGACCCGGCGATCATCGTGCGGCCGGCGAGTTCGAGCCCGCGCTGAAAACGGATGGTGTTGCGGATGTAGCGCGCATCGCGCTCGCCGCGCACGGCCTCGATGTCGGCGCGGATGGCGTCGAGTTCGGCGCCGAGCGCCTCGACGTCGGAGTCGGACAGGTGGGCGTATTCGGGGATGTCGGTGATCGCCATGCGTTCCTCTCGCCTCGGGCCGCAGCGGAATCGGGTCCCGTACCTACGGCTACGTTTCCGTAACTTACGATAGCGTAGGTTAGCTGAGGGCGCCTGTCCAGTCCGCGTGCGTCAGTCGGCGGCCAGCAGCTCGTAGCCCACGAGGTCCTCGATGTGCCCGTCGGAGCTCGCGGCCAGGGGCTGGGTGCCGAATTCGTTGAATCCGGCGTTGCCGGCCAGTGCGCGGCTGCCCTCGTTGGACGCGGCCGCGAACATGGTGAGTCGCCGGATCCCGAGGACATCGAAGATGTGGCGCACCGCCGCCGGGAACGCCTCACCCAGGACACCGTTACCCCGTGCGGCCGGATGGGTATAGAAACCGATCTCGGCACCGGTCACGTCATCGATCTCGAAGATCGAGATGTCTCCCAGGTACTCGTCGGTCTCCTTGTCGGCGACCACCCAGGTGCAGGTGTCCCCGCATGCGGCGGTCCACCATTTGCGGGTGCGTTCGGCCGCGGCATGTTCGACGGTCAGCGGGTTCGGCCGCTCGAACAGGTACTTGCGTGAGATCGGGTCGTCGAGGGTTTCCCGGATACGCTCGTCGTCCTTCTCCGCCAGCGGCCGCAGACGGAATCGCTTGGTATCGAAAGACGTTGCTCGCCACTGTGTTTTAGGTTCGAAGTCCTCGCCGGCGTGCCACTTGGCACACCAGGCGTCGACGACGCGGCTGTTCATCTCGAGGCACTCGGGCAGCCGGGCGAGCAGAGTGAACCCGGCGGCGTGTGCCACTCGCAGACTCGCCAGATTGCCCTCTGCGGCGTGATAGCGCACCACCTCGACGTCGCGGTGCGCCACCGCGTAGGTGATCGCGAGCACCACCGCGCGGCGTGCGAGTCCCCCACCGCGCCCGTCGGGATGGAGCACGAAGCCCACCTCGACGATCCGCCCCGGCCCCTGCAGCTCGACGCTGCCCACGAACCTGCCCTCGTACTCGATCGCCCACGTCATCGCACTGCCGTCATCCCACCCGCGCCGCGCGTCGTCGATGAACCGTTCGGCGTCGGATCGGCCGTAGGGCGAGGGCATACGCGCCCAGCGCATCGTCAGTGGGTCGGTGGCGTACTCGATCACGCGGTCGATGTCGTCACCTCGGTGTGCCCGCAGGGTGACCACCCCGTCGGAGCGCACCGGAACCTCGGTCGCGTCGGACAATCGGGACACTTCGGCTCGCACGCGGATCTCCTCCGTGGTCGAGGGCTGCCGTATCCCGAGCCTAACGGCTATCGGTCGGCGTCGCGATGTCTGCGCGCGACTGTGCCCGCCCGCGAGCGCACCGAACAGCCGATTCAGACGTCCAGCGTGCAGTCCCCGGCCGCCGCGCTGATGCATGTCTGGATGCGTTCGCCTTCGACGTGCTCGGCCCCCGACCGCAGATCACGGACGCACCCGCGGTCCAGTGTCACCACGCAGCTCTGACAGATTCCCATGCGGCAACCGAATGGCATGAGGACCCCGGCCGCCTCGCCGGCCTCGAGCAGCGTGGTCGCGCCGTCGACCTCCTCGGTGCGCCCGGAGCGGCCGAAGGTGACGGTCCCGCCGACGGCACCGACGGCGCCTCGTTCGAGGGCGAAACGTTCGATGTGCAGCAGATCCTCGTGACCGCCCGCGAAGACGCCGCCGACCATGTCGAGGAAGCCGGCGGGCCCACAGGCCCATGTCTGGCGCTGCGCCCAATCCGGGCACAGCTCTCGCAACGAGTCCCCGGTCACCTTGCCCTCGGTACGGGTGTACCGGATGTGGAGGTCGACGGCACCGTCGGCAGCCAACGCCGCGAGTTCATCACCGAAGAGCAGATCCGCCGGGGTCGGGGTGCAGTGGATGAGCCGGATGTCGGTGCGCTGCCCACGGTGGGCCATGGTGCGCAGCATCGAGATGATCGGGGTGATGCCGCTGCCCGCGGTCGCGAACAAGATCTTGCGCGGAAGTGGTTCGGGCAGAACGAATTCTCCCCGGGGCGCCGCGAGCCGGACCACCGTACCCGGGCGCAGTCCGCTGACCAGGTGCGAGGAGAGGAACCCCTCGGGCATCGCCTTGACGGTGATGGCGATGGTCTTGTCGTCGCGGGTGCCCCTCGAGCCGGTGAGCAGCGGCACCGAGGTCAGCGAATAGGAACGCCACGTCCAGCGGCCACCGACGAGGACGCCGATGCCGATGTACTGGCCGGGCACGTAGTCGAAGGAGAAGCCCCACCCCGGACGGATGCGGATCGTCGCCGAATCCTCGGTCTCGGCGGTCACCGAGACGATCTTGCCGCGCAGTTCACGGGCCGACCACAGCGGATTGGCCAGGTGCAGATAGTCGTCGGGAAGCAGCGGAGTGGTCACCCGCGCCACCGCGGCGCGCACCCATCGGCCGCCGCGCGAGCGGGTGGCGATCCCCGCCACCGGCTGCTCGAAACGTTCGCGGAAACCCATCGACATCCTCCTCGAACTCGCGGACCGCTCAGTTCTCACATGAGGCCCGCACCCTGACCTACGCAACCGTAGGTTACGGCATCGCGACCCGGTCCCCGCGCTCAGAGAAGTTCGAGCAGGAACGGCAGCTCCTGGGTGGCATACCACCCCAGGTCGAAGTCCTCGACGTCCCCGACAGCCAGTTCGGCGTCCTCGTCACCGAGGTCGGCGGCATCGATGACGACCACCGCGTTGCGCACCGCCGCCTCGGCGTCGGCACCGTCGACGTGGACCGACGCCACCGCCGAGCGCGGAATCGGGCCGGCCACCCGGACGACGGCGTCGTCGAGTTCGGGATGCAGCGTCACCGTCTCGACGTCGGCGGCGACCACCGCACGCCGCGGCGGCAGCTTCGGGGTGTCCCCCGGCCTGGTCTCGGTCTCGTCGGCAGCGAGGTCGGCATCGGCCGCCTGGTCACCTGGCTCCGGCGCCTCACCGGCGAGCAGCCGCAACGCGGCACGTGCGGCTTCACGCATCGCCACCTCGGCGAGTTCCTCGTCGTCGCCGGACCGGAACGATTCCCGCAGCGCGGGGGTCAGCGCGAAACCGGTTCCGCCCACGGGACGGAACTCGCCGGACTCGTCGAGCTCCATCAGCATCGTCAGCGTCGCCGGAAAGTAGACCCTCATCGCTTGCCCCTTCGCACTCACGGGCTCACCCTACTGGCCGGGGTGTCACCGCGACGCGCCGGCAATTCTCTGTTGGCTCAGTCGGCCTCGCGCAGTTCCTCGAAGGACTCGGTGACGTAGTCGGCAAGTGCCGACAGATCCCCGATCACACCGCGATCGGCGGTGAACCCGAAGTGCAGCCGATCCCGGTATTCGACGACACCGATGGCCAAGGCGCGCCCGGCGAGCAGCCCGGGAACCGGATAAAGACTTTCTACCTTGCGCCCCAACACATACCGATCGGCGATCGGAATGGTCGAGATGGACAGCGGGACGTTGTATCCGCGGGTGCCCAACGACCGGAACGCCCACGAACTGAACTCGGCGAAGGGCACCATGCCCAGTTCGGCAAGCAGCGGCCGCGGCCCCAGGGTGACCCGGCGCGAGGACTGCGCGTTTCGATCGGCCAGGCCCGCGACCTGCGCCAGCCGCACAGTGGGGTTGTCCTCCCCCACCGGGAGGTCGGTCACGAACCCCGGGCTGCCCACATCGATCCACGTGACCTCGCGTTCGACCGACGGCGTCACGCCGGAGACACGTGTGGCCAGGGGCACCTCGACGCGCACGGTGTCGGTGATCGCGGCGGCCACGTCGAAGCCCAACAGCCACCGTCGCATGACTCCACTGATGATCGCCAAGACGACGTCGTTGACCGTGCACCCGTGGCGTTCGGCGATCTTGGCGCACTCCCGTCGCGGCACACCGGTCACCGCGACCATCTGCGACGAACTGCCGGAGGCGTTCAACGGACTCGGCGGCGCCGCATCGGTCACATCGGCCAATAGACCACCGATGCGTCGCACCGTCGAGTCGACGACGGTGCGGACTCCGCCGACGACACCGTTGCCGGTGATGACCGAATCGATGAACTCGCCCGGTCGCGACACCGCCTCGGCGAGGGCGCCCACCGCCAACGCCCCCGATCCCGGCGGACGTCCCGGCATCCACAGGTCCGGTTCGTATTCGACGGCCTCGGCGGTCTCGTCGGCGATGATCTGGCTGATCTCGGGGCAGGCGAAGTCGTCGACGACGCAGCGGTGGGTCTTGGTCAGCAACGCGTAGCCGCCATCACCCAGGCCTTCGATCAGATACATCTCCCACAGCGGTCGCGACCTGTCCAACGGCCGCGACATCACCCGCGCGACGAGGTCGGCCAGGTCGCCGAGACTGCCCGGCCGCGGTAACCCGGAGCGGCGGACGTGAAAGTTGATGTCGAAGTCGGGGTCGTCGGCCCAGACCGGGCGCGCCAGTCCCATCGTCACCGCGCGCACGACCTGCCGGTACCGCGGGGCCAGTTGCAGACGGTTCTCGACGAGCGACACCAGCGACGGATAGTCGAGGGCGCCACCGGCACCCGGCGACGTGGTTCCGGCGCTCGACGCCGCCGGGTCGGCAAAGATCAGCAGCGCCCCGAGATGGCTGGTCGCGCCGGCCGGATCCAGGAAGTAATACATCGCCTCGCGCGGGGACAACCGATTGGCCACGGTGTGATCCTAGTGTTGCAACCTCCCGGCAACCCTTGATCGGCCCGAACGCAGCCGGTTGACTCGGTGAACAACGTTCGAGTCGGTGAACGTTGAGTCGGTGAACGTTGAGTCGGTGAACGTTGAGTCGGTGAACGTTGAGTCGGTGAACACAGTGCGGTGCGAGCGGACCCGACGACGGCGACGGGCCCACCGGCGCTCGACGAACGGAGCGATTGTCATGCGCGCAGCACGCTACTACGACCGGGGAGATATCCGGATCGAGGACATCGACGAACCCGTGCTCACGCCCGGCAGCGTCGCCATCGACGTGGCATGGTGCGGGATCTGCGGCACCGACCTGCACGAGTACGCCGACGGACCGATCTTCATTCCACCGTCGGGCCACCCGCAGCCCATCAGCGGCGAGAGCGCTCCGGTCACCCTGGGACATGAGATGTCCGGGGTGGTGTCGGCTGTGGGCGACGGAGTCGATGATCTCGCGCCCGGCGATCACGTCGTCGTCGAGCCGTACATCATCGCCGACGGCGTCGACACCGGGCCCGACAGCCACGACTATCACCTGTCGGCGGATATGAACTTCATCGGACTCGGTGGGCGGGGCGGCGGACTCGCCGAGAAGATCGTCGTGGCGCGACGCTGGGTGCACAAGATCTCCAAGGACGTTCCGCTCGATCAGGCGGCGTTGATCGAGCCGCTGTCGGTGGGCTATCACGCGGTGCAGCGCAGCGGCGCGAGTGCCGGAGATGTCGCACTGATCACCGGCGCCGGTCCGATCGGCCTGCTCACCGCCGCGGTGTGCAAGGCGCAGGGCATCACCACCATCGTCAGCGAACCGAGCCGGCTGCGTCGGGAGAAGGCACGCGACACCGGGGTCGCCGACCACACCGTCGACCCCTCGGCGCAGGATGTGACGCAGATCGTCGGCGACCTCACCGACGGACGCGGCGCCGACGTCGGATTCGAATGCACCTCGGTGCAGCCGGCCCTCGACACCCTCTTCGACGCCCTCAAACCCACGGGAGTGCTTGTGGTGGTGTCGATCTGGGGCCATCCCGGCCAACTCGACATGCAGAAGTTGGTGCTCAAGGAAATCGACATGCGCGGCACCATCGCCTACGTCAACAGCCATCCGGCGACGATCCGGCTCGTCGAGGAGGGCAAAGTCGATCTCGCGCCGTTCATCACCGGACGCATCGGGCTCGACGACCTGATCCACCAGGGCTTCGAGACGCTACTGCACCACAACGAGACCGCGGTGAAGATCCTCGTATCCCCCTCGGGCGCCGGCCTCGGCTGAGCATCGGCCGATCTGTCAGCCCAGATCCAAAGATGCCAGGCGCCAACGATATTCGACGCGTACCGGAATGCTCTGGTGACTGCGCGACGCCTGGCGTACCCGGACCGGCACCCGTTCGATGCGTCCGGCGAATGCACGTACCCGTCGTCCGCGTTCGTAACTGCCGAAGATCTCCGCGGTCGTCGAATCGCGCATCTGGATGTGCACGCGCCGGACGTGCGCCGTCTCACCGGGGCCCCGCCCGTCCGGACGCACGAGGTCAGGCCGTAGCAGTGTCTCGACGTGCTGATACAGCTTCGGCGACACCAGCGTCTCGAGGTGGGCCAACGCGCGTCGACGGTCGAGAACCTCGAAGAGTGCCGTGACGGTGCGGATGGCGACACGACGCGCCTCGAGCGTCGCCGCCGGTACCGTCACCGGTGGCTTGCGCCGCACCCGCGGGACGCCTGCGGGCAGGGTCACCACCGCGGTGTCGGTGGATCTGCTGGGCTCGCCGACCGGCTCGTAGACCGGTGCCGGGACGAACCGCAGGTGCTCGGCCGAGATTTCTGGGGCGGCGCAGGCGCCGCTGTCCGGGGCGGTGATCGTTGTGGTCATGGAAGTCGGACGCACCCGTGGGCGCTCCGGTTCCATTTCTACGGCGAAAACTTCTTCCGACGCCTCAGCGACGCTTCTTCTTGGCCTTCGGGGACTTCGGACGCGACGACTTCGCCTGCGTCCGGGCAGCCGCACGCCGCTCACGCCGGGACGCCGACACCGACGCCGGATCCTCGAATTCCTCGGTCTCGCTGTGGACCACCTTGCTGCCGTCCTCGTCCGGACCGGAGAACGTCATCTCCGAATCGTCCGAGGCCCCGACACCGAGGCCGGACGCGCGCAACGCAGGCGGGGCCTGACTCGTCGCGCCGGTGGCGGCACCGGCCAGCGCGGGCGCCGGCTCGCGCAGAGAGGCGGCCGCGGGCGCCGCAACCGGCGGCGCCTCGGTCTGCACCTGCACGTTGAACAGGAACTGCAGGGTCTCTTCCTTCAGGCCCTCGAGCATGCCGGAGAACATGTCGAAGCCCTCGCGCTGATACTCGACCACCGGATCGCGCTGCGCCATCGACCGCAGGTGGATGCCCTCGCGCAGATAGTCCATCTCGTAGAGGTGATCGCGCCACTTGCGGTCGAGCACGCTGAGCAGGATGGTGCGTTCGAGTTGACGCATCGCGCCCTCGCCGGCGACCTCGGTGATCTCGTCTTCGCGCTTCTCATAGGCGGCCTGCGCGTCGGCGACCAGAATCGCCTTGAGCTCATCGGCGGAGATGTCGTCGCGTTCGCCGTACTCGTTCTCGCCGACGACCTCCTTGGGATCGAGATCGATCGGGTAGAGCGCCTTGCATGCCGTCCACAGTTCGTCGAGATCCCAGTCCTCCGCATAGCCCTCGGCGGTGGCGCCGTCGACATAGGCGCCGACGACCTCGGCGATCATCTCGAGGATCTGTTCGCGATGATCGGTGCCCTCGAGGATGGTGCGGCGCTCGGCGTAGATGACCTTGCGCTGTTCGTTCATCACCTCGTCGTACTTGAGGACGTTCTTGCGGACCTCGAAGTTCTGCTGCTCGACCTGCGTCTGCGCGCTGCGGATGGCCTTGGTGACCATCTTCGCCTCGATCGGCACGTCATCGGGCAGGTTCACCCGGTTCATGATCGCCTCGAGGGCCGCGCCGTTGAAGCGGCGCATCAGCTCGTCACCGAGCGACAGATAGAACCGCGATTCGCCCGGATCGCCCTGACGACCCGACCGGCCACGAAGCTGGTTGTCGATCCGGCGGGACTCGTGGCGTTCGGTGCCCAGCACGTAGAGGCCACCGGCCTCGCGGACCTGCTCGGCCTCGTCGGCGGCGTTGGTGCGCGCGGTGTCGATGGCCTCGTCCCACGCGGCCTCGTACTCGTCGGGGGTTGACACCGGATCGAGTCCCGCCTTGCGCAGCCGGGTGTCGGCGATGATGTCGGGGTTGCCGCCGAGCACGACGTCGGTACCGCGACCGGCCATGTTGGTGGCCACGGTGACCGCGCCGATCCGGCCTGCCTCGGCCACGATCTGCGCTTCCTGCTCGTGGAACTTGGCGTTCAGCACGGTGTGCGGGATGTCGCGTTTGGCCAGCTGACGCGACAGATACTCCGATCGCTCGACGCTGGTGGTACCGATCAGCACCGGCTGACCGGCCTCATGCCGTTCGGTGATGTCGTCGACGACCGCGGCGAACTTCGCCTCTTCGGTCTTGTAGATGAGATCGGACTCATCCTTGCGGATCATCGGCTTGTTGGTCGGGATCGGCAGCACGCCGAGCTTGTAGATCTGATCGAACTCGGCGGCCTCGGTCTCGGCGGTACCGGTCATCCCGGCGAGCTTGTCGTACATCCGGAAGTAGTTCTGCAGCGTGATCGTGGCCAGCGTCTGGTTCTCGGCCTTGATCTCGACGCCTTCCTTCGCCTCGATGGCCTGGTGCAGGCCTTCGTTGAAGCGGCGTCCGTCGAGTACGCGGCCGGTGAACTCGTCGACGATGAGGACATCACCGTTGCGGACGATGTAGTCCTTGTCGCGGTGGAACAACTCCTTCACCTTGATGGCGTTGTTGAGGTAGCTCACCAGCGGCGAGTTGGCGGCCTCGTAGAGGTTGTCGATACCGAGCTGATCCTCGACGAACTCCACCCCGGCCTCGTGCACGCCGACGGTCTTCTTCTTGATGTCGATCTCGTAGTGCTCGTCACGTTCGAGTTGCGGTGCGATGCGGGCGAATTCGACGTACCACTTACTCGATCCCTCGGTCGGGCCGGAGATGATCAGCGGGGTACGTGCCTCGTCGACCAGGATCGAGTCGACCTCGTCGACGATCGCAAAGGCGTGGCCGCGTTGCACGAGTTCGTCGAGCGAGTGCGCCATGTTGTCGCGCAGATAGTCGAAGCCGAACTCGTTGTTGGTGCCGTAGGTGATGTCGGCGGCGTAGGCGACGCGGCGCTGATCGGGCGACATTCCGGTGAGGATGACCGCGGTCTCGAGCCCGAGGAAGCGGTGCACGCGTCCCATCCACTCGGAGTCGCGCTTGGCGAGGTAGTCGTTGACGGTGACGACGTGGACGCCGTTGCCTGCAATGGCATTGAGGTAGGCGGGCAGCACACAGGTCAGGGTCTTGCCCTCACCGGTCTTCATCTCGGCGATGTTGCCGTAGTGCAGCGCCGCGCCACCCATGATCTGCACATGGAAGTGCTTTTGGTCGAGCACGCGCCAGGCGGCCTCGCGGGCCACCGCGAACGCCTCGGGCAGCAGCTCGTCGAGTGACTCGCCGTCGGCGTGACGTTCTTTGAACTCGTCGGTCTTGGCCTTGAGATCGTCGTCGCCGAGCGCCTCGATCTCATCGGACAATGTCTCGACGTGCGATGCGACGGCATCGAGTCGCTTCACCATCCGGCCCTCGCCGACGCGCAGCAGCTTGTTCAGCACCGTTGATCGAGTCCCTTACTCATGTTGACGTCACCCACCACGGCCTGCGCAGCGCACAGACCGCCCTCCATCGTAGCGAGGACGGCTGAGCATGGTCTGATCGGCTGCGCCGGATATCACCGCGGTCCCGGGGTGGTGCCGCCCGAGCGGGCCGCACCACCCCGGAGACATCGGGGCGTCAGGCGAGCCGGATCAACCCGTAGTCGAAGGCGTGACGTCGATAGACGACCGACGGCCTGTCGGCCTCTTTGTCGTGGAACAGGAAGAAGTCGTGTCCGACGAGTTCCATCTCATAGAGCGCGTCATCGACGGTCATCGGCACGGCCGGATGTTCCTTGACGCGCACGATCTGGCCGGGACTGCGCTCGGCGACTCCGTCGTCCCATTGCCGTTCGGGCGCCCCGTCACGGGACGGGGCCGCATCGACCGACAACTGGTTGTCGCGCAGCGGCGGAGCACCGACCTCGGTGGCCTGCGCCACGGAGAGTGGGCGACGGTTGCCGTAGTGCACCTTGCGGCGATCCTTGACCCGGCGCAGCCGCGACTCGAGCTTGTCCAGTGCGGACTCGAGTGCCGAGTAGAAGTTCTCGGTGCAGGCCTGGGCGCGGACCACCGGCCCCTTGCCCGTCGCGGTGAGTTCCACCAGTTGACATGCCTTGGACTGGCGGCGGTTGCGCTCGTGGTTCAGTTCGACGTCGAAGCGGAAGATGGTGGGGTCGTACCGTTCGAGCCGGGCGAGCTTGTCGCCGGCAAAGACCCGGTAGTGGTCGGGGATTTCGACGTTGCGGCCACTGAACATGACCGTGGCGGTGGGTTCGGCGGGTTCGTCGGGTTCCACCGTGCCCGGTGGTACGACGAACGCGGATCGGTTGTCGATGTCGTCGACGGCGGCGACCTTGGATTCGCGCTGGCCCTTGCGGTGGATCACAGATGACATGAGCTACCTCCTCGGTGGAAAGTGCATCCCTGCCTCGCGATGCCGATATCGGATACGACGACCCACGCGCACTCAAGAGGTTACGAGAAGTGCTGGCGCCCAACAGTTTCGAATGAACGCCTGGTGGCTTCGACCAGTCCGGCAGATATGGGCATGAGGATGGGGAGCAGGAACCGAATCAGTGCCGACCGACGGTCGGCACCCATTTGCAGTGGCCTCACCTCCCGGCGCGGAGCGCCGCTGAGCGGTCCGCGGTGACCAATCAACCTCTTGTACCTCTGACCGTAGTCGGATGTTCGCGCTCCGGCCACGTTTCGCCCGCGGTGCGTCGCGCGAGGCGAGGGAGCAATGGCCGACAACGCCGGTGCTCGCGCACCCTCGCCACCCACGTCATCCACCGATCCACCGCCGTCCACACCCGGGGTGACGCATCACGTGCCACCGCGCCCGCGGCACCGTCGGCGGATGCGACGCTCATCCGATGACGACCGGCCCGGCACGCGCGAACCCGTCACGGTGGTCTGCCTTCGCCTCCGCGGCGACCAGGGTGAGCATCGAGGGCGCTGACCTCGTGCTGCCACGCGTCTGCGGCGGCTGCGGATGTGCGGGTGTCGACTGGTGTGCCGACTGCGCGGCCCGGGTGGCCGACGCCCCCGTCGAGTTGCACCCGCGGGTGGCGCTGCCCGTGCCGGTGTGGTCGGTGGGCCGTTACCGCGGCCCGCTGCGCGCATCGATCATCGCGATGAAGGAACACGGACGCCGTGACCTCGCCACACCGCTGGGCGCGGCCCTGGCCGAGGCGGTGATCACCCTGGCCCGGTGGGGTGAGATGCCCGATGCCACGCGATTGCATCTGGTCCCCGCGCCGACGCGCCGACTCGCGGCGCGGCGACGCGGGGGTGACCCGGTGACCGCGGTGGCGGCGGCCGCGGCCGCACGCATCGGCCCGCGGGCCCGGGTGCAACCGCTGCTCGTCACCTCGATGACCACGCGGGATTCGGCCGGTCTCGGCGCCCGGGATCGGCGCGCCAACCTGCGTGGCAGCATCCGGATGCGCACCGGACGCCGGCTCCCGCGCGGCGCGGTGATCCTCGTCGACGATGTGCTGACCACCGGCGCCACCGCAGCCGAGTCCGTCCGCACCTGCCGAGCGCACGGCGTCGAGATCGGTGCCGTGGTCGTGCTGGCCGGAGCGTGAGTTCCGCGCCTCAGGGGATGACGGGAATCGTGCCCGGCCGCATCGCGGGCTCCACCTCGGTCCAGTACTCGTCGGCCTGTCCGTTCGTACTGCCGAGCCGCAGCACGCCACGCTGGTCGGCGATGTAGACCGTGGTCGGGTTGGCGACGACGGCGGTCACCGGCGGCGAGACGTTGCCGCTGAGCAGGCCGACCGCCGGCGTACCGCTGATCGACACCTGCACCACCGGCGAGTCGGTGGCATCCCGGGCGATCATCACGGTGGTCGGCGAGGCCCAATCCAGCGAGACCGCACGGTTGCCGATGTTGTATGCCGCCATCTTCGGCTGGTCCAGCGTCAACTGCCCTTCGGCGTTGGCGGCGAGTACCGCGAACACCACCTGCCCGGCCACGATCATCGCCGCGCGCACCCCGTCCGGCGCGATCTGCAGTTCGGTGATCGGTCCCCGGACCAGCGCGCCGACCTGCCCGGCGTCGACGTCGAGGACCCGGGCCCCGCCGGCATCGTCGCGGCGCCACTCGATGGGGCGGCCGTCGACGACCGCCCACACGGTGTCGCCGTCGGGGCCGAACGACGGCCGGGTCACCGACGCTCCCGATGCGATCGTCGCCGGCGCCTCCCCGTAGTCGCCGACGGCCAGATTCAGCCGTGCGCCCGGCCCGTCCCCGGCGAGCACCGCCGCGACCCGCCGGCCGTCGGCCGAGATCGACGCCGACCGCAGCGACCGACCCGAACCCAGCGGACCGGCCACCGGTGCCGTGCCGTTGTCGATCACCTTGAGCAACGCGCCGTCGCGGATGAGGTTGAGCCCCACGTCGGTGGTGGGCTGCACGCTCGGATCGAAGGTGCGCACATCGGTGGTCTGCCAGCCGTCGGCGCGCTCGGCCACCAGGGGTGCGCCGTCGGCATCGATGACGTACGGACCGCCGATGTCAGCCCCGTTGAGGGTCCAGATGACCTGTGCTGCAAGCAGATTGCGGTCCCTGCTGGATAGATTGCCGATGCCGGTGAATCCGATGCGCACCCCACCACCGGGCAGGGCGGACACCGGACCATGCAGCGCAGCGCCGGTCGGCAGTGCCGAATCCACCCCGGCCGACAGATCACCGGCCGGTCCGCCGATCAGCGTATTCATCAATGTCGTCGCATCCGAATCCGAGCCGCCGTAGAGCCACCGCGGATCGGGTACCAGATGTGTGCGGGCGGGGTCGCTGTAGTACATCGACGCCGACCGATAGCTCACCTCGAACTGGTTGCGGTCGATCATCGTGCGGTCCGGCAGGGTGCCGTCGATGCGCCACTGATTGCCGACCCGGGTCAGGGTCAGGGTCGCCTCGACCTGCCCGGTCGCCGGCAGCAGTTGCCCGTCGGCCTTCAGGACGCCGACGTTGTCACCGACGAGTCGCATCCGGACCGCGGTCTGGCTGCGTTGATCGACGTAGGTGTTGATGTCATCGAGGATGATGGCGTCGCCACGCTCGTCCCACTGTGCCGCGGTCGACGGCGTGAGAAATTTGCGGGCGGCCGCATGTGCGTCGGTCGGTGCGGCAGTGGACTTGAGGTACGCCCGGACCAGCGCCTCCGGATCCATGTCGGGCTGCGGCGCCGGGACGGCGTTGGTCGGGCCCTCCCGCGCAAAGGAACTGATGGGCTGCGGCAACGAGTCGTCGGGGATGCCGCCGCACGCGGCGAGCAGCGCTGCGATGACGCACAGGATCGGCAACAGCAGACGTCGGCTCGCCCCGGTCCGTCCGAGATCACTCACCACCGGCTGCCCCTTCCACACGTACCGGCTTGGGGAGGGTCTTGACCTTGGTCGACCCCGCCGCCTTCAGTGGCAGCGGGCTGCCCAATACCTTGTGGCCGCGTATCAGCGGCAACGTCAGCCGGAAACAGGCTCCCTGGCCGGGTTCGCCCCACGCCTCCAGACGTCCCTGGTGCAGCCGCGCGTCCTCGATGCTGATCGCCAGCCCCAGCCCGGTACCCCCGGAGCGCCGGAATCGCGACGGATCCGAACGCCAGAACCGGTTGAAGACCAGCTTCTCCTCCCCCGGTCGCAGGCCGATGCCCTGGTCGCGAACCGTGATCGCGACCGCATCCCCGTCGGAGCGCATGGTGAGCGTCACCGGCTTGCGTTCGCCGTGGTCGATCGCGTTGGCCAGCAGGTTGCGCAGAATGCGTTCGACGCGGCGCGGATCGATCTCGGCGAGAACCGGCTCGGCCGGCAGATCGAGGACCAGCTCGGTGCCGGTCTCCTCCGCCAGATGCGACACCGTCGACAACGCCGCGTCGATCGGGATCGCCATGTCCATCCGCTCTGCGGCCAGTTCGGCCATCCCCGCATCGTGGCGGGAGATCTCGAGCAGCTCGTTGAGCAGTGTCTCGAAGCGATCGAGTTCTTTGTCCAGCAATTCCACCGACCGCCGGCGCACCGGATCGAGTTCGTCGCGGCCTTCATAGAGGACGTCGCTGGCCATGCGGACCGTGGTGAGCGGGGTGCGCAACTCGTGGCTGACATCGGAGGTGAACTGTCGTTGCAGACCGCCGAACTCCTCGAGGTGGGTGATCTGTTTGGACAGGCTCTCGGCCATGTCGTTGAACGACATCGCCAACCGCGCCATATCGTCCTCGCCACGTACCGGCATGCGTTCCTTGAGCCGTCCGTCGGCGAACCGGACCGCGATGCGCGAGGCCGACCGCACCGGGATCACCACCTGCCGCGACACCAGCCAGGCGATGGCGGCCAGCAATCCCAGTAGTACGACGCCACCGGTCAGCAGCGTGCCGCGCACCAGATCGACGGTGCTGTTCTCGGTGGTCAGCGGGAACACGAGGTACAACTCCAGGCCCGGCACCGACGCGTTGGTCGGCGAGCCGATGATCAGTGCGGGCTCGGTGCCACCCGAGGAATTGGCCACCGACGAGTATTGGTAGGCGATCTGACCGCCCTGCACCATGTCACGCAGGTTCTGTGGGATCTCCGAGACCGGACCCACCCCGGTTATCGCACCGTCGGCGCCCCGGCCCGGAACGATGAGCACCGTATCGAAGGTGCCGACGTTGCCCGACGCCTGGCCGCTGTCGATGTCGCGGTCGGTCAGCAGCGATCGGGTCTGGCGCAGCCGATTCTGTATCGACATGTTGCCGTCGCCGCCGGCGAGATCGCGCTCCACCGACGACCGGGCCCGCTCGATCTCCTCGGTCGCCGCGGTCAATTTGACGTCGAGCAACCGGTCGGTGATCTGACTCATCAGCACGAACCCGAGAATCAAGAGCACCACAAAAGACAGCACCAACGTCGACATCACGACCCGCAACTGCAGCGAGCGCCGCCAGACCCGGGCAAAGCCCGAACCGATACGGCTCGCGGTGCGGGACAGACGTCCGAAGGTGCTGTTGACGCGTCGTCTGTTACGGCCGATCACGGCGGTCCGGCTTTGTAGCCGACCCCCCTCACCGTCAGCACGATCTCGGGGTTCTCCGGATCGGTCTCGACCTTTGCGCGCAATCGCTGAACATGCACGTTGACGAGTCTAGTGTCGGCCGGATGCCGGTAGCCCCACACCTGCTCGAGCAACA
The DNA here is from genome assembly GCF_049847065.1 of Gordonia sp. DT219. Classification (NCBI taxonomy): domain Bacteria; kingdom Bacillati; phylum Actinomycetota; class Actinomycetes; order Mycobacteriales; family Gordoniaceae; genus Gordonia; species Gordonia sp. DT219. Next base: position 69,340 of record NZ_JBNCNR010000006.1, on the reverse strand, counting down.
CGTCCCGGGTGAACACCTGCCGCGGCTTGCGGGCCAGCGCGACGAGCAGGTCGAATTCGAGCGGGGTCAGCGAGATCGGGACGCCGTCGCGGGTGACCTTGTGTGCCGGCACGTCGATCTCCACCGGACCGATCGACAACAGTTCGGCGGGCTCCTCGTCGGTGCGGCGCAACCGGGCCCGCACCCGCGCGACGAGTTCCTTCGGCTTGAATGGCTTGACCATGTAGTCGTCGGCGCCGGACTCCAGGCCGAGCACCACATCGACGGTGTCGGTCTTGGCGGTCAGCATGACGATCGGGACACCCGAATCGGCGCGCAGCACCCGGCAGACGTCGATACCGTTCATCCCCGGGAGCATGAGATCGAGAAGCACCAGATCCGGCCGGATCTCGCGGACCGCGGTCAGCGCCTGCGTGCCGTCACCCACCACGAACGGCTCGAACCCCTCGCCGCGCAGCACGATCGTCAGCATTTCGGCGAGCGCCGCGTCATCATCGACGACGAGGATCCGTGGCTTCATGGTCACAATGGTGACACTGTTGTGACCATCCGGGCGTGATCGACGCGCCGGACGTCTGCGCCGGGGCGCCTTTGCCACCGGGCCCGAGCAATTGCAGGAGCGCATCGTGGGTCGTCTCATCGCCGTCGAAGGACTCGACGGCGCCGGCAAGAACACGCTGGTCACGGGCTTGGTGCGGCGTTGGCGCGAAGGCGGTCTCACAGTGGCCGCGTTCGCCTTTCCCCGCTATCACCGTTCGGTGTTCGCCGACATCGCCGCCGAATCGCTGCACGGCGAGCACGGCGATCTGCGTGACAGCGTCTACGCGATGGCCCTGTTGTTCGCCCTCGATCGTCAAGCCGCGGCACCGGAGATCCGGTCCGCTCTCGACGCCAACGACATCGTCGTCGCCGACCGATACGTCGCATCCAACGCCGCCTATAGCGCCGCCCGCCTCGATCAGGGCGCCGACGGCGAGGTCGTCGCCTGGGTACGCGACCTCGAGTTCGGGCGCTTCGGTCTGCCCCGCCCCGACCACACCTTGTTGCTTGGCGTTCCCGCAGAGGTCGCGATGCGCCGTGCGCGCGCCCGCTCGGCCGACGATCCGTCGCGCCCCCGCGACCATTACGAGCGCGATTCCGATCTGCAACGCAGCGTCGACGCCGTGTACCGCGACCTCGCCCGGTCGGGGTGGGCATCGCCGTGGAGCGAGGTGGCCGGCGCCGATCCCGCCGAACTGGGCGATCTGCTCGTCGAGCATCGCTGAGGGCGCCGACCTCTCCGCCGACAGCGCCCACCGTATTGATCCACAGCCTGAATGACTCTCGTGACGGCGTGCAGCAACGTCCGATAGCCTGGGCTGCACCCACGTCGCGAGGAAAACATATGACCTATCCGCCGCCCCGCGGTGGCGTTCCCCCGCAGGAGTCGGCCCCGGAGTCACCGGACGCGGCCGCTGCGGACGTCACTCCGTCGGCACCTGATCCGACACCGTCCGGGCCGGCACCGGCCGCGCCGACACCGGATCCGGGTCAGATGCCGACTCGAACGATGACGGCGGGCGCGGACGCGCCGACGACGGCATATCCGATCCCGCCGGTATCCTCGCCCAACAGCCTTGCGGTGCAGCAGTTCTCGTCACAAGCACCAACACAGGCCCCGGCAGCACATCCGTACCAGGCGCCACCGCGCCCGAATCCGGTACCTGCGCAACCATATTCAGTTCAGCCGTTCGCACCACAGCCTTACCCGTCGCAGCCACCGCGCGCGCCGTTCGTACCGCCCGGCCCCCCGACCCACGGACCGGGGCCGTACGCCGCGGGCCCACCGTTCGGCGCACCCCCGAATGTGGGGATGCCGCCGCCGAAAAAGGGCCCACGCAACAACGGTGCGCTGGCCGCGATCGGCGCCGGGGTGCTCGCGGTGATCGCCATCGTGGCACTGGCCGTGACCCTGATCGTGGTGAACACCGGAAGCGCCGACAACACCGTCGCCGACGGCAATCCCGTCACGACGCCGACTCCTGGCGGCGGCATCGCCACCTCGCCCGACCCCGGCACGCCCAGCGTGCCCACCTCGCCGGATGCCGGCGGCGCACCCGACGGTGGTTCGGCGACCGCATATGCGCTGGCCACGGCGATGCAGCGCTACATCGAAGCGGCCAATGCCCGCAACGTCGGCCAGATGCAGGCCGCCGTGTGCAGCGCGGCCCGCCCGGCGGTGCAGGCGCCGACCGAACAGGGCAATCTCGTCCTCGAACGATTGGCCGTCACCTCGGTCAACGGCGACGTGGCGCAATCCACCATCGAGACCCACCTCGAGGTGGGGCCGCAGCGGTCGAGCAGCAAGCAGGACGCGGTGAGCTTCGAGCGCGAGAACTCCACCTGGTACTACTGCCCGGGCGCCGAACCGGCGGTCACCGCCTGATCGGCGGGTCACCGTCCACGGATGAAAAACGTTGCTGCCCCGCTCGATTGCGAGCGGGGCAGCAACGTTTGACATCGGCGGAGATCAGTACCGGTAATGCTCCGGCTTGTACGGTCCCTCGACGTCGACGTTGATGTACTCGGCCTGCTCCTTGGTGAGCTTGGTCAGTGTGCCGCCGAGCGCTTCCACGTGAATACGTGCAACCTTCTCGTCGAGGTGTTTGGGCAGCCGGTACACCTCGTTGTCGTATTCGTCGCTCTTGGTCCACAGCTCGATCTGCGCGATCACCTGGTTGGAGAAGCTGTTGCTCATCACGAACGACGGGTGCCCGGTCGCATTGCCGAGGTTGAGCAGACGGCCTTCGCTGAGCACGATGATCGAGTGGCCGTCGTCGAAGACCCACTGGTCGACCTGCGGTTTGATGTTGATGCGCTTGGCACCCGACCGCTCGAGGCCTGCCATGTCGATCTCGTTGTCGAAGTGGCCGATGTTGCCGAGGATGGCCTGGTTCTTCATCCGCTTCATGTGTTCGAGCAGGATGATGTCCTTGTTGCCGGTCGAGGTGACGACGATGTCGGCATCGCCGATCGCGTCCTCGACAGTGACCACGTCGAAGCCGTCCATCAGTGCCTGCAGGGCGTTGATCGGGTCGACCTCGGTGACCTGCACGCGCGCGCCCTGGCCCGACAGCGACTCCGCGCAGCCCTTGCCGACGTCACCGTAGCCGCAGATCAGCACCTTCTTGCCGCCGATCAGGACGTCGGTGCCCCGGTTGATGCCGTCGATCAGCGAGTGCCGAGTGCCGTACTTGTTGTCGAACTTGCTCTTGGTGACCGAATCGTTGACGTTGATCGCCGGGAACACCAACTCACCGGCTGCGGCGAACTGGTAGAGCCGCAGCACGCCGGTCGTCGTCTCCTCGGTGACGCCCTGAACCGACTCGGCGATCGTCGACCACTTGCTCTTGTCGGCCTCGAAGCTGTTGCGCAGCAACTCGAGGAACACCTTGTATTCGGCGGGATCGTTGTCGTCGGCGGGCGGAACGACACCGGCCTTCTCGAACTCGGCACCGCGCAACACCAGCATGGTGGCGTCGCCGCCGTCATCGAGGATCATGTTGGCGGGGCGCGGTTCATCCGACCCGTTCGCTTCGCTCCCGGCGCCGGCGGGCCAGGTGAGCATCTGCTCGGCGGCCCACCAGTACTCTTCGAGGGTTTCGCCCTTCCAGGCGAACACCGGCACACCCTTGGGATCGTCGGGGGTGCCGTGCGGCCCCACCACGACCGCCGCGGCAGCATGATCCTGCGTGGAGAAGATGTTGCAGGATGCCCAGCGAACCTCGGCGCCGAGCGCCACGAGCGTCTCGATGAGCACGGCGGTCTGGATCGTCATGTGCAGCGAACCCGAAATCCGCGCTCCCTTGAGCGGCGCGACCTCGGCGTATTCACGCCGCAGCGACATCAGACCGGGCATCTCGTGTTCGGCGAGTCCGATCTCCTTGCGTCCGAAGTCGGCCAACGTCAGATCGGCAACCTTGAAGTCGATGCCGTTGACGGAGTCTGCGTGCGGTGCGTCGTTCTGCACCATGGTCATCTGGTCCCCTTTGTGAATCGGTGTGGCTCGGTGAATCGGTGTGGCTCGGTGAATCGGTGTGGCTCGGTGAATCGGTGTGGCTCGGTGAATCGGTGTGGCTCGTCGCGTCGCACGCCGGCGAGCAGGGCTTCACGCACAAGCTTCAGCGCACCGACGGCACCACGAAGAGACCTGACGAACAGGCTATCGGACGTCACCGGCGCGCTGCCCGGTGCGGCCTTTCCCGGCCGGTCGATGCGCTCAGAGTTCCCGATCGCCCGCCGGACCGGCGGCCACGGCGTTGTCCGCGCCGGGCACCTCACCACGCTCGCGTTTGCCGACCATCGAATGCCGCATGCCGTAGAGGAAGTACACAGCCACCCCGATCACCATCCAGACGACGAACCGGATCCAGGTCAGCGCCGACAGATTCAGCATCAGCCACAAACAGGCGACGATCGCGAGTACCGGGATGATCGGTCCGCCGGGCACGGTGAAGCCGCGCTGGAGATCAGGTCGGGTGTGCCGCAGGATGATCACCCCGCCGGCGACGACGATGAACGCGAACAGCGTACCGACGTTCACCATCTCCTCGAGCTTGTCGATCGGGAAGAAGCCGGCGACCACACCCACCACGATTCCGATGAGGATGGTCAGCCGGGCCGGTGTCCCGAATCGTGGATTCGTCTTGGCCATCGGCCGCGGCAGCAACCCGTCGCGGCACATCGCGAACAACACCCGGGACTGGCCCAGGATCAGGACCATCACCACCGTCGTCAGGCCCGCGAGCGCGCCGATCGCGATCACCTTCTCCGCCCAGGTCACCCCGTTGAGGGCGAAGGCATCGGCGAGGTTCTTGGAGTCCGTGCCGGTACCGGCGAGTTGTTTGTAGTTGACCATGCCGGTCACCACGACGGTGACGAGCACATAGAGCACCGTCACGATGACGAGCGACCCGAAGATGCCGCGCGGCACGTCCTTGCGCGGGTTGCGCGTCTCCTCGGCGGTGGTGGCGACCACGTCGAAACCGATGAACGCGAAGAACACGATCGAGGCCGCAGCCAGCACGCCATACCAGCCGTAGGAGGTGTCACCGGCGCCGCTGACCAATGAGAACAGTGACGAGTCAACGGATTTCGCCGCGTCACCGCCACCCTCCGACGGCGGGACGAACGGTGTGTAGTTGCTCGACTTGACGTAGAAGAAGCCGACGATGATCACCAGCAACACCACCGACACCTTGATCGCGGTGATGACGGCCGAGAACCGGGACGACAGCTTGGTTCCCATCACGAGCAGGACGGTGACGACGGCGACGACGAGGACCGCACCCCAGTCGAAACTCCACCCACCACCCAGCGACACCGCGTGCACGTCCTTGTCCACCGACGGGAAGAAGGAGTGCAGGAAGTTTCCCAGATAGCTCGACCAGCTCTTGGAGACCACGGCCGCGCCGACGGCGAACTCGAGGACGAGATCCCAGCCGAGAATCCACGCCAGGAGCTCCCCGAAGGTCGCGTAGCCGAACGTGTATGCCGAACCGGCGACCGGCACCGCCGAGGCGAACTCGGCATAACAGACCGCGGCGAGGCCGCATGCGATCGCCGCCATGACGAATGCCAGCGAAATCGCCGGGCCGGCATTGTTGCCGGCTTGGGAGGCGGTCACGGTGAAGATGCCGGCGCCGATCACCACCGACACCCCGAAGACGATCAGATCCAGCGCGGTCAGGTTCTTGCGCAATCGATGTCCGGGCTCATCGGCGTCGGCCATCGATTGTTCCACCGATTTGACCCGGGTCAACGGATTCGCCATCAGCCTCGGCCTCTCTCCTCGTGGGCTCACACGCCGGGACGCCGAGTCGAACGGCGGTCCCGGCGAGCATGTTTGCCGACAGGTGCGGTGTTCTCGACGCTAGCCGACGCGACCGGGGCTCACGGGGCTTTCGGCGCGGATACGGGTGCCGCGGCCGCGCGGTCCAGGTCGGGCTCGAGGTAGATCACCCGGGCCTGCGGCACCGCGGCGCGCACCCGCGACTCGGCGGAGTCGATGGTTCGGGCGACGGTCGCCAGATCGGCGTGTGCGGGCATCGCGATCTTCGCCGCGACGAGCATCTCCTCCGGCCCGAGGTACTGGGTCTTGATGTGGATGACGCGCTCGACGCCGTCGGCGGTGAGCGCGGTCATGATCGCGGCTTGCTCGCTCTCGGTGGCGCCCTCACCGATCAAGAGGCTCTTCATCTCCACGATGAGCACGATCGCGATGATGCCGAGCAGCACGCCGATGCAGACGGTGCCGATGCCGTCCCAGATCGGGTCACCGGTCGCCATGGTCAGGCCGACGCCGCCGAGCGCGAGGACCAGACCGATCAGTGCCCCCGAGTCCTCGAGCAGGACGACCGGCAGTTCCGGATTACGTGAGTTGCGGATGAATCGCCACCAACTCGCCGGACCCTTGAGAGGTCGCGATTCGCGGACCGCGGTCGAGAAGCTGTAGCCCTCCAGGCAGATCGCGACGAGCAGGATGACCACTGCGACAAGTGGCGACTCCAGGCCGTGGTCGTGGGCGTGGATCATCTTCTCGACACCCTCGTAGAGCGCGAAAAGCGAGCCGAGCGCGAAGATGACGAGCGCGACGACGAACGAGTAGAAGTAGCGGTCACGCCCATATCCGAAAGGATGTAGCCGGTCGGCTCGCCGCCCGGCACGTTGCTGGCCGATGAGCAGCAAGCCCTGATTGGCGGTGTCGGCGACAGAGTGCACGCCCTCGGCGAGCATCGACGAGGAGCCGGTGATGGCGAACCCGACGAACTTGGCGATGGCGATCCCGCCGTTGGCGCATAACGCGGCGACGATCGCTTTCTTGGAACCTTCGGCGGACAAGTGCTGACCCTCTCATTCGCCGGAAATCCGGCACGCTGGTGAACACACCGAACTCTAGCGACAACCTGCCCGTGGCGGGCCCTGCCGTGGCGGCGATGCCACGGCAGGACCGCCGGAGGCCGAACACGAAAACGCTAGACCATTCCTCCGAAGCCGCGCGCGATCGAGGAGTCGGTCTCGTTCATGACGGTGCGTGCATTCGTGACGCCCCGCTGGATGCCGAGCAGCTGTTCCCGCGACTGCGCGAACACGCGGTCCCAGTTCTGTTGGGCGGCATCGTAGGCCTGTTTGGCCCCGGGTGAGCGCCAGTTGCCGTCGAGCGCGGCCACCTGCGTCTTCAGTTGGCCTGCCAGGTCTTCGAGACGGCCGAACTGCGCGCTCAGTCCGCCTTCGAGGTCGCCGAGGGCGGCGAAGTCGTACTTGATTCTCCCGGACATGGGGAATTCCTTTCGGTGATGTGTCGATTTGCCGGTGATATGTCGATTGACGGTGATGTGTCGATTGACGGTGATGTGCCGCTTCGGTGATGTGTCGAACGTCGGCGGTCGGTGCGGTCGCGGGACGCGGCCGATTCCGCCACCCGCATCGGACCTACAGGCGCAACGGACCCGCGCCGCCGAACCCACCCGCGGCCTGCGAGTCGTTGTCCTCGTAGCCGCCGAAACCAGCGGTCAGCTGATTGCGGATGTCGTCGAGCGCGGTGTTGAGTGCCCTCGCCGACGAATTCCAATCGGAATGGGTGTTGTCGAACGCATTCGACGCCCGCCCGTTCCAACTGGAGACCCCAGTCGATGCGGCACTGGCGATCTGACGGATCACCGCCTGCATGTCGTCGACGATCTGCGAGACCGATTGCGCCGTCGCCTGACCCGACGCGATATCGACATCGACTGCTCCATCGAGATTCATGGTGCTTCTCCTCATAGATTCGGCACCGACGTGGCGATGCCCCCGAAGCGCTATCCGGCTGGATAGGCGCTGATCTCCCCCCGGTGACGCTGTTGTCGGGGAATCCCGCCACTCATGCCGAACCACCGCTGCCCGGGCAGCGTCTCGATCAGCCGGATGACGGCCTGACCGATCCGGTATCCGCTGCCCGGGGTGATGGTGGTCCAGAGTCGAGCATCGGGAGATGCGCTGAGGCCCATCAGGATCCGGCCTGCGCCTGAATCGATGATGCCGATGGCCCCAGAAGTCTGGATGAGTGTTCCGCCGGTTCGCGTGGCCGCGACGATCTCCCATCGCGCGCCGGCCGAGTAGAACGCGTCGGCCACGCGGACGGCGTCGGACGGGGTGGCACCCCACGAACGCAAGGCCGCGGTCACCGCCGCGGCGTCGGTACAGGTTCCGAAGCGTTCACCGAGTTCGCGGGTGGGGACGCTCACCTCGCCGAAGTCCATGGGTGGGTGCGGCCCGCACAACCGCCGGACGACCGCGCCGAGTGTGCCGGCGTCGACGACGTCGAGGACCTGCAACTCGATCACCTCGCCATCGCGGACCGCGAGCACGTGGTCGTGCCCGCGCCGCGCGAGAGTGGCGCGTACCACCGAACCGCTTGCGAACCTGCGTATCTCGAGCTCGTGATCGGGACGGGCGAGTACGGACAGGACGGTGTCGGTCCAGACCGTGGGTGCTCCGGCGGTGAGCACGCCGCACTGATCGAGCACTCGGTCCAGGGCGGCCGCGGAATGGGCATGAGCGGTTTCGTCGTCGTCGACCGGCCAGAGGTCGAGGACCACGGGCCAGGTGGTGATGCCGCACAGCTCACCGAGTCTGCGCAGCGCCGCGGGCTCGAGATGCCGGGGTGCGGTGGTGGTGGCGATCATGGCATTCCCCCGCCGTCGAGCGTCAGGCGCTGGTGCACGTACCTGGTGTCGAGTGCGGTGGCATCGACCAGCCCGGTGGCGTGGACGGCCACCTCGGCCCAGTTCTCCGGAAGCGACTGCGCCTCGACGGCCTCTGCGTCGCCGGCCGGTGCGTCGACCCGCTGCATTCCTCGATCGCCGGCAGGGATCATCGACGACATCGGTGGCGGCACCGTCGGGGAAACCGGCGACACCGAGGGGGCGGGCGCGTTCGGTGGCGCCGGGGTCGTGGCCGCAGGTGCCGATGCCGGCATCGTCGGCGTATACGAGCCGCGCGGACCGGCCGATGCGGTCAGCACGGTCGGCACCGCGATCCCGGCACCGGGCTGCGGCGATGGCGACTCGGCGACCGTCTCTACTTGTCCTGGGCCATGTTTCGACGTCGCCGGGAACTGTTCGGGGATCAGCTCCGGCGCGTGGCCGACGGTATGCCAGGGCCGAGCGACCGGTTCGGAGGCGCTCTCGTAGGCCGCCATCACCTGTGCGGCGCGCAGCCGCTGGTCGTGGACAGCACGCTCGGCATATGCGGCCGCGCCGCCGGCGATCGGGATCACCGAGGCAGTCACCGACGCCGCGTGGGCCAGACCGTCGACGAGGTCGACCTCGGCCGGATCGGGCATCGCCAGGCGCGCCACCGTCACGGCGAGCGACTGCGCTTCGGTCATCGCCGCGGCGGCCGTCGCCTGCGCCGCCATCTCGGTGAGCCACCCGACCAGGCCGGCGAGTCGATCCAAGGCGATCGACGAAGCCTCGGAGCGCCAATGGACCCGCAACCGGGCCAGAGCCGATGCGTATTCGATTGCCGCGCCGGCGAACTCGCCGGCCAGCGAAGTCCACGCCATCGCCGCATCCGCGAGGGGCGCCGCGCCCGGTCCCGCGTACAGATCGCCGGCAAGGCGGCGGCTGGTACGTGCCTCCCACCTGACCGCGGTGAATCCCGTCATCGATGCTCCTCCCATCTCTGTCGTGTTCGCCTATTCCGTGCTCATGACCCGGTGGTGGTTGTGACCGGTGGTTGTGATGCCGACGGCCGCGATAGGTGGTTCCGGCCGGGTCGCGGCGCGATCCGAATCAGTCGCGCAGGCGCGTCGCGGCGTGCTCGTCTGCGGCATCGAAGCCGCCCGCCTGGGCTCGCAATGTCGCCGCGACGTTGCGTAATCGGGATACGCCCGAATACGCATCGCCCCCGAACCGGGCGGCTCCCTCGGTCGCCGAGGTCGCGACCGCCGCCGACACCTCGTCGCGGCCCGACGCCACCACGCGGGTGGCCGAAACCAGCCGGGCGAGCGTCCCCTCGAGCGAGAGCGCCAGACGTTCGAGATCGGCTGCGGCCCTGGCCAATTCATCGGTGTCCACATCGAGATTCCGGGGTGCCGGGTGCGGCTGTGTCATCGCTGTCTCCGATGGTGGGTGAGTGGTTGCGCGAACTGGCGGCGACGAGGCCGGCGATCGCCGATCATGGTGTGGGTCCGGGCGGAGCGAGCCGTAACTCGATGTCGGTGTGGGGGCCGACCTCGGCGACCGGGTCGGCACCGAATACCGCCGGCGCCACACCCGAGACGACACCGACCATGTGATGTCCGTTGCCCTCGGTCACGAGATAGTCGGGTACCTCGTATGCCTCATCGGCGGTCCCGGCACCCCGCGCGGCCCCGGCCGCCGCCACCGGGGCCATCGAGGCCGGCATCGGGGCCGCCGCGGCGGTGGCCGTACGCGGGCTCGTACCAGGGGTGAAGCCGGCCGGTTCGGTCGCGCCGGAGACCGGCACCGATGGTCGCGCCGAGCCGAGCGGTGCGGCGACCGCACCGAGTCCACCACCGCCCCCGCGAACGCCGGCGCCCACTCCCACCATGCCGAGCCCGGCCGGACCACCACCGGGACCCGCTGGGCCGGATCCGCCGGTATCGGGTGCGACGTAGGCGGCCGGACGGACGGCGGCGCCGTCAGCCGCGAGCATCTCTTGCAGTGGCGCGGTGAGCATTGACGGGACCTCGGTGGCCGCCGATACCACCGGCGCCATGGCCTCGAGGATCGTGCCGGCCAGAGCGAACGGGGACGGGCCGGCGCCGGCAGTGCCCGTAGGCGCATTCGTGACCGGAACCGGAGCGCCGTTGATCGCCATGTGTGTTGTGGGCGCAAGCAATTGGGCACGGGTGGCCGCGACGGCCGCGGTCGCCTCGGAAAGCCCGAGACCGGCGAGGCTGACCGTGAGCGGGAGCGCTGCCGGTCCGGTCAAGGTGATCGCCGCGGTGATCTTGGCGATCGTCGCGGCAAGGATCGCCTGCAGGACCGCCAGTCCGGCGGCAACGATGCCGGCGGCTGCCTGGATGTCGAAGGACATGCCACTGCCCTGTACCGCGAGCTGTCCGCTGTTGACACTCGCCGCTCCGGTCTTGGCGACCGCCGACACGGTACTCTGCCCGCTCCACAGTTCATCGGCGATCTGCATCGCCCCCTGAGCCATCGACATCGAGGTATCGAGCACCGTGGACAAGCCCTGGAAGATCATGGTGGGGTCGAAGTCCGCCGTGGACAATTCGCCCGTGCCGAATCCACCGAGCAGGTCGGTGATCGGCTTCACCAGCAGTCCGACGTCGATGACCGGAAGCGGTGGCAGCCCCGGAAGCGGTGGTAGCGGCGGAAATTCCGGCAGTGGCCCGAGACCCAGTCCGGCCAGGACCTCGCCGACCGGCCGATCGAGTATCGGCCCCAGCGGAGTCGCCGCGATCAGATCGTTGACCGACATCTCGGTCAGCGCCGGGACGTCGGGTGGCGCGGAGGACGACTGTGCGGTCACCGGACCGACCGCAGTCTCGCGGCCGCCGCGGCGTCGACGGACTCGAACTCGGCCAGCCCGCCGAGCGCGCTTGCCGCGGTCGCCGCATGAACGGCCGCCAGATTGCCCACCGCCAGCAGATGGTTGGCCTGGGCGGTGATGAACGCCGCCAGGAATTCCTGGCCGATCAGACCGAACACCGGAATCATCACCGCCGTGTTCGCGGCGGCGTCGACCGATCCGGCGGCAGCAACCGCCGTGCCGATCGCGGCGTTGGTCGCAGCGAAGCCCTCCAGGACCTCCGGCGTCACCGTCACGTGATTCATGGCCTCCCCCTCATCATGAAAAATCGAGTGCTGTTCGTCTTACATCCCCGCGTCCTACATCCCCGGCGGCCTACGAACCCGGCGTCCTGAAACCCGGCGTAAGGGTCGGTGAGCACGCTGTTGTCCTCACCGCGGGGGTTGCCCCTCACGGCGCTGCTGCCCTCACAGCGGTGCTGTCCTCACCGCGCTGCCACCGTCGGCGGCCGGCGACTCCACCAGCTCGGCGAACGACGCAGTGAAGTCCTCGGTCAGTGCCGCTCGCCCGGCGAACGCCCGCTGCGCGGCGAGCATGGCGGTCGCAACGGTCGCCGATCCGAGCCGCGCGCCACCGAGTTCGTTGGCCCCGTCGGCGAACCACAGTCCTGTCATCGCACCGGACCCGTCCACCTCGACGGTGATCAGATCATCGGCAGAGGTCTCGCGTACCCGTATCCGCGCGAGCCCATCGGCGAAGTCGTGCAGCCTTCCCAACTGGGTGGCCGCTCGTGATTCCAGTTCGTCCATGGCCGGGTTCATCGCGTCCTCACACCGATCGCAGCCAGGACACCGGAGCGTCGGACCCGTGATCGTCGCGGAGTTCCTCTGCTGCCAGCTCATCGGGCCGCGGCAGACCGAGCGACTCCACCACTTCGGGCGGAGTACCTGCATCCAGAAGTCGCGCACGGAGCCTGATCCCGGATGCCATGGCCGATTGCCTGCACAGCCGCAAGACCTCGTCGGCCAAGGCCTGCGGATGCTTGCGCAACCGTGCGTCATCGATGCTGATCGCCAACGGCAGTCCGGTGGACGTGGTGACCACCGATACCCCCGCGTCGCGCGAGCGGGCCGACGAGCTCTCCTCGACTGTGATACCGAGATGTCCACTGTTCATTTCGTTTCCCCCACCCGTGCCCGTATGTGACCGATGCTCTTGTGTGACCGATGCCTTGTTTGACGCAGTGGGTCCCGCCCTGGTTCCACCAAAAAGGGAAAAATTGTCTTGACGCCGTCACCGGTGACCCCGCCGATCGTGAGATCAGATGATGCCACATATCACACCAATTGTCCGGTTTGTCCGCACAGGTCCGTCGAGCAGGGAATCCGGTCGTGCATCGATTGCGGCCATCCGCGGTGTCGGCGACGAGCTGCCCATCACGTTCCCCGGCGGCGCGCGAGCGGTGGCGGAACCCGAGGTGACCGGTCACGATCGGTCGCTCATGGGTAGACTGCCGAACCGGCGGACGCGCGGTGCCACAGCGCAGAGGCGCAGGCCACGATGGGACCATACGTACGGGGAGTAGAGCGATGATGTACGACAACACCGGGGACTCGACCACCGGGAGTCAGGGCCCCGCGGACCAACAGGGCCCCGCGGACCAACAGGGTCCCGGATACCAACCGGGTGCCGGCAATCAGGAGGGTTCCGAGATGCCGCCGACCCCACCGTGGTTGCAGTTCGCGCCGCAGGCCGGGTCGGCGCCAGACGCCGACGCGGCTTTTCCGTCCGCCACCGCAGCCGCGCCCACGCCGCCGCAGGTCACTCCCGAGCAGGCCACTCCCGAGTTCGCCACTCCCGAGTTCGCCACTCCCGAGTTCGCCACTCCTGAGTTCAGGGGCCCAGCACTGCATCCACCGACGCATGGGTATCCATCGGTTCCGGGAGCACCCGATCCGGCTGCTCCATTTCCGGTCCCGCAACCTCGGGCGCACGAACCGGTTCAGCACCCCGGTCCGTACCCGCCGGCCCCGCCGACATCGGACCCGCAGGCGCCACCGTATCCACCAAATGGATACGCCCCCAATGAGTTCGACCATCAGCCGCCGAACGGATACGCGCCTCCCGCGGCCCAGTCCGGTTTCGGGCAGGCCGCCGACTTCGGTCCGCCCGCCGGTTTCGGTCAGCCCACCGGCTTCGGGCCACCCGAGCATCAGTCCGGACCCGCCCTCGACGAGGTCGCGTTGCTGCGCAAGGCACGTCGGCCACCCAATCGCGGTTGGCGCCGTGCAGTGCACACGATCTCGGCGGGAACCATCAACCCTGGCGACTCGGCGACCGAGGTCCGGTATCAGCAGTTACTCGAGCGACTACGCCGGCCGGTCCGCGGCGACTACCGCATCGCGGTGCTGTCCTTGAAGGGCGGCGTCGGAAAGACCACCACGACAGTGGGTTTGGGATCGACCTTCGCCTCTCTGCGCGGCGACCGGGTGATCGCGGTCGACGCGAATCCTGATCTCGGTACGTTGTCCCAGCGTATCCCGCAACAGACGGCGTCCACCGTCCGCAATCTGCTCGCCGACGACAACGTGTACCGCTACAGCGATGTCCGCGCCCATACCTCTCAAGCGCCGTCACGCCTGGAGGTCCTTGCCTCCGAACGTGATCCGGCGATGGCCGAGGCATTCAGCGAGGAGGAGTACCGCGGTGTCATCACCATTCTCCAGCGGTTCTACAACATCATCATCACCGACTGCGGCACCGGCCTAAGCCACTCGGCGATGAACGGAGTGCTCGATCTCGCGAACGCGATCATCCTCGTGTCCTCCCCCGCACTCGACGGCGCCCGCAGCGCGGCAGCCACCCTGGATTGGCTCGAGGCCCACGGTCACGCGCACCTTGTGTCGCGGGCCGTCGTGGTGCTCAGTTCGTCACGGCCCGGATCGTCGACCATCGACACCGATCAACTCGGCCAGCACTTCCTCACGCGATGCCGTGCGGTGCAGACGATTCCGTTCGACGATCATCTCGCCGAGGGCGCCGACGTCGACCTCGAACTCGTGAGCAAACCGACCCGACATGCTTTCGTCGAATTGGCCGCGGCCATCGCCGACGAGTTCGCGACGACACCCGGGCGTCGTGAGGAGCCGTTCTACAGCTGAGGTTCCCCGTCCCGGGCTCACTCGACCTCCCCGCCACCCGGCGGGCGGTCGGCCTCCCGGGCGCGGTTGCCACGATTCGCCAGCCACCGACGGGTGATCCCGACGGCCATCGGGATGATGATCGTGAGCATCGAAGCGATGACGAACACCTCCAGGTGGTCGCGGATCAGGGGCACGTGCCCGAGAAAGTAGCCGGCCAGGATCAGCCCCGACGCCCACAGGACACTGCCGAGCAGCGAGCACAGCGTGAACACCCGGTGGCCCATCCCGCTGAAGCCGGCGACCAGGGGCGTCAGAGTCCGGACCACGCCGATGAACCGGCCGAAGAACACGGTCAGTGCGCCGTAGCGCCGGAAGAAGCGATGCGTGCGATCGACGTATTCCGGGCCGACCGCGCGCATCATCCGCCCCTCGATGACCGAGCGGCCCACGCGACGACCGATGAAGTAGCCGCTTTGGTCCCCCAACGCGGCCGCCAACGGCACCACCACGCACAACCACCACACGTCGGCGAACGGATTCGGCTGCGCAGCAAGCACTCCGGCGGTGAACAACAGCGAATCACCGGGAAAGACGAATCCGATCAAAAGGCCGGTCTCGATGAACATGAGCACGCACAGACCGACAAGGCCGCCGGTGGCGAGAAATGAGTCGACGTGGAAGGGGTTCATCGCCGTCCACCCTAGGGGCTTCGCGAGCGGTGGTCGTCGGCCGGCAGCGGTGCCGGCGCAAGGTTAACTCGATGCAACATGCCGGACGAATTGCGTCCCGGTGGGGTTTACTCGGAGGTAAACATGCGGGCGGTGCGCCCCACGAGGCCCGGACCGGGCACCGCACCACCCCACCGCAGCCCAGATCTCACTGTGGCGTGATCGCAAGGAGTCGACCGTGTCCGCAACCCAGCCTCCCTCCACTCCCGGCCGGCCGACGTCCGGTTCGGCCACGCCCAAGCTGCGTCCGGTCTCCGACACCGACGTCCGCATCGAGTACCACACGATTCACGGCTACCGCCGCGCCTATCGGATCGCCGGCCACGGACCGGCATTGCTGCTGATCCATGGCATCGGCGACAACTCCTCCACGTGGAAGGAGATCATCCCGATGCTCGCCCAGCGCTACACCGTGATCGCACCCGATCTGCTCGGGCACGGTCGCTCGGACAAACCACGCGCGGACTACTCGGTGCCCGCCTTCGCCAACGGCATGCGTGATCTGCTCGTCGTCCTCGGCATCACCAAGGTGACGGTCGTCGGGCATTCGCTCGGTGGCGGTGTCGCGATGCAGTTCTGCTATCAGTTCCCGCGATTCGTCGAACGACTCGTCCTGGTCGCTGCCGGCGGCGTGACACGTGAGGTCAATCCCGCGCTACGCCTCGTCACCCTGCCTGGGGTCAGCGATGCGCTCACATTGCTGCGCATCCCCGGCGTGATGCCCACACTCAATGGGATCGCCCGGACGCTGGTCTCCCTGCCCCATGTCCCCGGTGTCCCGACGGGCATCTCGCCGCGGCGAGCGCTCAACGACCATGAGGATCTGCTGCGCGTACTCGGCGACCTGACCGACCCGCACGCCTCGGCGGCGTTCGTCCGAACGCTGCGCGCAGTGGTGGACTGGCGCGGGCAGGCGGTGACGATGCTCGATCGCTGTTATCTGACCGAGCGGCTACCGATCCTGTTCGTGTGGGGCGAGTTCGACACCGTCATCCCCTACGACCATGCGCTGATCGGGCATGCCGCGATTCCGCATTCGGAGCTGGCCACCTTCGACGGGGCAGGTCACTTCCCGTTCCACGACGATCCCGAGCGATTCGTCCAGGTGGTGACCGGCTTCCTGGAGCGCACCACACCAGTGGTGTTCGATCCACAGAACTGGCGGTACCTGATGTCCACCGGCGGTGCCCGAGCCGAGGAGTTCGTCGGTGACGAGCAGACCGTCGGAGCGGTGCTCGAAGCGATGGAGAACGAGCGCAGCGCCACCTGAGGTAATGCCCGACTGAAGCGGCTGCGGGCCCGGACCGCCGCGGGGGCGGACTGCGGGGGCGGACTGCGGGGTTCGGACCGCGGGGTTCGGACCGCGGGGGCGGACCGCGGGGGTCGGACCGCGGGGTCGGTCGAGGGGACGACGTCGCTACCCGCGCTGCACACAACCGTGAGAGCATGTTCGGCATGAGCTACCCGCAATACCCAGGCAACAACGGCACCCCAGGTCAGCAGCCCTATGGCGCGGCGCAGGCACCCGGCTTCGGCTCCCAGCCCGGCTACGGTTCACAACCCTACGGCGCCCAGCCCGTCCCGGCCCCGTACCCGGGCTACGGCAGCGCACCCGGCTACGGCAGTTTCAACGTCGACCCGGTCACCGGCGAACCGTTGTCGGACAAGAGCAAGATGACCGCCGGTCTCCTGCAACTGTTCCTCGGCGGCTTCGCGGCCGGCCGTTTCTATCTCGGCGACACCAAGACCGCCGCAATTCAGTTGTGCGCCAATATCGGTGCCTGGCTGCTGATCATCGTGGGCTTCATCGTCATCGGCGTGTCCGCCGGCGGCAACTCCGGGGGCGGTGCCGCCTTCGGCGTGCTCATCATGCTCCTCGGCTGGCTGGTGGCCCTCGGCGTCGGCATCTGGATCCTCGTCGACGCCATCCGGATGTTCACCGGCAGCGTCCGCGACCCGCAGGGCCGCAAACTGCGCGACTGATCCCGCCGACCCCGATGCGCCGGCCGGTGATTCGTGCCGGCCGGCGCGCGAGGGTCAGTCGCCGCAACAGCCCTCGCCCACCGGTCCCGACTCCACGCCACGCCGCACGTCGCGCGTGACGGTGTTGCGGGCCGCGAGTTCGTCGTCGGCGGGATAGTCGACCCCGACGAGGCACAGTCCGCGGGCCTGCGCGACCGGCACCTGACTGCTGCGTGCGCGCTCGGTCAACAGCGCCGCACACCAGTCGACGTCGCGGCGGCCGTCACCGACGCAAGCCACCGCGCCGACCAGCGAGCGCACCATCGACCAGCAGAAAGCATCCGCGCTCACCTCACCGATCAGCACCCCATCGGCATCGCGATCCCAGTGCAAGCACTGGAGATCGCGAATGGTGGTCGCACCCTCGCGGCGGCGGCAAAACGCCGCGAAGTCGTTGAGCCCCACCAACTTCTGCGATGCCGCATTCATCGCGCCGACGTCGAGCGGACGCCGCCACGTCGCGGTGATGCGCGCCAGCGTCGGCTCGGCCCCGAAGCGCGCGTCGGCGAGCCGGTAGCGGTAGTGGCGGCGCAGCGCCGAGAAGCGTGCATCGAAGTGCGCACTGACCGGCGTGGCCGTCTTGATCCGGACATCGTCCGGCAACATCTTCGCGAGCCTGCCGACCAGCGGATCGGGGTCGCCACCGAGGCTGCGGGTGGCCAGTGCCGATCGTGGGATGTCGGCATGGCAGACCTGTCCGGTCGCATGCACACCGGCATCGGTACGCCCGGCAACGGTCAGCCGGACCGGCACCCGCAGCACCGTGGCGAGCGCGTCCTCGATGGTTCCGCAGACGCTGCGCTGATCGACCTGGCGCGCCCAGCCCGCGAAACCCGTTCCGTCGTAACCGACGTCGAATCGGAGACGAACGAACCCGCCGTCACCGGTATCGGTGGCGGCGGGTTCGTGCGGCGATGTGCGGCTCAGTCGTCCGACTTCTTCTCGGTCGAGCTGTCCACGTCGGCACCTTCGGCTTCGGCGTCGGCGACGGTCGCAGCCGTCGACTCCTCGTCGACGGCCTCGGCCACGGCCTCGGCGTTGGCCTTCTCGGTGTCGTCGGCGCCGGCCTCGACCGCCTCGACGACGTTCCCGTCGGCGGGCTCGGTAACGGCGGCCTCGGTGCCGGCGAGCTGGTCATCGGCGGCCTTGCGCGACGCGGCGACGCGGGTGGCGCGATCGGCCTCGGTGGACGCAGTCGACCCGGTGACGAGTTCGATCACGGCCATCGGGGCATTGTCGCCCTTACGCGGCAGCGTCTTGATGATGCGGGTGTAGCCACCATCGCGATCGGCGAAGCTAGGGCCGATCTCCTCGAACAGGACATGCACGATGTCCTTGTCGCGGATGACCTTGAGCACCTCACGGCGGTTGGCCAGCTTGCCGGTCTTGGCGTGGGTGATCAGTTTCTCGGCGTACGGACGCAGGCGCTTGGCCTTGGCCTCCGTGGTGGTGATGCGGCGGTGCTCGAAGAGCGAGGTGGCGAGGTTCGCCAGGATCGCCTTCTGGTGGCTCGCCGACCCGCCGAGGCGGGTACCCTTTGTGGGCTTGGGCATTGTCTTCTCCTAGAAGGACTCTCCCATCGCACGATGGAAGAAGTCAGGGTTGGCGCGCAGCGACTACAGCTGCTCGGTCTCTGCGAAATCCTCACCGGTATCACCGTCGAACGACACGTCGTCCGACCACGTTCCGGTCGCCGGGTCATATCCGGCCACCTGCGACGGGTCAAAGCTCGCCGGGCTGTCCTTGAGGGCCAGGCCCAGAGCGTGCAGCTTGACCTTCACCTCGTCGATCGACTTCTGCCCGAAGTTACGGATGTCGAGCAGATCCGACTCCGTCCGCGCCACCAGCTCGCCGACGGTGTGCACGCCCTCGCGCTTGAGGCAGTTGTAGGACCGAACCGTCAGGTCGAGATCCTCGATCGGCAGGCTGAACGACGCGATGTGATCGGCCTCGGCCGGGCTGGGCCCGATCTCGATGCCCTCGGCCTCGACGTTGAGCTCCCGGGCCAGCCCGAACAGCTCGACCAGGGTCTTGCCCGCCGACGCCAGCGCGTCACGCGCACTGATCGAATTCTTGGTCTCCACATCGAGCACGAGCCGATCGAAGTCGGTGCGCTGCTCGACACGGGTGGCCTCGACCTTGTAGGTCACCTTGAGCACCGGCGAGTAGATCGAGTCGACGGGGATGCGGCCGATCTCGGCTCCCGACGCCTTGTTCTGCACGGCAGGCACATAGCCGCGGCCCCGCTCGACGACGAGCTCGATCTCGAGCTTGCCCTTGTCGTTCAGGGTGGCGATGTGCAGATCCGGATTGTGCACGGTGACACCGGCGGGGGGCACGATGTCGGCGCCGGTGACGGTGCCCGGACCCTGCTTACGCACGTACATGGTGACCGGCTCGTCCTCTTCGGAGCCGACCACGAGGCCCTTGAGGTTCAGGATGATGTCGGTGACGTCTTCCTTGACTCCCGGGACGGTGGTGAACTCGTGGAGCACTCCGTCGATGCGGATGCTGGTGATCGCAGCACCCGGGATCGAGCTGAGCAGGGTACGGCGCAACGAGTTGCCGAGGGTGTAGCCGAAGCCGGGCTCGAGCGGTTCGATGACGAACTTCGACCGGTCCTCGGCAATGATCTCCTCGGTCAGTGTGGGTCGCTGTGAGATGAGCATTCTTGGATTTCTCCCTATGGCCGACCGCTATATGACGGCCTAGAAGTGGACCGAGCAGCAGTGGTGCTGCTTGGCTTTGCTGGTTTCCCGATCCCCCGGTCCGCCCAAACGCAACAACGCGGGCCTTCCGGGGGACACGGGGGGCGGAGCCCCCGTGCGAGGACTACTTCGAGTAGAACTCGACGATGAGCTGCTCGGTGAGCGGAACATCGATCTGCGCGCGCTCGGGCACGTTGTGCACGAGGATGCGCAGCGTCGACGGAACCACCTGCAACCAGCCCGGGACCGGACGATCGCCGACGAGCTCCTTGGCGATCTGGAACGGAGTGGTCTGCAGCGACTTCGGCCGGACATCGATGATGTCGTACTGGCCGACGCGGTAGCTGGGCACATCGACCTTCACACCGTTGACGGTGAAGTGGCCGTGGTTGACCATCTGGCGTGCCTGACGACGCGTGCGGGCGATGCCTGCGCGATAGACGACGTTGTCCAGACGCGTCTCGAGGATGCGCAGCAACTCGTCACCGGTCTTGCCGCTGCGGCGGTTGGCTTCCTCGTAGTAGCGACGGAACTGCTTCTCGAGCACGCCGTAGCTGAAACGGGCCTTCTGCTTCTCCTGGAGCTGCAGCAGGTATTCGCTCTCCTTGATCCGCGCGCGACCGTGCTGGCCGGGCGGATAGGGGCGACGCTCGAACGCCTGGTCGCCTCCGACGAGGTCGACGCGCAGACGACGGGACTTCTTTGTGGCGGGGCCGGTATAACGTGCCATTTTTCTAGTTCCTCCCTTTCCCGCTAGACCCGACGCCGCTTGGGCGGACGGCAACCGTTGTGCGGCTGCGGGGTGACATCGGAGATGGTGCCGACCTCGAGGCCGGCGGCCTGCAGCGACCGGATCGCGGTCTCACGACCCGAGCCCGGTCCCTTGACGAATACATCGACCTTCTTGACGCCGTGCTCGGCGGCCTTGCGCGCGGCGTTCTCGGCCGCGAGCTGGGCTGCGAACGGGGTGCTCTTGCGCGAGCCCTTGAACCCGACGTGTCCCGACGATGCCCAGCTGATGACATTGCCGCTGGGGTCGGTGATGGAGACGATGGTGTTGTTGAACGTCGACTTGATGTGTGCGTTGCCGTGCGGGACGTTCTTCTTATCGCGACGGCGAGTGCCCTTCTTGGGGCCTGCGCTACGTGACTTCGGAGGCATTACTTCTTCTTCCCGGCGATGGTCTTCTTCGGGCCCTTGCGAGTGCGGGCATTGGTCTTGGTGCGCTGTCCACGGACGGGCAGGCCACGACGGTGGCGCAGGCCCTGGTAGCAGCCGATCTCGATCTTGCGACGGATGTCGGCCTGCACCTCGCGGCGCAGGTCACCCTCGACCCTCACCGAGGCTTCGATGTACTCACGCAGTTTCGCGACGTCTGCGTCGGTGAGATCCTTGGCGCGCAGGTCGGGGCTGAGCCCGGTGCCGTCAAGAATCTCTTTGGAGGTGGTGCGACCAACTCCATAGATGTAGGTCAGTGCGATCTCCAGCCGCTTCTCGCGGGGGAGATCCACACCAGCAACACGTGCCATGTGGCGGTTTCCTTTACTTCTCAGAGGTCTTCTCCCGGTCCGTCCCGTTTGCTTTCGGGCTCCGGCCTCTGAACCGGAGGTGGGCACCGACCCGTTTGTCGGTGCTGGTGCCGGGAGGGCTTCAACTGTGTTGTCGGAACAACACCTGTTCAGCTCTGCGGTCTGTCGTATTCAGTTGTGTTCTCAAGCGACTGTGTTCTCAAGCGATCCGATGTGAGCGCAGATCAGCCCTGGCGCTGCTTGTGGCGCAGGTTCTCGCAGATCACCATGACCCGTCCGTTACGGCGGATCACCTTGCACTTCTCACAGATCGGCTTGACGCTCGGCTGAACCTTCACGTCAATCTCTCCTGCGTTGATCGAAGGCGGCTTACCGTGAGGAGTCGCCTTCGCCGGCTCCCTGGCGGTCGCCAGGGAGTGCGTGGGTGTAGCAGTCGCGTTACGGTGACATCATTCGACATCGGCACCGCGATCGAGTTCGGACGCCCGCGCCCGGAACAAATCCGGAACAGGACACAGAGACGCTCGGCGCTACACGCACCGACGGTCCATAGTACCGTTCGTGCCGGTCAGCTCCAAAACCGCGCGTCGCGGGCGCGAATGTGCACCCGCTCGGCCGGCGTCGGGACGTGGACGAGCCGGATCCAAAAACACCCCGGCCCGCGCCCGAGAGCACGAGTCCGAGGTGAGTCGGGAGTTGTCGAGTTTACTTGTAGCGGTAAACGATCCGTCCGCGACCGAGGTCGTAGGGCGAGAGCTCCACGACAACTCGGTCCTCGGGGAGGATGCGGATGTAGTGCTGCCGCATCTTGCCGCTGATGTGGGCGAGCACCTTGTGGCCGTTCTCCAGCTCGATGCGAAACATCGCATTCGGCAGGGGTTCGACCACTCGGCCCTCGACCTCGATGGCCCCGTCTTTCTTCGCCATGTCCTCCGCGATCCTAGGTCGCGCCCGATGGGCGCGTTACCCGGTTGAATTCGTTGTTCTCTCTGGGCGTCTCCGACCGGAGACTGCACTACCGGCTCACCACGATCATCACGCCGCAAGGAGCGGGTGGAGACGTTGGTGAGGCCGACGCATGAAGTGCACCGCTTATCGATGTTACGCGAACTGCGAGAACGCTCCAAACGAGGACCTGCCACGGTTGCCTGCTCGCACCCCGCTGCCACAGTATTGAGACATGCGCGCCTTTCTGATCCAGAGCGCCCTGAGCGGTTTCGCCCTCTGGATCGCGACACTGATCGTGCCCGGCCTCGACTTCTTGTTTCCCGACGACGCGGGTTTCGGGATCAAACTCGGGATCGTGGTCCTGGTCGCGCTGATCTTCGGGGTCATCAACGCATTCATCAAACCGATCGTGCAGATCTTCGCCATCCCCCTCTACATCCTGACGCTCGGCCTGATCCACATCGTGATCAATGCCTTGATGCTCGAGCTCACCTCGTGGATCACCCACAACACCACCGGTTGGGGGCTACAGGTCGATCACTTCTTCTGGTCGGCGATCCTCGGGGCGCTGGTGATCTCGGTGGTCAGCTGGCTCATCTCGATGATCCTCAAGGAGCCGGTGCAGTAGCGTCAGGAGCCGGCCGCGATGATCGCCGCCAGTTGCTCGGTCGGACTGTTCGAGCCCAGAACCTGGATGGCCACGTGATCGGCGCCGGCTGCCAGATGCTCGTCGACCTGTGCCCGAATCCGTGCGGCATCCCCGTGGGCGACCAATGCGTCGATGAGCCGGTCGCTTCCGCCGTCAGCGATGTCGGTGTCGGAGTAGCCCAGGCGCTTGAGATTCGAGGTGTAGTTGCGCAGATGCAGGTACGGGTCGTCGACCGGCGGGCGGCCCACCGCACGAGCCGCAGCGGGATCGGTGTCGAGCACGACCTTGTGCTCCGGCGCGAGTAACACGCCCTCCCCCAGCACCTTCCGCGCCTCGGCGGTGTGGGCGACCGGGACCAGATACGGATGCGCGCCCAGACTGCGCTCGGCCGAGCACCGCAGCATCCGCGGCCCGAGCGCCGCGAGCAGTCGGCGGTTGACCGGTACGCGGGCGTCGTCGAGGGCGTCGAGGTAGTTTCCGACGGCCTCGAACGGGGTCGTGTACTCCGCGGTGGCCTCCGGGTGACCGGCCCCGACCCCGAGGTAGAAGCGGCCGGGAAAGTCCTGCTCGAGCTCGTGGAATTCACCGGCGATCGCCCGCGGGTCGGTATTCCAGATGTTGACGATGCCGGTGGCGACGGTGATGTTCTCGGTGGCCTCGAGAACCTTGCGGACCGGCCGTAGATCGGTGGGCGAACCGCCCAGCCAGATGGTGCCGTAGCCGAGCCGCTCGATCTCGCGGGCCTCGTCGGCGGAGAACCGGCCGAACCATCCCCACACCCCGTGGCGCCCGAATCGCTCGATGTGCGCGGTCTTGTCCGAATCAGTCATGTTGCTGGCCAACCTCCACGGACCCCTTCCCTATTCCGGGTGGCGCACGCGTCCCTGGCCGACGGCGAACTCAGCCGCGCGACCGGATAGCGTGGTGTCCATGCGTGCAGTGATCCAGCGGGTGTCGGCGGCGAAGGTGGTCGTCGGCGGCGAGACGGTCGGCGAACTCGGACTCGCCGACGGCCGCCAGGGCATCGTCGCACTGATCGGCGTCACCCATGACGACTCCCGCACGCAGGCGAACGCGCTCGCCGACAAGATCTGGCGATTACGCATCTTCGATGGTGCCGGCGACACGCGGGAGGTCGCAGCCGCCGACGTCGATGCACCGATCCTCGTGATCAGCCAGTTCACGCTGTACGCCAACACCGCCAAGGGCCGCCGCCCCTCGTGGAATGCCGCCGCCCCGGGCCCGGTCGCCGAACCGCTCGTCGAGGCCGTCGTCGACGCCCTCCGCACAGCCGGCGCAACGGTCGCCACCGGACGATTCGGGGCACACATGCAGGTGCAGCTGGTCAACGACGGGCCGGTGACGATCAGCCTGGAGGTGTAACCAGGTGGGCCGGTGTCCTAGTCGAGCAGGCACCAGGAGCGACCGGCGCGGCGAGCATGCCCGATGGAGGTCTGCCGATCGCGGCCGGCCGAGGTGATCACCACCGCCGCAGTGGCGCGGTCGCCTGCGATGTGAACCGAGGCGACGTCGACCGTCAACTGCAGATTTCCGCCCGAGCGGCCAACGGAGTACTGCTCGGCGCGATCGAGCAGATCACGAAGTCCTTCGGATTCCGGACAGACCAGGGCCTTGGCCCTGGGCACGTCGCGCGCGTTGAGGGCGGCCGCGTAGTCCTCGATCGTCGTGCGCACCGCGCGCTCGTCGGTGGCCGGCGACGGCTTTCCGCTCGCAGCACCGGAGTCGTTGAGCACCACCAGAATTGCCGCGAGCGCAGCCATCGCGGTCATCAGCGCGCCGACGGCAACGATCCACGGCACCGCCGTCATGCGCAACGGCATCCGCCCGGGCTGCGCGCCGTCGCCGGCTCCACCGGCCTCCGGGAACCCACCCGTTGGGTACGGCTGCGGAGCCGGATGTCGAGGGCGATAGGACTGCGGCAAGTACGGCGCCGGCTGCGGTGCCATGGGCGCACCGCCCACCGGCTGCCAGTACTGGTCCTGCCCGTACTGGTCCGGCCCGTACTGGTCCGGCCCATACCGGCTTCGGGCCGCAGCCGGACCCGTTGGCGTCATCTCGGTCCCCCGATAGGTCATGTCAGCCCCCCGCATAATTGGTGCGATTCACCATAAACCGACATACCGCTGACGCGCGTCAGTCCATCCACAGCAGGTGCCACCACAGATATTGGGCGCGGCCTCGCGGTGGATGGCCGGCGACGCCGAGCGCCGGATTGCCGGTAAGTTGGCGGCCATGGGACGTATCACCGCACGACGGCGCGTGATACGCGTGCGCCACGGTGAGTCCGACGCCCGGGCCGACATGCTGGCGGTCGAAGAACCCTTGGAGATCCGGGTCGGTGGCCGGCCGCTCGTGGTGACCATGCGCACCCCCGGCCATGACGTCGAATTGGCCGCCGGTTTCCTCGTGTCGGAGGGCGTGATCGCCGGTGCGCACGACATCGCGGTGGCGCGGTATTGCGCGGGTGCCACCGAGGAGGGCACCAACAGCTACAACGTCCTCGACGTCACCCTCGGCGCGGGAGTGGCGGCTCCGGCCCCGTCGCTCACCCGGCATTTCGCCACCACCAGCGCATGCGGCGTCTGCGGCAAGGAGAGCATCGAGTCGGTGACAACGATCTCCCGGTTCGGCGTCGCCGACGATCCGCTGTGCGTGGACGCCGACACGCTGCTCGGGCTTCCCGAACGCCTGCGCGCCGGGCAGCAGGCGTTCGCCAAGACCGGAGGCCTGCACGCGGCCGGACTGTTCGACGGCCACACCGGCGATGCGCTGGTGATCCGGGAGGACGTAGGACGCCACAACGCGGTCGACAAGGTCGTCGGCTGGGCTCTGGCGCAGGACCGACTTCCGTTGCGCGGCAGCATACTCCAGGTATCGGGCCGGGCAAGTTTCGAACTCGTCCAGAAGGCCGCGATGGCGGGTATCCCGATGCTCTGCGCGGTATCGGCGCCGTCGTCACTGGCCGCCGACCTCGCCGAAGCGCAGGGCATGACCCTGGTCGGCTTCGTCCGGGGCGACTCGATGGTCCTCTACACCCGCGATGATCGGGTGCGCCTGCAGCAGAGCCGATCAGCGGCCGCGCCCACCGTTGCGCGCGGCCGCTGAGGGCCCCGATACCGGCGCCGTCAGTCGAGCCGCAACCCGGTGTCGCCGTCGAACCAGTGGATCTCCTCGGGCACCGGCACCAGGCCGATCTGCTCGCCGACGACGAAGCTCTGCCGGTGACCGGCGCGAACCACCACCCGCCCGTCGCGTAGCGGTACATCGACTGCGCCATAGACGAATTGCTCGGCACCGAGCTCCTCGATCAACTCCACCCGGGCGGTGACCGATCCGGGCGTGCCCGGTGTCGTGAGTTCCCACGCCTCGGCGCGCAACCCCGCGACGACCCCCCGGCCCGCCCCGTGGGGCACCCGCAGCCGCGCTCCACCGAACTCGGCGAACCCGCCGTGCGGTTCGAGATCGGCCAGACACATCTGTGGTGTCCCCATGAATCCGGCAACGAACACGTTGGCCGGGCGCCGGTAGATCTCGCGCGGCGTCGCGACCTGCTGCAGCACACCGTGATCGAGCACCGCCACCCGACTGCCCATGGTCATCGCCTCCACCTGATCGTGGGTGACGTAAAGGGTGGTGGTGCCGAGTTCGCGCTGCAGCGCCGCGATCTGGGCCCGGGTGCTCACGCGCAGCTTGGCATCCAGATTCGACAACGGCTCGTCCATACAGAACACCTTGGGCTGCCGCACGATCGCCCGGCCCATCGCCACGCGCTGACGCTGACCACCCGAGAGCTTGGCCGGCTTGCGGTCCAGAAGGGCATCGAGTTCCAGCATGGTCGCGACCTCGGCCACGCGAGCCGCGGTGTCGGCCTTGCTCATCCCGGCGTTACGCAACGCGAAGCCCATGTTGTCCGCGACGGTCATGTTCGGATAGAGCGCGTAGTTCTGGAACACCATCGCAACGTCGCGCGACTTGGGCGGCAACCCGACGACGTCGGTGCCGTCGATGAGAATGGCACCGGACTCCACTGATTCGAGTCCGGCCACCATCCGCAGGCTCGTCGACTTGCCACAGCCCGAGGGGCCCACCAGCACCATGAACTCGCCGTCGCCGATCTCGAGTTCCAGCGCATCGACCGCCGGCCCGCCGTCGCCGAATCGCTTGGTGGCCTTGGCATAGGTGACCGACGCCATTACTTCGGGAGCTTCGGCTGGATCTGGGTGGTGTAGATCTGCTGGATCTGCTTCTGGGTGTCGGCCATGGTCGCGGCTACATCGGCATTCTGCAGACCGATCTTCTCATACGCCGTGCCGATGACCTTGTCGCCGCCGGGTACGAACACCCGGGCGTAGTTCTGCGGCTTGGTCTTCGGCAGTTGCTCGATGGCGGTTCGGAAGTTCGGGTTCGTCGTCAGGAACGACACCATCGACGGATCGGTCAGCGCCGCCTTGCGCACCGGCATGTAGCCCACATTCTGCGAGAAGTACGAGGTGTTCGCCGTATTCGTGATGAAGTCGATGAACTTCAGCGCATTGACCTTGCGCTCCTGTGAGTTCCGAGCCGGAATCGCGAGTCCCGCACCACCGGTGGGACATCCGGCGATCCCGCCCGGCGCGGGCAGAAAGGCTGTTCCGAAGCCGAACTTGGCGTCCTTGGTGATGCCGGACAGGTCGCCGGTCGAGGCAACGGTGGAGGCGATGAGTCCTGCACTGAAGTCGCCCGCGATGTCGTTGGAGATTTTCGCGTAGTGGTCCTTGTTGATCGAGTCGCTCAGATACTGCGCAGCAGCAACGGTTTTCGGGTCGGTGAACTTCAGGTCCCACGCATCGGAATAGGCACCGCCGAAGGTCCAGGTGGGTCCCTGGAACGTCCAGCCGAGGTAGTCGACGGCGTTGCCCCAACCGTGCGCGGACTTGCCGGAGCCCACCGCGGACTGGATGCGCGGTCCCCACTCACCGAACTCCTGCCACGATGCGGGACCGCGATCGGGCAGACCGGCCCGCGACCACGCATCCTTGTTGTAGTAGAACAGCGGCGTGGACCGGGCGTACGGCAGCGCCCACGTCTTGTTGTTCCACTTGTAGTCCCCGACAAGGGAATCGACGTAACCCGACGGATTGACCCCGGCCGCACCGAAGAGATCGTCGAGGGGGGCGATCGCACCGATCAGCGCGAAATTGAACCACCAGACGTCGCTGAGAATGATGATGTCGGGCAACGCGCCGCCCGACAGTGCGGCATTGAACTTCTGCGCCGCCTCCTCGTAGTTCTTGCCCGCATCGATCAGCTGCACCTTGATGTCGGGATTGGCGGCCTCGAAGCGCTTGATGAGCTCACGTTCGACCTCGGTCGACTTGCCTGGATGGCTCGACCAGAACGTCAGGTTCTTGGGGTCGCCGCCCCCACTGTCGGAACTCCCCGTTCCCGCACACGCGGCCACCGCCATTCCGGCAGCCAGCGTCACCCCGGCGGCGAGAAAGCCGCGTCGCGAGATTTCGACCATTTCAGTTCTCCTTGTTTTCCGAACAGCTTTCATGGACACCACGGGTGCGGTGTCCACCGTCTGGTGTGGTGGGTCAGCCCTTGACAGCGCCCGAGGTCAGGCCCTTGATCATGTGGCGTTGTAGCACCAGGAACACGATCAGCATCGGCAGCATCACCAGGACGGTGGCGGCCATGACCGGGCCCCAGTTGG
This sequence comes from Gordonia sp. DT219, assembly GCF_049847065.1. Classification (NCBI taxonomy): domain Bacteria; kingdom Bacillati; phylum Actinomycetota; class Actinomycetes; order Mycobacteriales; family Gordoniaceae; genus Gordonia; species Gordonia sp. DT219. Next base: position 40,356 of record NZ_JBNCNR010000006.1, on the reverse strand, counting down.
TGACGCCGTCGTTGTTCTGCAACTGGGTCAGCCCCACCGGGAGGGTGGCGACGCTGTAGTCGTCGGACATCAGGAACGGCCACAGGTACTCGTTCCACTCGTTGACGAGTGTGATGAGCGCAAACGCCACCATCGTGGGGATCGACACCGGCAACACCACGCGGGTGAGCAACCGGATGTGCCCGGCCCCGTCGAGGCGGGCGGCTTCGATGATTTCCGGCGGAATCGACAGAAAGTGGTTGCGCATCAAGAACGTTCCGAATGCCACCCCCGCCAACGGCACGATGATGCCGGCGAAGGTGTTACGCAGTCCGAGTTGGGCGACCAGCGAATAGTTGGTGATGACGGTGATCTGGTTGGGAACCATCAGCGCCGCGATGATCACCAGGAACACGATGTTCTTACCCGGGAATCGCAGGAAGACGAGGCCGTAGGCACTGAGGACGCCCAGCACGAATTTGATCGCACCCAGCACCGCGGTGACGATCAGGGAGTTGCGCAGGAACAGCCAGAACGGCACCGACGTGGTCGCCTCGCGATAGTTCTCGGGATGCCATGTCGAGGGCCACCACACCGCGGGCTGCACATAGATCTCCGAGCGGTCCTTGAACGAAGCCAGCAGAATCCACACGAGTGGCACCGCCACGACCGCCAGTGCCACCAGCATCGCAAGGTAGCCGAACGTTCGGCCCGCGATGAGTCGACGCCGTTGCGTCACCGCCGTCGGAGATCGTGGTGATCGCGGCGCGGCCCGATCGCGGTGACCCGCTCCGGTGCGGTCCGGTTTGCTGCGCCGTGCCGGCGACACGGTGATCATCGCCCGGTCCGATCCATGAGACGGACCTGCGCCACGGTGATGACCAGCAGCACCAGGAACATGATCGTCGCGACGGTCGCACCGTATCCGGCGCGGAAGTTGCGGAAGGTCTCCTCATAGACCTGATAGACCATGGTGGTGGTGCCGTTGCCGAGCGGCCCGCCGCGCGTCATCACGTTGATGATGTCGAACACCTGTAATGAGTTGAGCAGCACGGTGATCGACAAGAAGAACGTGGTCGGCCGCAGTTGCGGCAGGAGCACCTTGCGGAAATGCGTCCAGCCCGACGCACCGTCGACGGCGGCGGCCTCGTCGAGGTCGGCCCGTTTGCCTTGCAGCGCAGCGAGATAGATCACGAACGCGTAGCCCAGGTTCTTCCATACGTAGGTCACGGTGATCATGAACAGTGCCCAGTGGGGCTGCTGATAGAAGTCCGGGGCCGAGCCGAGCCCCAACCGGTGCATCAGGTCGTTGATCATGCCGAAGCTGGGGTCGAACACGAACTGAAAGGCGATGCCGACCGCGGCCCCGGACAGCACGAAGGGCGCGAACACCACCGACCGCACGAGGTTGCGGCCCTTGAGCCGGCGGTCGAGCAGCAGCGCCAGGCCCAGACCGAGAACCATGCTCCCGCCGACGGCCACCACGGTGAATACCACGGTGTTGCCCACGATCGTCCAGGTGTCGGCACGGGTGAACCATTCGCGATAGTTGGCGATCCCCACGAACGTTGCACCCGGCGACGAGATGTTCCAGTCGTAGAACGACATCCGGATGTTCTCGATCAGCGGACGGTAGGTGAACACCGCCAGCAACGCGAGGTTCGGCCCGACGATGGCGACGAACAGACCATAGGACTTCCATGGCCGGCGTCGGCCGGTGTCGGGCAGCACATGTTCATCGACCGATTGCACTCCGCGATCATTCACCCGGAATCTGGCCGGAACCGGACGGCCGGGTTGTGCGCAGGTGATCGCCAGGCGTCCAGCAGGAGCGGGCTTCGGCGTTATTTCCCCGAAAATGTCTCAAAACCCGGTGTGCCGACGCGGCACCTGTGCTTCGATCGGAGATACATAGAGACGTGAGTTGTATCTCCATCTCTGAATCGTCGAAGAGGGGTCTCGGGTGAGTGGTGGAGTGAGCAGACGCAACGCCCTGCGGGTGGGCGCCACGGGGGCATTGGGCGTCGCGGGGGCGGCGGCCTTCGGCGCGAAGCCGGCCAGAGCTCAGCCGTGGTCGTGGTCCCCGGCGGGATCGGTCGTCGGTTCCGGCAGCGGTGCCGATCCCCGGAACCTGTGGGATCCGGAGGCGGATGCGGTGATCGCCGATATGATCGAGCATCACGACGTGCCCGCGATCAACAAGGCGCTGAAGGGCTGGGTCTTCAACGATCAGCCGGTTCCGAGATCGCTGCCGTCGAATCTCCGGGACTTCCTCGAAGACGCGCGCACGCTGCCTGCCTGGACCGACAAGCGCAAGCTCGCCGCCTCGTTCACCTTCGTCAAGAAGCAGGACACCCTCATCTCGGTGCTCTACGCGTTCGCGAGCGGGATGATGGCGACCGTCATCCCGAACGAGGCGCGCGCGGTGTACTACTCGCGCGGCGGCAGCCCCCTGTACTTCAAGGATCGCATCGCCAAGACCGCGAAACTCGGCTACGACATCGGGACGGTCAATGCCTACGATCCCGGCGGCGAGATGATCGTGACCTGCGTCAAGACGCGCATGATCCATTCCGCCGTGCGGCATCTGCTGCCCCAGGCCCCCCACTGGCCCGCGCACGTCACGCCGATCAGTCAGGAGGACCTCATGGTCACCTGGCACAGCCTGCCGACCACCATCATGCAGAAGATGGTCGAGTGGAAGATCCCGATCCCGAAGAACGAGTCCGACGGCTACCTGCACAGCTGGCAGTTGTGTGGACACTTCCTCGGGATCGGTGACGAGTACCTTCCGGCCAGTTGGCACCAGGCCGATTCGCAGGCCGCGCAGGCTCTCACCCCGGTCCTCGGGCCGACACCCGAGGGCACCGTGCTGGCCGAACAATTGCTGGAACTCGGCCACGACCTCGACCTGAGCCTGTTGTCGAAGCCCATCCTCGGAGCGTTCACCCGATTCATCATGGGAGACAAACTCGCCGACTGGATTCAGGTGCCACGCGAGCCGGTGTGGAGTCCGCTGCTGGAGGCCGCCTGGTCCCCGTTCGTCCAGATCCGTTCCGGCGTCCTGGGTGTCGTACCGCCGGCCGAGAACGCCTACTGGCTCTTCGACGAGTTCCTGCGCCAGTTCGTCCTCTGGTACATCTCCGAACTGCGGATGCCGATCAGCATCGAGATCCCCACCGCGAACCGGCACTTCTGACCGCAACCGAGGCAGCGACATGAGGCAGACCGACCCGATCACGCGGACCAGACTTCTGGCCGTCGGCGTTCTCGGCGCTGCGACGATCGCCGTCGGCGGGTTGGTGACCGAACTGGCCGCGCAATACGCGCAGGCCGATCCGGTGCCGGCACCGCAGGAGATCGAGACGCCGGCGCCGACGCACACCGCCCCCGACGGCCGGTCCGCGTCGGCTCCCGCGACCACCCCGCCCCGGCGAGCGGCGGGCCGCCCATCGACGAGCACCGCACCGACCACCCCTGCGGCAAACCCTCAGGATCCGACGACTTCTGCAGTGCCACCGGATATTCCGACAGAGGCCGAACCGCCACCACCGGTCGACACCGACGTGGCACCACAGCCCGCCCCCGTCCCCCACCCCACGCAACAGGCGCCCGCCACCGCCGACAATGGCGGTTGGGCGCCGACACCGACGGTGACCGCAACCGTCGAGCCGCCGCAGGCGCACACCTCCGGATCATGAGCAGACACCACGTGGGCTCGTCGACGACGTTCCCGGCGATCGGCACCTCGGTCACCGTGGTCGCCACCGTGGCCGACGCACTCGCCGAGGCGACCGCGCTGACCCGACGCCGACTCACCGAACTCGACCGTGCCGCCTCACGGTTTCGGGCCGATTCCGAACTGGCACAAATCAATTCCATCAGCGCCGCACTCGCCCACACCGACCCGCACGCGCACCTCAGCGTTGCCGTCGGACGCGTTCTGGCGGCGTGCCTTTCGGCCGCGGTGCACACCGAACGACTTACCGACGGCCTCGTCTGCGCATCGCTGGGTGCCGACCTCGCCGCCTGCGGCTACGACGACGACCTCGCCGTCGTGCGCGCCCGCCCGGCCGCCGACACCGAGAACCGGAGCCCCGTCGCGGCCGGGCCGCCGGTTCCCCACCGCCTGACCTTCGACGAGCAACGGCGCCGGTTGACCATCACCGCAGGTGTCGCCCTGGACCTCGGTGCGAGTGCCAAGGCCTGGGCGGCCGACACGATCGCCGCCGAACTCGCCCGCCACGGCAAGGGCGGCTTTCTGGTGAATCTGGGTGGCGACATCGCGGTCGCGGGCGATGTGCCGATGGGCGGATGGGCGATCGGGGTGCGCGGCCCGGACGACATCGACGTCGGGGCGGTCCGCGGTACCGGGCAGGCGTTCGCGACCTCGTCCACCCTGTTGCGCACGTGGCACCACCACGGCAGCCGCCAACACCACATCATCGATCCGCGTACCGGAGGGCCGGCGGCGACGCGATGGGCCCAGATCACGTGCGCCGCGCCGACCGCGGTGCAGGCCAACGCGGCGTCGACGGCCGCGATCATCCACGACGCCGGGGCGCCACAGTGGTTGTGCGAGCGCGAGATTCCGGCCTGTCTGATATCCACCGACCGACGCATCATCACCACCCCCGGGTGGCCGGACATGCCCGATCGCGTGTCGGCCCCGGACCTCACCGGGAGCGCGATGCCATGAGCTCCCCGTGGATGTGGTTCGCCTCGCGTGCGTGCGGAGTCGTTGCGCTGGTACTGCTGACCGTGGTCGTCGTACTGGGAGTCGTCGCCGCCATCGGCGTCCGGCCGGATACGGCCGTACCCACGGTCACGGTGGGGCTGCATCGCATAGTCGGGATCGGCACCGTCGTGTTCGTCCTGACCCACATTCTTCTCGCCGTCCTCGACACATATGTGAACCTCGGCCGGCTGACGATGCTGGTGCCCTTCCTCGCCGGCTACCACCGGATCTGGGTGGGCGTGGGCACCGTGACCTTCGACCTGTTCGTGCTCGTCCTCGTCACATCGGTTCTGCGCCTGCACATGTCGCATCGGACCTGGCGCGCCGTGCACTGGTTGTCCTATGCGCTCGCGGCCTGTGCGGCGGTCCACGGATTCATGATGTCGGCCGACGACCAACCCGCATTCCGTATCGTCACCGTGGTCTGCGCTGCGGTGATGGGCATCGCTGCCGGGTGCCGATTGTGTGTCCGCGATCCCGACCGCCGGCGACGCGCCGAGATCGCATCCGGGGAGTGGACGTGAGCGCCCTGGCAGATCTTCTGACCGCGGCCGGCCTCACCGGCCGCGGTGGCGCCGACTTCCCCACCGGACGCAAGGTCGAGCTCGCCGAACATCATCGCGCGGACCTCATCATCAACGCATGCGACGGCGAGCTGGATGCGCGCAAGGACGGTTGGGTCATCGCCCACCACCTCGACGATGTTCTCGCCGGCGCCGAACTGCTGGACTGCCGTCGGATTCGGATAGCAGCTCACCGGGATTCGGCCACGTCGAGACTTCTCGATCGTGCGGGAGCCGACTCCATGGAGGTCCCGAACCGCTACGTCGCCTCCGAGGAGTCGGCACTGGTGGCGCTGGCGCACGGTGGCCGCGCCCGACCGCTCATGCGCTCGGTACCCGTCACGGCGGGCGCCCGCACCCAGACCGGCCGCCGCCTGCGTCCCACACTGGTTCTCAACGCCGAAACCGTGTGGCGGATAGCCCAGATCGCAGACCACGGCGTGCGCTGGTTCCGCTCGTATGGAACGCATGCCGAGCCGGGGCCCCGGTTGGTCACGCTGGTCAACGGGGTGGCCCACCCCGGTGTCCACACCGCGGAGGCGGGGCTGGCGACGACCGAGATTCTTGCACTCGGTGGTGGTTCCACCATTGCGGTACAAGCACTCTGGTTCGGCGGGCTGAGCGGCGGGTTCGTGGCCGGCCGGACCGCACCGGAGACGGTGTGGTCGCGTAATGGACTGGCAGTTCACGGAATTCGCCCCGGAGCGGGAACCGTGCGGCTGATCGACGCGCGGACCGACCCCTGGGACGACGTGAGCATCGCCCTCGACTATGCGGCCGGCGAGACCGCGGGCCAGTGCGGCCCATGCATGTTCGGGGTGCCCGCACTCGCCGCCGACGTCGCCGGGCTGCGGGCCGGAGCCGGTCCGGACGTCATGGCGCGGATGACCCGCCGAGTCGCCGAATTGCCGGGCCGCGGCGCGTGCCGCTTTCCCGACGGCGTCGCCGACCTTCTCGCCTCGGCCCTCACGGTATTCGGGCGACCGTCCCCACCTGCGGGACGCCATCATCGGCCACTGCCCGAAACCCCCTCGCCGGAGCCCGGATTCGGCAATCTACCGGAAGAACGGAGAACACCCCATGTCGCGAAGGACCCCGCACGCCGACACGCACGCGTCTGATCAGGCGGTTGTCGTCGATCGGATCGCATGCACCGGAAAAGGAATTTGCGCACAACTCCTCCCGGATTCGATCCGGCTCGACGACTGGGGATACCCGATCATCGGCAACGCACCCGCCGATGCCCGAGCGGTCCGCGCCGCGATCCGGCTATGTCCCACCGGGGCGCTGCGATGACCCGGTCACGAGTCATGCGTCCGCATGCGCGATTCACCGTCAGTAGAATTCACCACCAGAAGAAAGGAACGCAATGGACATCTGGGTTCTGATACAGAACTTCCTGAACCAGCTCGATCTGATCTCCTTGTTCTGACGCCGAGACCGGCCGGCCGGCGACGTCGGCCGGCCGGCCAACACACCGCTGACGGGCCAGCGCCGATATACCCCATATGCGCATATAGTGCGAACTGCCGACGGAGAAAGGACCAGATTCACGTGACGTACATCGATGAACACGATCCGCGCGCAGCCGCCCTGCTCAAGCGGGTCCTCACCGATCCCGTGGATCAGGGCAACAGCGAAGACGATATCCGCAATCGGATACTCGATGCCGCTCGAGAGCAGTTCAGCAGCTTCGGGATCCGGCTGTCCTCGATGGAAGACGTGGCACGGCGGGCCAACGTCGCACGCGTGACCATCTACCGGCGATTCCCCAACAAGGACGCTCTCGTCGAAGCGGTCACGCTGCTGGAATTCCGGAAGTACTTCGATCAATTCCTCGTCGACATCAAGGCCGCACCGACGGTTTCTGATCGCGTGGTCCTCGGATTCACCAGCTCGTTGCGGGCCATGCGAAACAATCCGGTGCTCGGCGGCCTGCTTCTCGCCGATCCACACATCCTTGCCAGCTCGATGATCGGCGACGGCGGCCAGATGGTGTCGGTGGTCCGGCAGTTCGTTGCCGACCAGCTCCGTCGGGAACAGACCGCAGGCCATGTCGGAACCGGCGTGGACGTCGACCTGGTCGCCGAAGTGATGGTCCGCATGTCGGCGTCGTTTCTGGCCATCCCGAGCTCGATCGTCGACGTCGATGACGAGGGGCAGATGGCGAACCTGGCGCGTTGGCTACTGGTGCCCTTGCTCGACGGGCCGGCCTGACCGGGCATCGGACAGGAGCTTGGCGCTCAGCTCGGCCGGGTTGTCAGAATCCGGGGACCGTCCTCGGTCACCGCGACCGTGTGTTCCCAATGCGCGGCCCGCGTTCCGTCGTCGGTGATGACGGTCCAGTCGTCGTCGAGAACAGTGGTCTCGGTGGTGCCCAGGGTGAGCATCGGTTCGATGGCGAGCGTCGACCCGACGACCAGCAGCGGCCCACGTCCAGGTGCACCCTCGTTGGCCAGGAACGGTTCCATATGCATCTCGCGGCCGATGCCATGACCGCCGTAGCCGTCGACGATTCCGAAGGGGCGCGAGAACTTTCGCTCGGCCGCGCGCGTCCCGGTCTCGATGGCGTGCGAGATGTCGGTGAGCCGGGCCCCGTCGATCATGGCCGCGATACCGGCCTCCATCGACAGGCGGGTCGCCTCCGACAGCTCGGCGTCGGCGGGTGCGAGTTCACCGACCCCGAATGACCATGCCGAATCACCGTGCCACCCGTCGAGGATCGCACCGCAATCAATCGACACCAGGTCGCCTTCGGCGAGAATGACTGTGTCCGAGGGGATTCCGTGGACGACGACATCATTGATCGACGAGCAGATGGAGCCCGGAAAGCCGTGGTAGCCCTTGAACGACGGAACGGCCCCGGCCGTGCGGATGACCGTTTCGGCAACCTCATCGAGTTCCAGGGTGCTCACCCCGGGCGCGGCCGCATCCCGTACCGCGACGAGCGCCGCACCCACCACGGCGCCGGCTGCTGCCATCGCATCGAGCTCGCCCGAACTACGGAACGGCACGCGCTTGCGTTTACGAATTCCCATACCGGTGACCGTGATCGGTGCTCGTGAGGATGGCGCTCAGGAGACGCCGGCGCCCAGTGCGCTCAGCACACGCTGGTGCACGTCCTGGATGTCGCCGACGGCGTCGATCGTCTTGACCTGATCGCCGTAGTAGTCGAGTAGTGGCGCGGTCTCGGTGTCGTACACCGCCATCCGGTTGCGGATGACCTCTTCGGTGTCGTCGGCGCGGCCGCGGGCGAGCATGCGGGCGACGACGACGTCGGGGTCCACCACAAACGACAGCACCGCGTCGAGCGACGTGTTGAGCCCGGCCAGGATGTCCTTGAGCGCGTCGGCCTGCTCGGTCGAACGCGGGAATCCGTCGAGGATGAAGCCCTTTGAGGCATCCGGTTCACCGACGCGGGCGCGCACCATGTCGACGGTGATCTCGGACGGAACCAGATCTCCGGCGTCGAGATAGCGCTTGGCCTCGATGCCGACGGCGGTTCCCTGTGAGATGTTGGCCCGGAAGAGGTCACCGGTGGAGATGTGCGGGATGCCCAGCGATTCGCTCAGCAGCTCCGCCTGGGTGCCCTTGCCTGCTCCGGGCGGGCCGAGAATAACAAGTCTCACTTCAGGAATCCTTCGTACTTGCGTTGCATCAGTTGACTGTTGATCTGCTTCATCGTGTCAAGTCCGACGCCGACCATGATCAACACTGCCGTACCACCGAATGGCAGGTTCTGGACGCCGCCGCTGTTGCCGATCTCGAGGAACAGGTTCGGCAGCACCGCGATGATACCGAGGTAGATCGACCCCGGCAGAGTGATGCGGCTCAGCACATATCCGAGATAGTCCGCCGTCGGCTGACCCGGTCGGATACCGGGGATGAATCCGCCGTATTTCTTCATGTCATCGGCACGTTCCTCCGGATTGAACGTCACCGCGACATAGAAGTACGTGAAGAACATGATCATCAGGAAGTAGATGATGATGTAGACGTAATTGCTCGGATCGGCCAGATATGTGCTCACCCAGTGCTGCCAGCCCGACGGGGCTTGTGACGAGCTCTGCGTCAACTGGACGATCAGCTGCGGCAGATACAGCAGCGACGACGCGAAGATGACCGGGATGACGCCGGCCTGGTTGACCTTGAGCGGCAGATAGGTCGACGACCCGCCGTACATCTTTCGGCCCACCATCCGTTTGGCGTACTGCACCGGGATGCGCCGCTGGCCCTGTTCGATGAAGACCACGCCGGCGATGATGATGAGCACCGCGACGATGACGAGCCCGAAGACCAGGCCACCGCGGCTGGTGAGGATCGTGCGGCCCTCGGAGGGCAGGCGGGCGGCGATGCCGGCGAAGATCAGCAGCGACATACCGTTGCCGATTCCGCGTTCGGTGATCAGCTCACCGAACCACATCACCAGGCAGGCGCCCGCGGTCATCACCAGCACGATGATCGTCAGACCGAGGATCGACTTGTTGTTGAGGATGTTGTCGCCACAGCTCGACGGCAGCAGATTGCCGCGGACCGCGAGGGCGACGATGCCCGTGGACTGCAGCAACGCCAGCGCCACCGTGAGGTAGCGGGTGTACTGCGTCATCTTGGCCTGGCCGGACTGACCCTCCTTGCGGAGTTGCTCGAACCGCGGGATGACCACCGTCAACAGCTGCACGATGATGCTGGCCGTGATGTAGGGCATGATGCCGATCGCGAACACCGACAGCTGCAGCAATGCGCCGCCGGAGAACAGGTTGATCAGCGAGTAGACCTGGTTGCCGCCACCACTGTTGATGGTGTCGATGCACTTGTGCACCTCGACGTAGTTCACGCCCGGCGAGGGAACAGTCGCCCCCAGGCGATAAAGGACGACGATGCCGACGACGAAGAGGATCTTCTTCCTCAGATCGGGCGTCCTGAAGGCCGCGATGAGGGGGGAGAGCACTAATTCCTCCTAGAACGACCACGCTTCATCTCTGACCGGGAATCCCCCGGCACACGTGCTCGGCAATCGACATTGATCTGTGGTTGCGGGGCAACAACGTTGAAACTCTAACAGCAGCTCATGCGTGGCCCGTCCGACGACCCGGCCACCGCACGCCGACCACACTAGACGGTCGGCCCGGGCGGGCGCCCGACGCCGAGGTCCGCAACGGTTGCGACGAGACGTCGCGCCCGCTGCGGACCCGGCTGACCGGCGCTCAGAGTTCGGTCGTGCTGCCTCCGGCAGCGGCGATCTTCTCTTTTGCCGAGGCGGTGAACTTGTCGGCGGTGACGTTGACCGTCACGCCGAGTTCGCCATCGCCGAGGACCTTCACGAGGTTGTTCTTGCGCACGGCACCGGCGGCGACGAGTTCGTCGACGCCGATCGTGCCGCCCTGCGGGAACAGCCGCGCGATGTCGCCGACGTTGACGACCTGATACTCGATCCGGTTGCGGTTGGTGAAGCCCTTGAGCTTCGGCAGCCGCATGTGGATCGGCATCTGGCCGCCTTCGAAGGCGGCGGGCACGTTCTTACGTGCCTTGGTGCCCTTGGTGCCACGGCCGGCGGTCTTGCCCTTGGAGCCCTCGCCGCGACCCACGCGGGTCTTGTCGGTCTTCGAACCCGGTGCGGGGCGAAGGTGATGGAGCTTGATGGTCATTGCTTAAACCTCTTCGACTGTCACGAGGTGCCGGACCACGTTGATCAGACCGCGGTTGATCGGGGTGTCCTCGCGGGTGACCGTCTTGCGGATGCCCTTGAGGCCGAGCGTCCGCAGACTGTCACGCTGATTCTTCTTGGTACCGATGGTGCCCTTGACCTGGGTGATCTTCAGCTGTGCCATCTTCGTCACACTCCTTGGCCGGCGCGGGCACGGAGCATGCCGGCCGGCGCCACGTCTTCGATCGGCAGACCGCGGCGGGCCGCGACCTCTTCGGGACGCTGCAGCATCTTCAGAGCCGCGACGGTCGCGTGGACCACGTTGATGGCGTTGTCCGAGCCGAGGCTCTTGGCGAGCACGTCGTGGACGCCCGCGCACTCGAGCACGGCACGCACCGCGCCACCGGCGATCACACCGGTACCGGGGCTGGCCGGGCGGAGCATCACGACGCCGGCAGCGGCCTCACCCTGAACCGGGTGGGTCACCGTGCTCCCGATCAGCGGGACGCGGAAGAAGTTCTTGCGAGCTTCTTCGACACCCTTCTGGATCGCCGCCGGGACTTCCTTGGCCTTGCCGTAGCCGACGCCGACCAGGCCCTGGCCGTCGCCGACCACCACGAGGGCGGTGAAGGAGAAGCGGCGGCCGCCCTTGACGACCTTCGAGACACGGTTGATCGCGACAACGCGCTCGAGCTGGTTGCGGTCGTTGTCGCGGCCTCCGCGATCGCCGCCACGGCGATCACGGCCGCCGCCACGACGGTCGTTGCGCTGATCGCCACCGGCGGTGGCGTTGCTGTTGGTGTTTCCGGCGGGTCCGTTTCCGCCGTCACGCTGACGTCCGGGCATCAGAGGTTCCCTCCGGTCTTGGTGGTGTAGCTGTGGTTGATCATCAGAAGCTCAGGCCTCCCTCGCGGGCGGCGTCGGCGAGCGCGGCGATCCGGCCGTGGTAGTCCTTGCCACCACGATCGAACACGACGGTCTCGACTCCGGCGGCCTTGGCGCGGGCGGCGATCAGCTCGCCGACCTTGCGGGCCTGCGCGGACTTGTCGCCGCCGTCGGCACGCACATCGGCCTCGATGGTCGACGCCGCGGCCAGCGTCTTGCCTGCCAGGTCGTCGATCAACTGCACGTGGATGTGCCGGCTGCTGCGCTTGACGGCCAGACGCGGACGCTCCGGGGTACCCGACACGTTCTTGCGAAGGCGGAAGTGACGACGCGCGGTCGCGGTACGACGACGGGTCGAGACATCCTTGCCGATGGGCTTGCGGACGGTCTTCTGCTGCGTTGCTGTATTACTCATGGCTTACTTACCCGTCTTTCCGACCTTGCGACGGATCTGCTCACCTTCGTAGCGAATGCCCTTGCCCTTGTACGGGTCCGGGCGACGCAGGCGGCGGATGTTCGCCGAGATCTGGCCGACTTGCTGCTTGTCGATACCCGAGACCGAGAACTTGGTGGGCGACTCGATGGCAAAGGTGATGCCATCGGGAGCCTCGATCGGCACGGGGTGGCTGTAACCGAGCGCGAACTCGAGGTCGCTGCCCTTGGCCTGCACGCGGTAGCCGACCCCGAAGATCTCCATCTTGGTGGTGTAGCCCTGCGTGACACCGGTGACCAGGTTGGCCACCAGCGATCGGTTCAGGCCGTGCAGCGCACGGTTGCGGCGCTCGTCGTTGGGACGGGTCACCACGATGGTGGCGTCCTCCTGAGCGACGACGATCGGCGCGGTGACGGTGTGGGAGAGTTCGCCCTTGGGGCCCTTCACGGTGACAGTCTGGCCGTCGATGGCGACGGTGACACCCGCAGGGATCTCGATCGGGTTCTTACCGATACGCGACATAGTTGATACCTCCCCTTACCAGACGTAGGCGAGGACTTCGCCGCCCACGCCCTGGTTGGCTGCCTGGCGTTCGGTGAGCAGGCCCGACGACGTGGAGATGATGGCCACGCCGAGGCCGCCCAGAACCTTGGGCAAGTTGGTGGACTTGGCATACACCCGCAAACCCGGCTTGGACACGCGCCGCAGACCAGCGATGCTGCGCTCCCGCGAGGGGCCGTACTTGAGGGCGACGACGAGGTTCTTCCCGACCTCCGCGTCTTCGGTGCGGTAGTCGGTGATGTAGCCCTCGCGCTTGAGGATCTCGGCGATGTTCACCTTGATCTTCGACGAGGGAAGCGTCACCTCGTCATGGAACGCCGAATTGGCGTTACGCAGACGTGTCAAGAAGTCTGCGATCGGGTCAGTCATGGTCATGGTTGACCGTCAACCTTTCTCGTAGCGGTTCCCATGCAGCACCGATCCGAGGATTTCTCCTCTGACCTGCGGTGGGCCTTCCACGAAGTGGATAGTTGTTATCTGTTCTCGTCGCCGATGCCCCTGGCTTTTCACCAGCACCGGAGACTATTCAGTTGTGTCCTGCACGCACGTGCATCGCATGTCCCTGGCACCTGAGGTGCACAGGCAACCGGTCTAGTGTAGAGAATTCGCTGGCCAGACCCAAATCGCCGCCGGACGACCCGTCACCGGCCGGGCGGTTGCGCATCCGGCACACCGTCGGCGGGATCATCGAGCAATGCCGCCCGCCACATCCGGGCCAGGTACCGGGCGTACCGCTCATCGGACCAGCCGCGCTCCACGACGAGCCGCTGCCAGAGCGTTCCATCACTGGTCGCCCATATCAGATCGTGGCATTCCGATTCACTGATGGCGAGTCGGCCGGTGGCGGCGGCGTCACGCGACATGTGACCGAGCCCCTCGTATCGCTGCCGGTCCATGGTGGCGAGCATCTCGACCGCAGCCGGCTCGGTGGCCGCGGCACCACGTACCGCGAGGACGAACGGCGTGATGCGCCGCGCCACCGCGGTGGCCATCCGGGCCTGCATGTCGAGTCGGCGACCCAAATCCGGTTCCCGCCGGATCGCCGCGATCAGCGGCCGCTCGTGGAACACGACGTCGTCGTCGTCCCCGCCGATCGTGATGTCCCATACCCGTGCCAGCAGCGTCGCCTTGTTCGTGAAGATCGCGTAGACGCTCTCCTTGGACACCCCCGCCGCGGCGGCGATGTCGACGATCGTGGTCCGGCCATAGCCCTGCGTGACGAACAGATCGTGAGCTGAGTTCAGAATCCGCATGCGGGTCTCGCGCGCCTGCTCGGAACGTCGGGACGAGCGGTACACGCGACCTCCCTCGACATCGCCGTTCATGAGTAATACACTCGCAGTGTATTCAATACAGTCCGAGTGTATCGAGGTATCGCCATGGACACGAATACCACCACCGATGCGGCCGCCCGCTGGAACTCCGTCGCCGACGGCTGGGCGCGCTGGGGCCCGGCCGTGGAACGGGGAGAAGCCGACCTGACAGCCCTCATCCGCGCCGGGCTCGGCCCGATGAACGGGCGGACGATCATCGAACTCGGTTCGGGCAGTGGCGAATTGGCAGCCCAACTGGCTGTCGACGTCGGCCCCGATGGCCGGGTGCTGGCCACCGACATCGCACCAGGGATGACCGAGATCCAGACCGCGCTGCTCGCCGGCGTATCCAACGTGTCTGTCCTCGGCGGAGTCGACGCCGCCGACCTGCATTTCGACGACGGCACCGCAGACGCGGTCGTGTTTCGCATGGGTCTGATGATGACAGCGCGGCCCGATGATGCCCTGCAGAGCATCCGGCGCGTGTTGCGGCCCGGCGGCCGCTTCGTCACCACCGTCTGGGGCCCGGCCATCGAGAACCCGTGGCTCACCTCGGTCGGGATGGCCGCGATGAGTCAGGGACTCGTGTCCGGCGGCCCGCCCGTCGCTCCCGGCGAGCCGTTCTCCCTGCCCGACCCCGACGACCTGCGTCGCCGCTTCGGCGTGGCCGGCTTCGGTGACGTCTCGGTCACCACACACCGCGGGACCCGCCACTACCCCGATGCGCATACCCACGTGGACATGGCGTTGGCATTGGCGCCACCACTGGCCGCGGCGGCCCGGACGATATCGGCCGAGCAGTCCGCCGCACTGCGTGGCACCGTCATAGCCCTGACCGCCGGGTGCCGCAACACCGATGGCTCCTACGACATCCCGATGTGCGCCCATCTGGCAAGTGGGGTCGCCCCGGGATGAGACCGGCCGCGCACGCGGACCTCTGGCGTCGGCCACTTGTCCGACGGTCCGCCACCGCAGGCGCCGTCCGGCGTTAGTCTGCCCGGGTGAACTGGGAAGTGATGTCGTGCGGACTCCGCGGCCACGAGACGTACCGACCCGACGAGGCCGAACTCGCCGACCGCCTGCACGTGCGCAGCGCCGCCGGAGCGGCCTGGCGGTGTCTGCGCTGTGGCGACTTCGTCGTCGGCGATCCCCGCCGGGGCGGCCCGGCCGATCACGCACCCGAGGTGCCGCGCGGCGCACTGCTGCGCGACCTGATCATCATGCGTGTGCTGGCCGTCGAACGTCTGATCCGCGGACTGTTCCTGCTGCTGGGCGGTGCGTTCGTGATCGAACTGCGCCACAGTCAGATGACCCTGCACGAGAAGTTCGACACCGAACTGCCGCTGCTGCGGCCGATCGCCGACCAGATCGGCTGGAACATCGACGATTCCAAGGTCGTCAGCTGGATCGAGAAGGCGACGACACTGTCGAGTACGACGATCGTGCTCGTCGGGTGCGCGTTGCTGGCCTACGGCGTCAGCCAGTTCGTCGAGGCGTTCGGATTGTGGTTCGCCAAACGCTGGGGCGAATACTTCGCGGTGATCGTCACCAGCATCTTCATCCCGCTCGAGGTCTATGAACTCGTCGAACGGGTGACGGTGTTCAAGGTGCTGCTGTTGCTCGTCAACGTCGCCGCCGTCGTCTGGCTGATCTGGAGCAAACGGCTCTTCGGCCTGCGCGGCGGCGGAGCGGCCTACCACGCCCAACACAGCGCCGAGAGTCTGCTGACGGTCGAACGCGCGGCGGTCGCCGAAGGGCGATGAGCCGGCGTCGGCCGGACACGACCAGTTCGGGCCGCGGGCATAGCGGCGCCGAGCTGCTCGCGGATCAGTCCGCGCCCGCGGGCCCGGCCGACACCCAGCGGGCGAACGCGCCGAGCATCCCCAGCGCCACCAGCACCCATACCGCCAGCGCCACCCAGCTCTCCCAGAGCCCGACGGTCACCATCCAGCCGGTATCGCGGACATGGCCGAGCTGGCGGGTGGCCTCGCCGTACATGCCGATGGGGAACACCATGGCCCACAGGGCGGCCCGAAAGCGCCGGTTGCCGCCGGGCCGGAAGGTCTGCCAGTGGGTCAACGCGATCAGCATCGGCACCAGCCAGGTGATGAACGACCAGATCGCCATCGCCACCGCACCGACCACGGCTTCGGACATGACCGCCTGTTCGGTACCGGTGCCCAGAACCTCCGCGGCGGCGAGCACCGAGATGGCGCCGGCCCCCATGAGCACCCAGTACGGGGCCACCTCGTCGTCGGCCCGCATCGGCACCAACAGCAGACGGGCGCCGACAAGCACGGCGACGATCACCAGCTGCAGGATGCCGATTCCCCAGCAGACGGTCGCGAAATTCGCCATCCCGGGACTTCCCACCGCATGCGCGTAGGCCGCCGCCGACACCCCGATCGACTGGGTGGCGACCACCCACAGAAGCCAGGTGCCGTCGACCCGGGCGAGTCCGGTCTCACCGCCACGGCTCAGGCTGAGCAGGATCCCCGAGATCACCGTGTATTCGAGAAGCACCCAGGAGACCGTCGCCACGATGATCAGCACCAGCGCCCACGTGTTCTGGCCGATCGCGGCGAGCCGAGTCGCCAGCACTCCGGCGGCGGCGGTGAAGGCCAGTGTCGCGAACCTGCGATCCCGGATCTGCGCGAGAAGCCGCCTGGCTCGCCCCGGTCCGGATCGCCCCAGTCCGGCGAGCACCCCGGCCAGCAGTCCCACATAGCCGACGACCGCGAGCCAGAACAGGATCAGCGATGCCAGATCGGCGCCGGTGTTGCGTAGCGCCGTGGAAACGATGCCGGTGGCCATCACATACGTGAACTGATCCAGCCGGGCCGCCGCGAGCGCCGACCACCAGCGCCGTATTCCGCCCTCCACCGCCATAGTGGTCCTCTCCGCCGCCGGTCGACGTGCGCTCTCGATCAGGAGATCCGTGCTTTGAATTGTGCACAGACCACCGGCTCTGCGGGTCCACTCGGCGCCGGTGAGCACCGATCCCCCGCGAGGTCCACTTCCTCGACACCCGTTTGGTAACCGAACCTCGTTGGGACACAACAACTCCACTCCCCCGATTCCCGTGGGCCGAGGTGCTCGCGCGGGCTGTCGACCAGCCGCGCGAACCAACTCGGACCGCGCGAACGCGGCTCATACGCCCCGAAGCGGTCACGAAGTGCCAGAGTAGAGGCATGGACACGACCAATCTGACCTCCCTCGTCGACGAGCTCATCGCCACAGCCCATCGCAGCCGCAGTGGCCGCGCATCACACACGCTGCACGGCAGTTCGTCACATCGGTTGCGCCAGACCGTGATCGCCCTGGTCGCCGGACGCGAACTGGCCGAACACGAAAGCCCCGACGAGGGCACCGTGCAGGTGTTGCGCGGCCACGTCACCATGGCCGTCGGCACCGACAGCTGGGAGGGTACCGACGGAGACCTGGTGACCCTTCCCGACGCGCGCCACAACCTGTCGGCCCAACAGGATTCGGCGGTGCTGCTCACGGTGTACATCGCGCGAACCCGAGGCAACGATGACACTGCCGACCAATGACACCCTAACTTCTTGCTGTACTTGATATTCCCGGAATCGGGGCAACTCACCGACGGCTGAACACGAATCTTCGATTCGGACTGCGTCCGATGTCGACCGGCCGTATGGTGACCGCATGGCCCGGTCCCCGGATGTGCAGGGCTCTGCAGCCACCGCCCTGTTGAACATCGGCAGATTTTTCACCCGATGGGACGAGACTCAGGACGCCCGCGCGGTTTTCCGTGAGGGCGGCCGGCGCGGCGATGTGTTCTATCGTGACCGTTGGAGTCACGACAAGATCGTGCGATCCACCCACGGCGTCAACTGCACGGGATCGTGTTCGTGGAAGGTCTATGTCAAAGACGGCGTGATCACCTGGGAAACCCAGGAGACCGACTATCCGTCGGTGGGTGCCGACCGACCCGAATACGAGCCCCGCGGATGTCCGCGCGGCGCGGCATTCTCCTGGTACACCTACTCCCCGACGCGGGTCCGGCATCCCTATGCGCGCGGAGTCCTCGTCGAGATGTACCGCGCGGCGAAGGCGAAACTCGGCGACCCCGTCCTCGCGTGGGGTGACATCGTCGGCGATCCGGTGCGACGCCGGGCGTATCAGCAGGCCCGCGGCAAGGGCGGCCTCATCCGCGTTTCCTGGGACGAGGCCGTCGAAATGGCTGCGGCCGCACACGTTCACACCATCAAGACCCACGGCCCGGACCGGTGCGCCGGCTTCTCGCCCATCCCGGCGATGTCGATGGTCTCGCATGCTGCGGGCAACCGCTTCATCCAGCTCATCGGCGGGGTGATGACCTCCTTCTACGACTGGTACGCCGATCTTCCGGTCGCCAGCCCGCAGGTGTTCGGCGATCAGACCGACGTCCCCGAATCGGGTGACTGGTGGGATGCGAGCTACCTGGTGATGTGGGGCTCCAATGTTCCGGTCACCCGCACACCCGACGCCCACTGGATGACCGAGGTCCGCTATCGCGGAACCAAGGTGGTCGCGGTGAGTCCCGACTACGCCGACAACACCAAGTTCGCCGACGAGTGGCTGCCCGCCCAGGCCGGCACCGACGCGGCTCTCGCGATGGCGATGGGCCACGTGATCCTCACCGAGTTCTTCGTGCGCAGGCGCACCGACTTCTTCGACGAGTACGTGCGCACCTACAGTGACCTGCCCTTCCTCATCCACCTCGACGAGCACGAGTCGACGTTGGTGCCCGGAAAGTTCGTCACCGCAGAGGAATTGGGTACAGAGGAATTGGGTACAGCGGGATCGGGCACAGCGGGATCGGGCACAGACGCCACCGCCGACGAGGACGCCTGGAAGACGGTGGTGCTCGACGAGGCCACGGGCCGCCCCGTGGTGCCCAACGGCTCGCTGGGTTTCCGCTACGCCGATTCCGGTGTGGGCAAGTGGAATCTGGATCTCGACGGCGTCCGCCCGATGCTCACGCTGCTCGGCGCGGATGCCGAACCGGTCGAGATCTCGCTGCCCGCCTTCGACGCACCCGACGGCAGTGGGTCGGTCCTGCGGCGCGGTGTCCCGGCGCGGCGGGTGAACGGGCATCTCGTCACCACGGTCTTCGATCTGATGCTCGCGCAGTACGGAGTCGCCCGGGACGGGCTCCCCGGCGACTGGCCGACGGGTTACGACGACGTCGAAACACCCTACACCCCGGCCTGGCAGGCCGAGATCACCGGCGTGCCGGCCGTGGCCGCCATCCGGGTCGCCCGCGAATTCGCCCGCAACGCAGAAGAATCCGGCGGCCGGTCGATGATCATCATGGGCGCGGGCATCTGCCAGTGGTTCCACGGTGACGCCACCTACCGGGCGATCCTGTCGCTGCTGATCCTCACCGGGTGCATGGGCCGCAACGGCGGCGGCTGGGCGCATTACGTCGGGCAGGAGAAGTGCCGGCCGATCACCGGCTGGATCTCGCTGGCCAACGCGCTGGACTGGTCGCGGCCGCCACGCACCATGGCAGGTACGTCGTACTGGTACATGCACACCGATCAGTGGCGCAACGACGGGTATTCGGCGGCGTCGCTGGCCTCCCCGTTGTCCCGCGGCACGATGGACCATGCGCACACCGCCGACGCCATCGCCCAGTCGGCGCGGCTGGGCTGGATGCCGTTCTATCCGCAGTTCTCGGTCAATCCGCTCGACGTCGCCGACGAGGTCAGCGCCGCGGTCGCCGACAACCCGGAGGCCACCGTCGCCGGCGAGGTGGCCCAGCGCCTCGTCGACGGCCGGTTGACGTCGGCGATCTCCGACGTCGACGCCCCGGAGAACTGGCCGCGCACGTTGGTGCTGTGGCGGTCGAATCTGATGGGCTCCTCGGCCAAGGGCAACGAGTACTTCTTGCGCCACCTGCTCGGCACCCACCACAACGTGCTCGGCAGCGAGAATCCCGATGCGCCACGGCCACGCGACGTCGTCTGGCACGAGCAGGCGCCGGAGGGCAAGCTCGACCTGTTGTTGTCGGCCGATTTCCGGATGACCTCGACGACGCTGCTCTCCGACATCGTGCTGCCTGCGGCCACCTGGTACGAGAAGCACGATCTGTCGTCGACCGACATGCATCCCTTCGTGCACGCCTTCTCCCCCGCTATCGACCCGCCGTGGGAGGCCAAGACCGACTTCGACTTGTTCCACCGGCTGGCGCAACGTCTTTCGGAGTTGTCCCGCGACCATCTCGGGGTGCGCCGTGACCTGGTCAGCGCACCGATGCAGCACGACACCCCTGGTGAGACCGCCACGCCGCACGGCCGTGCGACCGACTGGTGGCCGGGGTCCGGGGATGGTTCGCCGCGCACCGCACCGGCGCGGGGCGTGCCCGGCGCCAACATGCCGACCTTCACGGTCGTGGAACGTGATTACACCGCCATCGCCGACAAGCTCGCCACCGTCGGGCCACTGGCCGACTCCCTCGGTTTCACCGTCAAGAACGTCACGTACGACCTCGAGGAACAGACGGCGAAGCTGGCCGAGTCCAACGGGGTGATGTCGCACGGGGTCGGCGCCGGGCGACCGGCCATCGACACCGATTCCAAACTCGCCGAGGCGATCCTGACGTTGTCGGGCACCACCAACGGCGAACTCGCCGTCAACGGTTTCCAGAAACTGCAGCAGCGCGTCGGAGTCGGCCTCGAGGATCTTGCGAGCGGCTCGGCGGAGAAACGCATCCGATTCACCGACACCCAGCAGGGACCGGTGCCGGTGATCACCTCACCGGAGTGGTCGGGATCGGAGACCGGCGGCCGCCGCTACGCTCCGTTCACGGTGAACATCGAGCGGCTCAAGCCCTTTCACACCCTCACCGGCCGCATGCACTTCTATCTCGATCACGACTGGATGATCGACATCGGCGAGGCGTTGCCCATCTATCGTCCGCCGCTGGACATGCACCGGCTCTTCGGTGAACCCAAGCTCGGCCCGGACGGCGCCAAGCAGATCACCGTCCGTTATCTGACCCCACATTCGAAGTGGTCGATCCATTCGGAGTATCAGGACAATCTGTTCATGCTCTCGCTCTCGCGCGGCGGTCCGACCGCCTGGCTGAGCCCCGATGACGCCGACCAGATCGATGTGCACGACAACGACTGGATCGAATGCACCAACGCCAACGGTGTTCTCGTGTGCCGGGCCATCGTGAGCCATCGCATGCCGCCGGGGGTGTGCTACGTGCACCACGTGCAGGAACGCACCATCGACGTACCCAAGTCCGAGGCCACCGGCCGGCGCGGCGGTATCCACAACTCGGTCACCCGACTGCTGATCAAGCCGTCGCATCTGATCGGCGGCTATGCCCAATTGTCGTATGCGTTCAACTATCTCGGACCGGCGGGCAATCAGCGCGACATCGTGAGCACCATTCGCAAGCGCAGCCAGGAGGTGACGTTCTGATGCGGGTCATGGCACAGGTCGGCATGGTGATGAATCTCGACAAATGCATTGGCTGCCACACGTGTTCGGTCACCTGCAAACAGGCCTGGACCAACCGGTCGGGCACCGAGTACGTGTGGTTCAACAACGTCGAAACCCGCCCGGGCCAAGGCTATCCGCGCCAGTACGAAGATCAGGACCGCTGGCGTGGCGGCTGGCACCTCAATCGCCGCGGGAAGTTGCGGCTGCGTACCGGCGGGCGCCTGCAGAAGCTGCTGTCGATCTTCGCCAGTCCCGTCCAGCCCACCATTGCCGACTACTACGAGCCATGGACCTACGACTATCAGACCCTGGTCGATGCGCCCCTGGGCGACGACTTTCCCGTCGCCCGCCCCAAATCCCTGCTGACCGGCAAAGACACCAACATCACCTGGTCGGCGAACTGGGACGACAACCTCGGTGGCGCACCGGAAATGGGCGCACTCGACCCGGTCGTGGCCAAACTCCGGCGGGAGTCCGAGGACGCGATCAAGTTCAGCTTCGAGCAGACGTTCATGTTCTATCTGCCGCGGATCTGCGAGCACTGCCTCAATCCGTCGTGCATGGCTTCCTGCCCGTCGGGGGCGATCTACAAGCGCTCCGAGGACGGGATCGTCCTGGTCGATCAGGACCGGTGCCGCGGCTGGCGGCAGTGCATCACCGGATGCCCGTACAAGAAGATCTATTTCAACCACAAGTCCGGCAAGGCCGAGAAGTGCACGCTGTGCTACCCGCGGATCGAGGTCGGACAGCCGACGGTGTGCTCGGAAACCTGCGTCGGCCGCCTGCGTTACCTCGGCCTGTTCCTCTACGACGCCGACGCCGTCACCGACGCGGCGTCCACCCCGGATCCGAAAGATCTCTACGAGGCGCAACTGGATCTGATGCTCGACCCGAACGATCCCAAGGTGATCGCCGCCGCGCGCGAACAGAACATCCCCGACGACTGGCTCGACGCGGCCCGCCGTTCGCCGGTGTACGCGCTCGCCAAGAAGTACCGGGTGGCGCTGCCGCTGCATCCGGAATATCGCACGATGCCGATGGTCTGGTACGTCCCGCCGTTGTCGCCGATCGTCGACCTGCTGTCCGAGCAGGGCCATGATGCCGAAGATCCCGGCACCCTGTTCGGCGCGATCGACGCGCTGCGTATTCCGGTCGACTACCTCGCCGAACTGTTCACCGCAGGCGACACCGCCGTCATCGACAAGGTGCTGCACCGGCTCGCCGCGATGCGCGCCTACATGCGTGATGTGAACCTGGGCCGCGAACCCGATGCCGGCATTCCGGGGGCGGTCGGGATGACCGAGGAGCAGATCTATGAGATGTACCGGCTGCTCGCAATCGCGAAATACGATGAGCGATACGTGATTCCGACCGCCCACCTCGAACAGGCCGAAAAGCTCGACGAATTGGCCTGCCCCCTCGACTACGACGACGGTCCGGGCATGTTCGATTCGTCGGCGTTCGGCGAGGCCAGCGGCCGGCCGGCACCGGTGTCGGTGGAGACCTTCCATGCCCTGCGACAACGCCAGACGACCGACGAGCCGGCCGGTTCCGGAGTGCTCTCCGGCCGCACCAATCTGTTGAACTGGGACGGCAACGGCGCGCCGCCCGGGTTGTTCCCGGATCGGGGGGACCGCGCATGAAGCCGCTGCTGCGACGTCGTACGCAACGCGACCATCGGGTCGTCCACCAGGTCGCGTCGTGGTGTCTGGGCTACCCCGACGACGGTCTCCTCGAATGCCTGCCGTTGTTGACCGCGGCATTGGGTGAACAGGACGAGCACGAATCGGTGCGCGCGGTGCGCACGGTGATCGCCGATCTGGCCGCCGCGGACCCCGACGAGTTACGCCACGACTACATCGACACCTTCGATCTGTCGCGCAAACAGACGCTGTACCTGACGTATTGGTCCGACGGTGACACGCGGCGGCGCGGCACCGCGCTCACGACGATCAAGCAGCTCTACCGCGACAGCGGGTTCCTGGTCGACCTGAACGGTGAACTGCCCGACCACCTGCCGATCGTGCTCGAGTACTGTGCGCGTGCCGATCCGGAGCGGGGACGCGAACTCCTCGCCGAGCACCGGCCGGCCCTGGAATCGATTCGCACCGCGCTCGCCGAGCGGGGCAGCCGGTATGAACCGATCCTCGCCGCGATCTGCGCGACGGTACCCGTCGCGCGCGCGTCGGCGCGGCCGGCCGACATCCCGGTGGAGTCGGTCGGTTTGGAGCCCTACGATCCGCGACTGCTCCCGCTGTCGCCGACCCAGCGCGTTCGGCCTCCGCGGACTTCGGTGCTGCCATGAACATCGTCCTCTGGGGTGTGGTGCCCTACCTCACGCTGGCACTGGTGATCGGCGGAACGATCTGGCGGTACCGCTACGACAAATTCGGGTGGACGACCCGCTCGTCGGAACTCTACGAATCACGATTGCTGCGCATCGCGTCGCCGCTGTTCCATTACGCCGTCCTGGGCATCATCGTCGGGCACATCATCGGGTTGGTGATCCCCGAGTCGTGGACCGAGGCGATCGGGGTGTCGGAGTCGCTCTATCACTGGGGCGCAGGCGGTCTCGGTCTCGTGGCCGCAGCGGCGGCCCTCGTCGGCGTCGCCATGCTCATCTACCGCCGACGCACCACCGGACCGGTGTTCATGGCGACCACCCGCAACGACAAACTGATGTATCTGGTGCTCGTTGCGGCGTTGGTGGCGGGCACCTACGTCACACTCGTCGGCGCGCTGGCACCGCACGACCCCGGCGTCAACTACCGCGAGACGGTCTCGCCCTGGTTCCGGTCGACCTTCTATTTCAATCCCGACATCAACGCGATGGCCGCTGCGCCGTTGGGGTTTCACGTGCATGTGCTCATCGGCATGCTGCTGTTCTGCCTTGTCCCGTTCACGCGATTGGTGCACATCTTCACCGCACCACTGCATTACTTCTTCCGTCCCTACATCGTCTACCGGAGCCGAGATGACCTGCGCGCACCGGGAAATCGGGCGAGCCGACCGGGTTGGACACCCGTGGGAGTAAAGGAACGACACCGATGACCACCACCGAGACCGCCGATGCCGCCACCCGACGAGCCCAGTCGGTCAACCTGATCCTGGCGACCGCGGCGTTCACCATCAGCTTCTGGGCATGGAATCTGATCGGCCCGCTGGGCGTCACGTACGCAAAGGATCTGAGTCTCTCCGCCGCGCAGAAGTCGGTGCTCGTCGCCATCCCCATCCTCGTGGGATCGCTCGGCCGCATCCTCACCGGCGCGCTGACCGATCGTTTCGGTGGCCGGATCATGTTCCCGGTCCTGATGGTCGCAACCGTGCCCTTCGTGGTGCTCGTCGCCGTCGGCGGCCACTTCGACAGCTATTGGCTGCTGATCGTGGCCGGCTTCTTCCTCGGCATCGGCGGCACCACCTTCGCCGTCGGCATCCCGTTCGTCAACGCGTGGTACGACCCGTCGCGGCGCGGTTTCGCCACCGGCGTCTTCGGCGCCGGAATGGGCGGGACGGCGCTGTCGGCGTACTTCACGCCTCGCTTTGTCACCTGGTTCGGTTACTTCGTCACCCACCTGATCATCGCGGTGGCGCTGGTCGTCGTCGCCGCCATCTGCTGGACGTGGATGCGCGATGCCCCGCGATGGTCGCCGAACCACGACCCCGTGATCCCCAAACTCGTTGCCGCGGTACGCCTGCCGGTCACGTGGCAGATGGGATTCCTCTACGCTGCCGCCTTCGGTGGATTCGTCGCCTTCAGCACCTATCTGCCCACCTATCTCAACGACGTGTACTCGCTCGACATCAAGGCGGCAGGCACCCGCACCGCGGGCTTCGCGATCGCCGCCGTCATCGCCCGGCCGCTCGGTGGCGTACTGGCCGACAAGTTCGGTCCGCGGACGATCACGTTCATCTCATGTGCGGGTGCGGCGGTGCTGGCGGTGTGGATGATCACGAAACCACCGCTGGAAGTGCCCGCGGGTCTCGACTTCGTCCTCATGGCCGTGTGCATGGGACTCGGTTCGGGATCGGTGTTCACGTGGGTCGCGCAGGCCGCGCCGTCCGAACGGGTCGGCTCGGTGACCGGCATCGTCGGGGCGGCCGGCGGTCTCGGCGGCTTCTTCCCGCCGTTGGTCATGGGCGCCACCTACGACGCAGCAACGCACAGCTACACCGTCGGTCTCGGTCTGCTCATCGGCTTCGCCGCGGCGGCGGCACTGTTCACGGTGTTCGGTATTCGCCGCACGGTTGCGCGCAGCCGCACCGAGTCCGGTGAACGCGCACCCTCCACGTGAGGCCGGTGCGGACGGACCGCACGACACAACCCGGTGACCGTCGCAGCGCGCGGCTATATTCGTGATCGATGAACATCGGTGTGTCGACTGTGGTCGAAGCCGCGGTCCGGCCCGGCCATGTCCTGCGTACAGATGACGTCACCGGCGCCACCCTCGACGAACTGCTCGACACGATCTCCGACGACCTGCCGGTGTTTCTCGATCACCGCGGGCCCGACGACCGCACGGCCGCACACGTGAGCACCGAGGTCCTCGACGCGCTGGAAAAGATTCTCGTCGACCTCTTTCCGGCCTGGCTGCCCGGTGGCCGGCCGGGTCAGCTGGTCGACGTCGCCGACGCGGAGTCGGCGGCTCGGGCGTTGTGCCGTGACGCCGGACTGGCCGGCCCGGCGGTGGTGATCGATCTTGCCCGTTCGGCCGCGGCCCGCACGGTGCCGCGCCGACGGCAGACACCCGAGTCGCGCGCCGCCGGCCTGGCCGGCCTACTCCGGCACGCCTACCGGAGACCGCAGATCATCCTGGCGGTACGCGCGAGTGCCGGCCTCTCCCCCGCCGGACAGCGCACTGCCGCCGCGGCCTACGAATGGCTGGCGGTGCATGCCCGATGCACGGTCTGGTTGAGCGCCGACGCGCTGGAGCAGATCATTCGCGTCCCCCGGGTCCGGCTGGGCCTCGCCGGATCGGGGCTCGCCGGATCGGGGCTCGCCGGATCGGGGCCCGACGACACCGAGGACCATCGGGGCTCCCCCGTGCCCGGCGCGGATACACCGATACTCGCGGTATCCCGGCCGGTCGGCGCCCCCTCCCCGAACAGCCGGGCCGAGCAAACACTCGAAACAGTGCTCTCGCGCCGGGGCTGGGCGGCCGACCGGCAGTGGAATCGTCGGCCCGGCGGCCTGCATCCCCTCGCGCCCGTTGTCGTCGTCGACCTCCTGTGGGCCACCGAGCAGGTCATCGTCGAGATCGACGGGCCGGACCACCGCCGCGCCGACAAATACGCAAACGACCGCAGCCGCGACAACCTGCTGCAACAACACGGCTACCTCGTGCTGCGCTACACCAACGAGCAGGTACTCGCCGACGCCGATCTCGTCGCCGACGAACTCCGTGAAATCCTGGACGCACGGCAGCGCCGGGCCTGCGCACCCACACCGATCCGATCCGAGGAGGCTCCGACGTGGACCACCCGAAGCTGACACCGAGCCAGAGCGCGGTGCTCTTCGTCCTGATGGCCGAGTCCCGCGCGCTCTCGACCCCGCAATTGCGGGCATTGGGCCCCAACCTCGACAAACCCGGGCGCGAGTTGCTGGCGCGACACGGCCTCATCGAATCCGTCAAGGGCGCTCGGGGAGCACTGTTCCATTCGCTGACCGATCGCGGATGGGCTTGGTGTGCAACAGAATTGCCGGATGGTCCGCCCGCGCGCTCACAGCCACCGATCCGTGCGATGTATGCCGTGCTGGCCGGCCTCGGCCGTTACCTCGACGCCGAGGATCTACGCCTGCATGAAGTCTTCGGCCGGCCGCGGCCCGAGGACACGTCCACCCACGCAACCCCGGCGCCGGCCACCGATGATCGCCCGGCCACCGACCTCCGGGGCATCATCGTCGAGACCTACTACCGCCTTGCCCCGGTCCGTGGTGCGCTCGTCGACGTCGCGCGCCTGCGGACCGCGATCACCGGCCATTCTCGTGCTGCCTTCGACGCCGCGATCGTCGAACTGGAACAACAGCGCGGCGTCAGCCTGATACCGCAGGACGACCGCGCACGACTGACCGCAGGCGATCACGCGGCCGCAGTGATGGTCGGCACCCAGCCATGCCACCTGTTCGCCATCGAGGAGGCCTGATGGAACGCCAGACGCGCCAAGCGTTGGAATCGATTCGGCTCGACTGGGCCGATACCCCCGACGACGTCTGGGGCGCCGCGAACCCCTACCACGTCGACGGACTGCACAGCCAGATCGTGGTGGAGACCATGCGAAGCTTCGACGACGCCCAGCGCTCGGAGTCGGCAAGCCCCATCGGAGTGGTGATCCGCGGCGTGGCCGGCTCGGGCAAGACCCACCTCCTGGGCCAGGTGCGCCAGCGCGTCCAGAGCACCGGCGGCTACTTCTTTCTGCTGAAACTGCTTGACGGCAGCGACTTCTGGAAGTCCACGACCGTGGCCATCCTGGAAAGCCTCAACCGCCCGGGTGCCGAGCACCCCACGCAATTGGCGCAACTTCTCGACCATCTGGCGCGCGAGTCCGGCGTGCCGGAGACGACTCGGCTCGCCGTCATCGGTGCGGCGCCACTGACCGGCACCGCGCTCGAAGAATTCGTCGCCGGGGTGTATCGACACCACGCCCACCGGCGTCGGTCGCAACACATTCTGCGCGCCCTCGTCCTGACCGCCTCACAAGACGACGATGCCAAGGATCTCGGCGAGGCCTTCCTGCACCTCGATGTCGACGACGCCGACGAGTTGGCGGAGTGGGGCATCCGGAATGCCAAACTCGGCTACCAGGAAATCGTCCAGAACATCTCTCGTATCGTTGCCTTCGACAACGCGGCCGTGCTGGCGATCGATCAGATCGACACGTTGATCGAGGCGGGCAAATCGGCCCTCACGGGCGAGGAATCGATCGTCGAGCAGGTGGCCCACGGCTTGATGGCGCTGCGCGAGAACATGAGTCGCACGTCAACCGTGGTCTCCTGCATCACCGCCGCATGGGACTACCTCGAGGGCCGCGCCATGCGGTCGGCATCCGAACGCTTCCGCAAGCCACCGATGCTGCAGCGTCCCGCGTCGGCCGACTTCGGGCGGGAGTTGCTCGCCAAGCGATTCGCCCCCGGCTTTGCGCGCGCCGACTTTACACCCCCGTATCCGACGTGGCCGGTGGCGCTCACCGCCCTGACGAGCGCCACGCAGTACACCCCGCGCGAGCTCATGATCGCGGTGGACCGGCAGATCGCCGCGATGCTGCGATCCGGCGACTTCCACGAACTCGTCGATCTCGCCGACACCGACGCCACCCCGATCGGTGAACCGGCGGCCACGCACACCGACACCGTCGATGGGGAAAGTGCGCCGGCGACCACCGCCGCCGCGACACCCGGGCAGACCGCCACCGGACCGAAACCCGAACTCGCCGAACTCGATCGGCGATATGAGGACCTGATCGCGCGCGCCGATCCACTCCCCGCGCTCGTGTCCGACGGCGAAGATCGCATCGTGCCGGGGTTGCTGCGGGCCGGACTCGGCGCCTGGATCGAAGCCGTACCGGCCGATCCCGGCGAATGGCGGCAGGATCCGAAGCCCGGCGCGAAGCCGGTCCTTCATGGCCGGATCCGGCACATCATCGATTCGCACCGGGAGCTCGACGAATCGTGGAGCTTCCGCGCCATCTCGGCGACCAATCCGCGAGCCGTTCAGACCCGCCTGGCGAATGCGACCACCGCAGCCGGCCTGAGTCTGGGGACGGTCGAGAGAACCCTGGTGATACTGCGGCGCGAGCCGTGGCCCAACGGACCGAAGACCGCGCAGATGGTAGACGAATTACATTCGCGCGGCGGCAAAGTCGTTGCGTGGTCGGAGCCGGACATCCGGCGATTGATGGCCCTCACCCAGTTGGGTGACGAGCATTCACCACACCTACATGACTGGATCGTCGCCCGCAATCCGGCGGCCGAGATCGAGTTGTTCACCGAGATTCTCGGCACCGGGACGGCACGATCGGCGACGTCGCCGGCGAGCGCCGCGAGCGCACCGGTCACCGCGACTGCCCAACCGCCGCATGCCGCCCGAGCGCCGCATGCCGCCCATCATCGGTCTGGGGCCGTCGGCACCCTGCAGTCTGGCGCCGCCGACATCCTGCAGTCTGGCGCCGCCGACGAACTGCCCCTCGGTCACCGCACCAACGGAGGCGAGCCGGTGTCTGTGCCGTTGGTGGCACTGCGCAAGCACATCGCGATCTTTGCCGGGACCGGATCGGGCAAGACCGTCCTCATCCGTCGAATCGTGGAAGAAGCTGCGCTACAAGGGGTTTCCGCTATCGTTCTCGACATCAACAACGATCTGTCCCGGTTGGGCACCCCGTGGCCGCCGGCGACCCGCACCTGGAGCGACGCCGAGGGCGAACTGGCCGACCGCTATTTCGCCGACACCGAGGTCGTCGTGTTCACCCCAGGCCGGAAGGCCGGACGCCCGTTGAGTTTTCGTCCGCTGCCCGACTTCGCCGCCCTCGAGCAGGAATCCGACGAGTTCACCGCGGCCGTGGACTCCGCCGTCGGCGCACTTCTGCCCCGCGCGCGTCCGAGCGAACGCGGCGCCAAGGCCGGGCGCTACGAGGCCGTACTGCGCCAGGCCATGGTGCACTTCGGACATTCGGGCGGCGGAAGTCTGCAATCGCTGGTCACCATGCTCTCCGAACTCCCGGACGGGGTCAGCACCCTCGCCGACGCACCACGACTGGCGATCGATCTCAGCGAGAACCTCAAGGCGTCGATGGCCAACGACCCACTCCTCGACGGCGACGCGGCGCCGGCCGACCCCGGGTTCCTGCTGACGCCCTCGCCCGGCCGTCGGGCCCGGGTCTCGGTCATCAACCTCGCCGGCCTCGGCGGTGAAGAGCGCGTCGCCAACTTCGTGGGACAGCTACAGATGTCGCTGTTCGCCTGGATCAAGAAGAATCCGGCCGCCGACCGGCCGCTCGGCGGGATTCTGGTCATGGACGAGGCCCAGAACTACGCACCCTCGCAGGGCACCACCAGTGCCATGCAGAGCACCCTGGCGCTGGCCTCGCAGGCCCGCAAGTACGGTCTCGGACTGATCTTCGCCACCCAGGCGCCCAAAGGTATCCACGGTCGGGTCAGTGGCAATGCCTCGACGCAGTTCTTCGGGAAGCTGAACCACCCCAACCAGATCGAAGCCGCCAAGGAACTCGCGGCCAGCAAGGGCAGTCCGATTCCGGATGTGGGCCGGTTGTCGACCGGCACGTTCTACACCGCCGTCGACGGGGGCAGGTTCATCAAGGTGGACACCCCGTTGTGCCTGAGCTATCACCCGCAGAGCCCGCCCACCGAGGACGAGGTCATCGCGCTGTCGCGTCCCTGACCAGGAAATCCCCGGTTATGACCGGGCCCTGTGGACAACTGCGGCTCGACCGCTCGAACTGTCGTACCCCCGTGATGCCATGGACGCACCTCGAACAAAGGAGCGCCCATGGCCGATCACGCCGCTGCAATCCGTGGCATCCCACGCTGGCATCCCGATCCGATCATCCGTGAGACGTTGGCGACCATTCGCCGATTCGGCTGGGCGGTCACCGCGGTGAGCGACGAGTGCGCATGCGGCGACGCCGCATGCCTGCCGCCGGAGTGCGCCTTCGCGTATACGACGGGTCTCGCCCTGCACACGATCCCCGATCTCGCCGTCTACGGCCTCGACCCACGCACGAGTTGCGAGTTGCTCAACGAACTCGGCGACCTTTTCCATCGCACCGACTGGCGTTCGGTGGTCG
Source organism: Gordonia sp. DT219 (assembly GCF_049847065.1). Classification (NCBI taxonomy): domain Bacteria; kingdom Bacillati; phylum Actinomycetota; class Actinomycetes; order Mycobacteriales; family Gordoniaceae; genus Gordonia; species Gordonia sp. DT219. The sequence goes on along the minus strand of NZ_JBNCNR010000006.1, from coordinate 8,981 downwards.
ATCGCCGGATCGAGGTCGAGGTGCATGCGCTCGATGTGCCGGTCCGGGTGATCGAGATCGTCGACAAGGCCGATCTGCTCATCACCAACGAGCTTTTCCCGAACCATCCTGCGCTGCAAGTCGTCTGGGCCGACGACCTCGGACTGTATCCGTGGCAGGAGGGCTATTGCCTACAGCCGGTGCACCAGCTGGTCAAGGGCATCGCGGACGTCGGCGCGGGTCATCTGGCAGGTCCGCACGTGGTGAGCGCCGCGGACGGACCCGACCGCACAGTGCCTCGGCGGGCCCGGCGGCGCCGACCCCGCGAGTGAGGCCCTGACCGGACTCCGGTGTGGGGCGGGCAGTCCATGGCGCGCCCCACGCCGGGCCCGGTCGAACCGAGCCCGCGTGCCGGCGGGGCCGAACGACTGGGGCACACTGGATTCATGCGGCACCTCGCACCGGGAGAGAACACCGCGCTGCCCTCACCGACGGTGACGGTATCGGTGCGCTCGGCGACGCCGGTGAACACCTCGGCGGTGTTGCTCACCTCGGATGGTCGGGTGCGCTCGGATGCAGACTTCGTGTTCTACAACCAGCCCACCGGTCCCGGCATCGCCTACCGGTCGGACGGATCCGCCGACGTCCTCACCGTCGACACCACACGTGTGCCGCCGGACATCGTGACCGTTGCGATCGCGGCCAGCCTGGACGGCGCCGGCCCGGCGTCGTTCGCCACGGCCGGCCGACTCGAGGCAACCGTGACGCCCGCCGCCGGTGGCGAACCGATCTCCTTCGTGCCCACCGATCTCACGAGCGAGGCCGCGGTGATCTGTCTGGAGATCTATCGCCGCGGCGACGGCTGGAAGGTCCGCGCCGTCGGCCAGGGATACGACGCCGGATTGGCCGGGCTGGCGACGGCGTTCGGCATCGACATCGAGAGCGATTCGACACCCCCGACCACGCCACCGCGGGTAGCCGACCCACAGCCGTGGCCGCCGGCATCCACAGCCACCACCGGAGCCCAGAACCCACCGGCCACCGGCCACCGGCCATCGGCCCGACCGCCTCTCCAGGGAGCATCCATGCACAGCGATCTGTTCCACCGCGACCACGCCGAGGTCTCCGGGCAGGGCATCCAGAAGCAGGGCGCCAAGATGTGCCGGATCGGGCTGTCCGGCGAGGTCATGGCGCGAGCCGGGTCGATGGTCGCCTACCAGGGTGATCTGAGGTTCGAGGCGCTCGGTGCCGGGGGCATCGGACGCATGATGCGCCAAGCACTTTCGGGTGAGGGCGTCCCATTGATGAAGGTGAGCGGGCGCGGCGACCTGTTCCTGGCCAATGCCGCCGCCGACGTCCATCTCATCGACCTCGACGGCACCGACGGCCTGACCATCAACGGCGCGAACGTGCTGGCCTTCGAGGCCGGCCTCACCTACGAGGTCGCCCGGGTGCACGGCGCGGGCGCCCTCGGCAACGCCGGGATGTACAACTGCGTGTTCACCGGCCGTGGCCGAATCGCCATCACCACCGACGGCACGCCCGTGGTCCTCGACGTCGACGCCGCCACCTACGCCGACCCCAACGCCGCGGTCGCCTGGTCGTCGAGCCTACGCACGTCTATCAAGACGAACGACTCCTTCAACCTCGGCACCCTGATGGGCCGAAGCACCGGCGAGCGCCTCACCCTCGCGTTCTCCGGTCAGGGCTTCGTCGTCGTGCAGCCGTCGGAGCTACCGCCCGGCGGGTTCGTCGGCGGCACCGGTGACGGCGGACAGGCCGGTGTCGGCGGCATGCTCGGCGGATTCCTCGGGCGTTGACCTCCCACCCACCTCGAACACTTTCTGGCGATTTCCGGCAGGTCCAGGCATTTCCGGGTACCACTCCAGCCGGTATTTGACTTAGCAAATTACCGGCACTTTTGCCCCGGAGTACATACGTACTCTTACCGCATGGTAAGTTCACTTCCGCCTGAATTCGTGACTTACGGCACTCAGGTCGCCGCCTTGGGGGGCGGTCACTTTTGGGAAGGGGAATTGGTGTGCTGCGTGGAGATACTTCACGGCGGGGATGGACCCGCAAACTCGTAACATCGCTCGCTGCTGCCGCGACCGGCATCGGCGTGGCCGCGACCTTGGCCGGTCCGGCAGCTGCTGCCGATCAGCAGCAACAACTGGCCGACTACATCAACGCGGGTGCCAAGAAACCCGTTGTCGCCGAGAACATTTTGAAGGGCGGCAGCACTTGGCAGACACCTGCCGGCAATGGCCCGCAGCAGGATTCGTTCCTGCCCGCCTTCGCTTATGGACTGACCAATTCGAATGCGGCGCCTCCCGGCGCCAATGACTGGTCCTGCAAGCCGGCCGAAGGCCAAGAGCCCGTCGTCCTCGTGCACGGCACGTGGGAGAACGCCTACAACAACTGGGCGATGATCTCACCGGCGCTCAAGAAGGAAGGCTACTGCGTCTACGCACTCAACTACGGCATCTCGAACCCGCTGCAGGGTGGTGGCCTTGGCGGCCTTCTGCCCGGCGCCAACGGCACGGGCGATATCGCGAAGTCCGGCAAGCAGGTCGGCCAGTTCGTCGACAAGGTGCTGAAGTCGACCGGCGCGTCCAAGGTGAACATGGTCGGCCACTCGCAGGGCGGCATCACCGCGCGCGAGTACCTGCGCTACGACGGCGGCGCGGCCAAGGTCGACAACCTCGTCACCCTCGGGGCCACCAACAACGGCACCTCCCTCGACGGGATCGGCACACTCGGCCGCACCATCAACAACCTGGGGATCGACACACTCGGACCGATCGCCCTGGCCGTCGGCACGTCGGGCATCCAGCAGGTGTACGACTCGGTGTACATCAAGCACCTCAACGCGGGCGGCAAGTACGCCATCGGCGACGTGAACTACACCATCGTCGGAAGCCGCTACGACGAGGTCACCACCCCGTACCAGTCGACGTTCTTCCCGGCCGGTACACCGCACACGAAGAACATCACGCTCCAGAACGGGTGTGAACAGGACACGTCGGACCACCTGGCATTGAGCTACTCGCCGCGTGCGGTCTCGATCGTCCTCAACGCGTTCGATCACAAGACGAAGATCGTCTGCGCACCGAATGCGTGGCTGTTCGGCTGACCACCAGCCCAGCTCCGCAACAACGCGATGCCGCCTCCCCGTCGGGAGGCGGCATCGTCGTTTCTCGAAGGTGGCGCGCCTTGAACGAGAAGCACAACGCGCGGTACGTTGACGTTTACCTACTTTCGTGACTTAAGACACTCAGGTCACCAACTATCGGGTTTGGTCACTTCCGGAAAGAGGTATTGGTGTGTTGCATGGAGGAACTGCGCGGCGGGGTTGGACCCGCAAATTCGTAACATCCCTGGCCGCTGCCGCCACCGGCATCGGTGTGGCCATGACGATGGCCGGCCCGGCCGCTGCGGCCGATCAACAGCAGCAACTCGCCGACTACATCAACGCCGGTGCCAAGAAACCCGTTGTCGCCGAGAACATTCTGAAGGGCGACAGCACGTGGCGGACACCCGTCGGCAACGGCCCCGAGCAGCAGGCCTTCATACCCGCCTTCACCTACGGGCTGAGCAGTCCGGACATCGCACCTCCCGGCGCCAACGACTGGCACTGCAGGCCAACCAAAGGTCACAAGCCCGTCGTCCTCGTCCACGGCACCTGGGAGAACGCCTACAACAACTGGGCGATGATCTCCCCGGCCCTGAAGCGAGCAGGTTACTGCGTCTACGCACTGAACTACGGCATCGCGCCGCTCTCGCAGGGCGGCGGAGTGGCCGCTCTCCTGCCCGGCGCCTACGCCACCGGTGACATCACGAAGTCCGGAACACAGTTGGGTGTGTTCGTCGACAAGGTGCTGCACTCCACCGGAGCGACCAAGGTGAACATGGTCGGCCACTCGCAGGGCGGCATCACCGCCCGGCAGTACCTGCGCTACGACGGTGGCGCCGCCAAGGTCGACCACCTCGTCACGCTCGGTGCCACCAACAACGGCACCTCGCTCAACGGGATCGGCACACTGGGCCGCACCATCAACAACCTCGGGATCGACGTGCTCGGTCCGATCGCGCTGGGCGTCGGCACGTCGGGCATCCAGCAGGTCTACGACTCGGTGTTCATCAACCACCTGAACGCGGGCGGCAAGTACGCCATCGGCGACGTCAAGTACACCATCGTCGGTACCCGCTACGACGAGGTCACCACGCCGTACCAGTCGACGTTCTTCCCGCCCGGCACACCGAATACCACGAACATCACGTTGCAGGACGGGTGCGAGCAGGACAAGTCGGATCACCTGGCGTTCAGCTACTCGCCGCGCGCGGTCTCCATCGTCCTTCGCGCATTCGACGGCAGGACGAACCTCGTGTGCGCCCCGAACGCATGGCTGTTCGGCTGACGGCCAGTTACACCACAGGCGCGAAAGCTCTTCCCCCACTTCTGGTTTCGTCCCCCAGTTGCTTCTGGGGAAAGAACAGAAAAGTGGGGGAAGAACGAGTCTTCCCCCACTTTTCGTTGGGTTGTCGAGGCGCCGGTGACATCACCGGCGCGAAGTCACCAGCTCGACTTCTGCACGCCCGGCAGCTCGCCGGCGTGTGCCATCTCGCGCAGGCAGATACGGCACAGACCGAACTTGCGGTACACCGAGTGCGGGCGACCGCACCGGTTGCACCGGGTGTACCCGCGCACGGCGAACTTGGGCTTCTTGTTGGCCTTGTTGACCAGAGCCTTCTTTGCCATGTCAGTTGTCCTTCGCGTTGTTGTCCTTGAACGGGAAGCCCAGCGCGCGGAGCAGTGCGCGGCCTTCGTCGTCCGTGGTGGCCGACGTGACGACGGTGATGTCCATACCGCGCGGCCGGTCGATGTTGTCGATGTTGATCTCATGGAACATCGACTGCTCGTTCAGGCCGAACGTGTAGTTGCCGTTGCCGTCGAACTGGCGGTCGCTCAGGCCGCGGAAGTCGCGGATACGGGGCAGCGCGATCGACACGAGGCGGTCGAGGAACTCCCACATCCGGTCGCCGCGCAGGGTCACGCGCGCACCGATCGGCATACCTTCGCGGAGCTTGAACTGTGCGATGGACTTACGGGCGCGACGAACCTCCGGCTTCTGACCGGTGATCCGCTCGAGGTCGGTGACCGCGCCGTTGATGAGCTTGGCGTCCCGGGCGGCGTCACCGACACCCATGTTCACCACGACCTTCACCACGCCGGGGATCAGCATGACGTTGGCGTAGTCGAATTCCTTGTTGAGCGCGTCCTTGATCTCGGCACGGTAGCGCTGCTTCAGCCGGGGCTGAACCTTCTCAGTTGTGGTCATCTCAGATGTCCTTCCCGGTCTTGCGCGAGATGCGGACCTTTTTGCCGGTCTCTTCGTCGACGCGGTATCCGACGCGGGACGGGTTGCCCTCGGAGTCCACGACCATCACGTTCGAGACGTGAATGGGGGCTTCCTGGGTCACGATGCCGCCCGACGCCGCGCCACGCTCGTTGGCCGAGGCGGCGGTGTGCTTCTTGATCCGGTTGACGCCCTCGACGAGAACTCGCTGACGCTGCGGGTAGGACTCGATGACCTTGCCCTTGGCGCCCTTGTCCTTGCCCGAAATGACGATCACGGTGTCACCCTTGTGCACCTTCATGTCAGATCACCTCCGGTGCCAGCGACACGATTTTCATGAACTTCTTCTCACGCAGCTCGCGGCCGACCGGGCCGAAGATGCGGGTACCGCGAGGATCGTTCTCACCACGGAGAATGACGGCGGCGTTCTCGTCGAAACGGATGTAGCTTCCGTCCGGACGGCGGCGCTCCTTGGCGGTGCGCACGATGACCGCCTTGACGACCTCGCCCTTCTTGATGTTGCCACCGGGGATGGCGTCTTTGACAGTGGCAACGATGGTGTCACCAATGCCGGCGTAGCGCCGCGACGAGCCGCCCAGCACGCGGATGCACAAGATTTCCTTGGCACCGGTGTTGTCGGCGACCCGCAGGCGAGACTCCTGCTGAATCATTCGATTCTCTCCTTGACCTGGATGTCGTCGATACCCCTGATCCGCTGTCGGCGAATCGGACGTATCTGTGCGGCGGATTTCCGACCCGACGCACACGGCCTGTTGCCACCGGACACACGCCTGCCTGGGCTTTTCCGCATCACACGGTTCGTCCCAGTGGGTTCATGAGCCGATTCGCGGCGCTCACGCACCGCAGGCAACCCGTCAAGTGTAGGGGAAACCGCAGGTCGGCACCAAATCTGTCCGCCAGATCGCCCATCCGGGCGTCGGGCGGGGCCCGGATCCGGCGCCGAGCCGGTCAGGGGCGCCGAGTCACCAGTCCTCGAGACGGGTGATGCCGTCCTGGAGCGCGCGGGCGAGCAGATGGGTCTTGGTCGGGGCGGAGCGTCCGATGGCGGCATATTTGGCCCGGATGCGGGCGAGGTGCGTGCTCACCGTCGAGGCCGCGATGAAGAGGTGCTCGGCCGCCTCCTCCTTCGAGTCCGCCGCCAGCCAGGCAAGCAGTACCTCGGTCTCGCGCGGCGAGAGCACCGGCCGGCGCACCGGCTCGGCGAGGGCCGCGGCGCTCGGCCCAGCCGGCCCGATCGCGGGGCGGACCGGAGCGACCGGGGCGACCGGGGCGATCGGATGGAACCCGTTGCGCGGCAACGTCGATCGATAGTCATCGATGCGGGAGATCGACGCACGTGCGAGGCGGGGACCGGCCATCGGCGCGCCAGGAGTCGGCAGGCCGGTGGTCGGCAGGGGGGTGTCCGGGAAATCGGAACGCGCGGTGGTCACCGTTGGTCCTCATCTACTGTCATGTACCACGGCGCCCGCACGATTCGTGCTTGCCGTTCGCACTGCTTGATCGGTCTTTCACAGTGAATGTTAAGCCTTTACTCAGCAAAGCAGTAGTCCCAGGAAAGGGGACGCCACTTGCATCCGCAAACGCCTCCGGCGACGTAGGCTCACAGGACAAAGTAGAACGTGTTCTAGTAGTGTGCGGCTCAGGAGGATCACCGATGACCAGCCCATCCCGACACGATGTACTCGGCACCAGCGTGACCATGCCGGTCGAGATCCGTCGCGCCCGATGCTTCGTGGCCGGGTTCACCGCCGACGCGGCGGCCATGCAGACCGCCATGGACACCGCGGGTGCCGCCGGCCGGCGGCTCACCCCATTGCGGATCCGTCGTGGTCGCGGCATGTGCATGCTGGTGTTCATCGACTACATCGACGGTGACCTCGGTCCATACAACGAGTTCGGCGTGTGTTTTCTCGTCGCACCGGACTCCGGTGGCGACGCAGGCGAGCGAGCCGCGGGCGCCCGCTCCCCGCTGCGCTCACTGTTCGCCGGCGACGCCCGCGCGCTGATCCATCGGCTCCCGGTCGACGGGGAGTTCACGCTCGCCGCCGGCCGCGGCATCTGGGGTTTCCCCAAGATCCTCGCCGATTTCGATGTCGACCACGACTCCCCGACGCGGCACGGGAGCGTGAGTGCCGACGGCAGGTTGATCGCCGACCTCACCGTCAAACGTGGCCTGCCGATGCCGTCGTCCTCGGTGGAGACCACGATGCAGGCCTACTCTCAGCTCGATGGCGTGCTGCGGATGACGCCGTGGCGCCTGCGGTCGATCACCGGCACCCGCACCCGGATCGGTGGCGCGCACCTGCGACTCGGTGATCACGAGATCGCCGACGAACTGCGGTCGCTGCGACTGTCGCGCCACGCCCTCATGACCACCTCGATCCGCAGCCTGGCGATGACCTTCGACGACGCCGAGCCCGTCTGATCGACCCCACGTCTGATCGACCGCTTCGCTGATCGACCGGCGCGCACTCGCCTAGACTTCGCGGAAGCGTCGTCCATCCTCACGTCAGGCGGTATCGCGATGAGCAATCTGGAAGTCCGGCCCGCCGAGGTCGAATGCCGGACGGTCGCCGAGGACTCGGCCGCCCCTGACGGTGCATTGGCGGTCCAGGTACTGACCTCGCGCGACGTACCGCTCGGCGGGCCCCGCGCGATGACCGTCCACCGCACCCTCCCCCAGCGCGACCGATCACTGATCGGTGCGTGGTGCTTCGTCGACCATTACGGGCCCGACGACGTCTCGGTCACCGGCGGAATGGACGTGCCACCACACCCGCACACCGGATTACAAACGGCCAGTTGGCTGTTCACCGGCGAGATCGAGCATCGCGACACCATGGGCACCCATGCACTGGTACGTCCGGGCGAGCTGAATCTGATGACCGCCGGGCACGGCATCGCGCACACCGAGGTGTCCACCCCCGACACCACGGTGCTGCACGGGGTGCAACTGTGGATTGCGCTGCCCGCCGACGCCGTCGACGCCCCAAGGGATTTCGCGCACCACGTGCCACCGGTGGTCTCCGCGGGCGAGGCGAGCGTCCGGGTATTCCTCGGCGGGCTGCTCGGCGCCACCTCGCCGGTGCACACCTTCACCCCGCTGCTCGGTGCGGAGCTGCATCTGCCGGCGGGTGCCGAGGTCACCCTCGACGTGCGTCCAGACTTCGAGCACGGCTTCCTCGTCGATACCGGCCGACTCGAGATCGCCGACTCCACCGCACGCATCCTCGAACGCACCGAACTCGGCTACGTCGGACTGGGCGCGCAGACGATCACGTTGCGCAATCGTGGCGACGAGGGGGCACGGATTCTCGTGCTCGGCGGGGCACCGCTGGACGAGGACATCGTCATGTGGTGGAACTTCATCGGCCGCACCCACGAGGACATCGTCGCCTTCCGTGAACAGTGGATGGCCCACGGCGAACGATTCGGGCAGGTGCATGGATACCTCGGCGATACCCAGCACCTGCCCGCGCCCACCCTCCCGGGAACCCGGCTACGTGCCCGGGAGAACATTCCCGGGCACGCTCGCGAGTCCTAGTGCGGCGCGCCTGAAGTTTCTGGACGGTGTTGTTTGATTCAATGGTGTATGCGAGCTGCACCGTTGATCATCCCCGA